>JAFLCL010000026.1 GCA_017303575.1 Deltaproteobacteria bacterium
TCACGCGCTCGACCCGCGCGACGCGCGCACGCGTGCGACGAGGCTCGCCGTCGAGGGGTCGTGCCCGGTGTCGGGACCGCCCTCGATCTCCGCGAGCACGGTGCGCGCGAGCTTCTTGCCGAGCTCGACGCCCCATTGATCGAAGCTGTTCACGTTCCAGATCCAGCCCTGCACGAAGATGCGGTGCTCGTAGAGCGCGAGCAGCGCGCCGAGCGCTCGAGGATCGAGCCTGTCGAACAAGACGACGTTGCTCGGTCGGTTGCCCTCGAAGACCTTGTGCTCCGCGAGCCGCGCGACAGTCGCTTCGTCCTTGCCCTCCGCCCGCAGCTCCGCGCGCACCGTGTCGATCGACTTGCCGATCATCAGCGCCTCGCTCTGCGCCACGAGGTTCGCGAGCAACATCGCGTGATGGCGATCGGCCCCGCCGTTCAGCGCATACGGAGAGCGCAGCGGCGCGACGAAGTCGCACGGCACGAGGCGCGTGCCCTGGTGGAGCAGCTGATAGAACGCGTGCTGGCCGTTGGTGCCCGGCTCCCCCCACACGATCGGTCCCGTCGTGTAGCCCGCGATGCGCTGACCCTCGCGCGTCACGCTCTTGCCGTTGCTCTCCATGTCGCCCTGCTGGAGCCATGCGGCGAAGCGATGAAGCGACTGGTCGTAGGGAAGGACCGCGTGCGAGTGCGCGTCGAAGAACGCCGCGTACCAGACACCGAGGAGCGCCATCAGGGCCGGCACGTTCTTCTGGATCGGCGCGGTGCGGAAGTGCTCGTCCATCGCGTGCGCGCCCTCGAGCAGCTCGACGAAACGGTCGAAGCCCACGGCGAGCGCGATGGAGGTCCCGATCGCGCTCCACAACGAGTAGCGCCCTCCCACCCAGTCCCAGAACTCCAGCATGTTCGCGACGTCGATGCCGAACGCGGCGACCTCCTTCGCGTTCGTCGAGAGCGCGATGAAGTGCTTGGGCACCGCGGCGTCACCTCCCGCCGAAGGAGGCAGCGAGCTCGTCAGCCACGCGCGTGCGCTCTTGGCGTTGAGGATCGTCTCCTCCGTCGTGAACGTCTTGCTCGCCACGAGGAACAGGGTGGTCTCGGGCCTCAGATCCTTGAGCGTGCGCGCGAGATGGGCGCCATCGACGTTCGACACGAAGTGCGGGCGGATCGCGCCTTCCTTCTTGGTGTTCCAGTACGGCTCGAGCGCCTCGCACACCATGTGGGGCCCGAGGTCCGAGCCGCCGATGCCGATGTTGACGACGTCGGTGATGCGCTCGCCGGTCGCGCCGACCCAGCGACCGCTGCGCACGCGACCGACGAGGTCCTCCATCTTCGCGAGCACCGCGCGCACACCAGGCATCACGTCCGTGCCGTCGGAGACGATCGGCCGCTCGCTCCGGTTGCGCAGCGCGACGTGCAGCACCGACCGACCCTCGGTGAGGTTGAGCGTCTCGCCCCCGAACATCGCCGCGATCGCGCCCGACAGCTCGCGCTCGTTCGCGAGCTGGGCGAGCAAGGACAGCGTCTCGTCGCTCACGCGGTTCTTCGAGAGATCGACGAAGAGCCCCGCCGCCTCGTGCTGCATCGCGGCGACGCGACCGGGCGTCTTCACCAGCTCGAGCAGCGGCACCGGACGGATCGCGTCGGCGTGTGCGCGGAGCGCGCGGAAGGCGTTCGTGTCGATCAGGCGGGTGGGCATCGCGGAGGAGCATCGCCAGCCCCGCTCGCGATGACAACGCTCGCGTTCGCGGTCAGGGCTCTCGGCTCGCGCCCGAGCGCTGTCGCGCCTCGGAGACCCGCACGATGCCCACGAGCTGGAGACAACCTGCGGCGATGCCGATGAGTCCCAGCACCACCATCGTGATGGTGTTCATGCGCACCATGTCCTCCATGCCGTAGAGGCGGGAGACGAAGAAGGTGGCGATCGGCCCGAGCAGCGTACAGAGGAAGTGGATCACGCTCGCCGTGATCATGAGGTTCGAGGCTTCGGGGCTCGCGCGTCGCACCGTCGTGAGCGCGACCACGAAGAAGGCGATCTGCATGACGAGCCCGAGGATGAACATCGAGCCGTGGGCCAGGTACATCCCGTACAGCGGGTCCTCGTTCACGCGAGCCCTCCCTCGAGGTTGGTCGCCTCGCTCCCGCTTCGGTGCTTGGCCGCGAGCATCCCGCAGGCCGCGTGCTCGCTCTTGCCGCCCGAGTAGCGACGCTGCGTCGCGATGCCCGCCGCGTGCAGCCTGCCCACGAACGCGATCCGCTCCTCGTCCGTCGCCATCTCGTAGGTGCCCGTCGCGTCGTTCACGTCGATGAGGTTGAGTCGGATCGAGAGCTCGCCGAGCTCGCGCGACAGCGCCTCGAGCTCGTCCTCGCCGTGGTTGACGCCTCGCATCAAGACCCACGCGAGCGTGATGCGCTTGCCGAGCGTGGCCTGGTGCTCGCGCAAGACGCGCACGAGCTCACGCATCGAGAAGCGCCCCGCCACGGGGAGGAGCGTCTTGCGCTTCTCTTCCACCGCGCTGGTCAGCGACACGATCAACCTGAACACGTGTCCCTCGCGCGCGTAGCGCTCGATCTGCGGGACCAGGCCGACGGTCGAGATGGTGATCGCCTCCTGCGTGATGCGGCCGCCGCACGGGTTCGAGAGCACCCGCGCGGCCTGGATCACCGCGTCGTAGTTGTGGAAGGGCTCGCCTTGTCCTTGGAAGACCGCGCCGCTGACGCGGGGCGTCACGCCGCTCTCGCGCAGTGCGTCGAGGCTCGGATCGGTCGCGAGCTCGTCGCGAACCGTCGCGAGGGCGGCGACCATCTCCCACGCCTCGAGGCTGCGGGTGAGTCCGAGGCGGCCGGTCGCGCAGAAGGCGCACCGCATCGCGCAGCCGACCTGGGAGGAGAGGCAGACCGTGAAGCGGCCGGGCTTCTCGAGCGGGATGCGTACCGCCTCGGTGAGCGCGCCATCGCGATGACGGAACAGGTACTTCACGAACCCGTCGTGCCCGTCCTTCACGCGATCCAAGACCTCGAGGCGCTCGCGGTCGAAGAGCGCATCGACGGCCTGCAGCACGGCGCGACGGGGCGGCCGGCGCAGCACGAGGTCCGTCCGACCTTCGGAGATGACGTGACCCAAGAGACGCCGAGCTTCGGTGATGGAGCAATCGATGCGCCGCGTCGCGAGCGCGGCGCAGAGATCCTCTGGCGTCATGCCGAAGAGGTGCGGTCGCGCGGCGTCGTCGTTCACGGCGCCTCTATAGCTCGCGTCCCTCGCGGTGTCGGCGCGAGCCGTTCCGCTCGCGCTTCAAAGATCGCGGCGCATCGGACACGGGCGGAGCGGCCGGGGCGAAAATGCACGCACCGCTCCGAGATCGGGAAGCGAACGCGCGCCTCGCGCGTACTGGATCACGCGACGTTGCACCAAGCTGTCCGCAGCGTCGCCAGGAGGGATGATGGAGAGGAAACAACCGTGGCCTCGGCTTCGTGAGCTGGCGCGTCGTCGCATCGATTCTGCGTGCGAGGCGACAGGACATCCAGAGTGGAGCCTCGCGGGCAGGGTCGTCCTCGACGAGCTCAGTGGTGAGTGGCCGAGCTGGGAAGCGGGCTACGACCCCGCGTGGCCGAGCGACATCACCGACGACGGGAGCCCGTTCGAGCTCTCGCTCGCGTTCGAGGGTGGAGATCCGACGCTGCGTCTCCTGTGGGAGCCGCAGGCGCGCATCTCGGCGGCCGACGTCGCGCCCGCGGAGTCGTCGTGGGAGGTGGGCACGAACGTGATGAAGCGCCTCGAGGCGAGGGGCGCACAGCTCGACGGGTACAGACGCATCGAGCACCTCTATCGTCCGCTCACGTCGATCCCCGTGCGCTTCTCGATGTGGCACGCGTGCACGCTCGACGCTTCGGGTCCGCGTGACTTCAAGGTCTACCTGAACCCACAGGTCGTCGGCGTCGACGGCGCGATGCTGCTCGTCGCGCGCACCATGGCGGAGCTGGGGCTCGACTCGTCGTTCGAGACGGTGCGGGAGGCCCTCTCGGAGAAGTCGCGCCCGACCTACGTCTCGCTCGATCTCGGTGCGCGTGAGAGCTCGCGCGTGAAGCTCTATTTCGCGCACCCCGGCGAGTCGTCGAAGGACGTCATCGCCCAGCTCGACGCCAGCGGCGCGCTGCTCGAGGGCGTGACGCCCTGGGTGCAGCGCCTCGCCGGTGGGCCGACGGAGTCGCTTTCGCGACCGCTCCAGACTTGTCTCGCGTTCCGTCCCGGCGCGGAGCGTCCGGAGGCGAGCCTCTACGTGCCGCTGCGGGCCTGCGTCGCACACGACGACGAGGCGATCGATCGGCTCGATGGGCTGCTCTCGCCCGCCGAGCGTGCGCTCGCGCGAGACGCGGCGCGCGCCGTCACCGGGCGTGAGCTGACCGACGGACGCGGCATCGTGACGTACGCAGGCCTTCGTGCGACAGCGCGCGGACCACGCGTCGTCGTCTACCTCTCGCCGCAGCTCTACGCCGTGCAGCCTGCGCGCGTGCCCCTCGACGCACAGGTCCACGCCACGCGATCGAGCCCGTCGAACGATCCGCCGCCGCGGATCACGCGCGGGTCGGGAGTGCGTGAGCGGACGGACGTGCCGGCGACCGTCGCAGAGCTGCGCGCGCTCGTCGATCGTGAGCAGGAGAAGCTCGCTGCCCATCCGTTCTTCGCGCGCCTCCGGACCGAGGCCACGCTCGCCGACATCCGCCGTGTGGCTCCTCGCGTCGCGTTCTTCGTCATGGCGTTCCAGGACGTGCTGCGCCTCGTGACGGAGAAGACGACCGACCCCGTGCTCCGTCAGCTGGCGCGCGCGCACCAGCTCGAGGACGCGGGGCACGACCACTGGTACCTGCGTGATCTCGAGGTGCTCGACCTGACCGCCGATCTGGCCACGCTCTTCTCGCGCGACGCGCGAGCGATCCGCGACGTCTCCTACCACCAGGTGGCCGAGGCGATCAGCGCCGAGAGCGATCTCGCACGCTTCGCTGTCGTGCTCTGCCTCGAGGCGGCGGGCGTGTCGTTCTTCGCGTCGATGGTGGATGGTCTCGAGCGGCTCGGTCGCAGCGATGGCCTGCTCTACTTCTCGAAGAAGCACCAGGCCGTCGAGGCGAGCCACGAGATCTTCGAGGACCAGAAGCAGAAGGCGATCGACGCGATCCGCGTTCCGACCGTCGCTGGCGCGGAGGTCGTGCGTGCCGTCACGCGCACGTTCGAGACGATGCGCAACCTCGCCGATCACCTCGAGGCGCTGGTGACCACGCATCTTCCCGAGGTGCGGTCGGCGTGACCGTCGATCAGTTCGTGCACGCCCTTCGCGCGGAGCAGACTCCGCTCGAGGATGCACCCGGCTCGCTCGCCGCGTACGAGACCGACTTCGGTCGCCTCGTGCGCGGCGCCTCGCGCGGCGTGGTGCGCGCCCGCTCGGTCGACGAGATGGCGCGCATCGTGCGGATGGCGCGCTCGCTCGGCGTGAAGCTGACGCCCCGCGGCGCAGGCCTCTCGCAAGGTGGGCAGTCGGTCGCGGCGGAGACCATCACGCTCGATCTCTCGGATCTCCGCTCGCTCGACGTCTCGGCCTTGCGCGACGCTCGCGTGTCGGTGGGGCCCGGCACCACGTTCCGAGAGATCCTCGCAGAGACGATCCCGCACGGCCTGACCTTGCCGGTCGTCCCGCTCAACCTCGACCTGACCGTCGGCGGCGTGCTGTCCGCGGGAGGCATGGGGTCGAGCACGCACCGACACGGCCTCGTCGTCGATCACGTCGTCTCGGCCAACGTGGTGCTCGGCACGGGGGAGCAGGTGACGTTCTCGCGCGAGTCCGAGGTCGAGGTGCGTGACGTGGTCCTCGGGGGCGTGGGCCGCGCCGGCATCCTCGCCTGCATCACGCTCGCGCTCGTGCCCACGCCGCGCGCGCTTCGGAGCCTCGTGCTCCTCTACCGCGATCTCTCCACGTTGCTCGCGGACCAGACGCGGCTCGCGCTGCGCGCCGAGGTCGAGCACCTCGACGCGATGTGCGCCCCCGCGATGCTCGGTCTGATCCGGACCCCGCAGGGTGGTCGCGCACCGCTGCGTCGCTTCTCGTACGCGCTCCACCTGACGGTCGGCGCGGACGCGGTGGTCGAGCCGCTGCTCGCGGATCTCTCGCACGACGAGGTGCTGCACGACGAAGCGGACGACCCGCTCTCGTTCGCGTCGCGCTTCGACGCGCGTTTCGCTGCCATGCGCGCGACCGGCGCGTGGGAGCTCGCGCATCCTTGGTTCGAGGCCTTCGTGCCCGCCGCCCGCGCGCGCGAAGCCCTCGAGCGCGCGATGGCGATGCCGCCGTTCTTGAGTGAGCTCGTCCGCGCGACACCCGTGGCGAGCGACGCCCGCGGAGCGCGGTCACGATCCGTCGCGATGCCGGAGGGCCCGGCGTTCGTCGTCGCGATGCTGCCCGCAGGCGTACCGGCTGCGTTCGTCGAGCAGGCGCGCGGGGCGATCGAGGCGCTCGATGCGGCGTACGCGTCTCTCGGCGCCAAGCGCTACCTCTCGGGCTGGCTGCCTCGCATCCACGCGCTCGGCTGGGCCGAGCACCACGGAGCCTCGCTCGATGCGCTCGCGCGCGTCGTCGAGCGCTGCGACCCAGACCACGTGCTCGCGAGCCGACTTCCGCCCCTTCCCCGGTGAGGCTTGCGGACGGCGCGGCCCCGGGCGAACCTCGCGGCGCCGTGGCCGTGCCGTCCGAGCTGATCCTCCTCTCCGTCGACCCCGACTACGCGATCGGTCGCACCGGGAACCTCGTCGTCGTGATCTGGGTTCACGAGACGCGCGCCGAGGCCGTGCGGCACGTGGGCGAGGTGCTCCGCTCGGTCGCGCGCGATCGCGGCGAGCTCGTGGGGCTCGTGCAGGTCGCGCTGCCGGGCGCCAAGGGACCGGAGGGCGATGCGCGCGAGGCGCTCATCGAGCTCGTCCGCGGCGGCAAGGGCGTGATCGCCGCGTCGGCCGTCGTCTACCCCGGCGAGGGCTTCCTCATGGCCGCCGCGCGCGCGTTCGTGTCCGGCGTGGCGATGCTCGCGCGACCGGGCTTCCCGCACATGGTGTTCCCGACGCGCCCCGAGGCCTCGGAGTGGATCTCGCGGCTCTTGCCCAAGAGCGGGGGACGCTTCTGGACGCAGCGCGACGTGGTGAGCGCCATCGAGGACACGATCTCGCGCGTGAGCAGCTCCAACCCGCGCGTCGCTTCGCTCTCCAGGACTTGAACGCTGCGGCATGGCCGGTGCTCACGAGGGCGCGTCCCTCACCGTCCACCCGGAGCGTCCATGTCTCGAAGCTTCCTCGCACCCGCATGCCTCGCGGTTCTGGCCGCGTGTACGAACGATGCTCTGCCGCCCGGCACCGATGCGGGGCCCGTCGACGCCGTCGGAGTCAGCGTCGATGCGTACAGCGAGCGTCCGAGGCACGAGCGCTACATCCGTGGCGATCAGGACACACGTCTGGTGATCGAGCTCGATGTGGTCGCGGGCACCGAGCCGCGTGCTGGCGTGATCGACCGGCTCGTGGCTCGCCTCGGCACCTTGCTCGACAAGCCCGCCGGCATCGAGGTCGTCATGGGCTCGATCCCCTCGCGCGGCGCCGATCACGTGTGGACCGAGGCCGAGCTCTTCGCGCTCGGTGACGAGACGTTCGCCAACGACGCACCCCCCGGCACGATCGTGATGCACGCGATGTGGATCGACGGCCACCACGAGCGGGACACGGCCTCGGGCGCGATCCTCGCGGTCGCGTGGGCCCACACCCACATCGCCGTGTTCGAGAACACCATCGAGGCCAACTGCGACGGCCAGCCGCTGCTCGGCGAGCGTCTCTGCGAGACGGCGCAGTACGGCGTGTGGCTGCACGAGGTGGGTCACGTGCTCGGCCTCGTCGACAACGGCACGCCGATGGTGACGCCGCACGTCGACGAGGCGCACGGCCGGCACGACTCGAACGATGGATGCCTGATGTACTGGGCGTACGAGAGCTCGGCGGGCCTCGACTCGTTGGCGACGACGCTGATCGGCGGCGGCGAGCTGCCGGACTTCGACGCTGCCTGCCTCGCCGACATCGCAGCAGTGCGAGATCGCTGATCGCGATCGCACGATCGGCCGATCCGAACGTAGACCACGCCCTTTGCCGCCAGCCCGGCGAGACCTACGTACGGCACATGACCACGAACAACGACACCCACACCACGTGCGACGTCCTCGTCGTCGGCGGTGGGCCTGCGGGCCTAGCCGCGGCGCTCACGCTCGGTCGTGCACGCAAGCGCGTGCTGCTCACCGACTCCGGGCCGCGGCGCAACGCGGCGGCGACCCACGTCTACAACTTCCTCACGCGTGACGGCACGCCGCCCGACGAGATGCGCCGCGTCGCGCGCGAGCAGCTCGCGCACTATCCGAACGTCGCGGTCCGTGACGTCGGCGTCCGCGCCATCGCGGGAGAGAAGGGCGCATTCACGATCACGCTCGACGACGATCGGGTGATCGCGCGGCGCGTGATCCTCGCGACCGGGATGATCGACGAGCCAATCGCGCTCGAGGGCTTCGCGGCGCTGTGGGGGCGCTCGATCTTCCAGTGCCCGTACTGTCACGGCTGGGAGGCGCAGGGAGGTCGCTGGGGCGTCCTCGCGCTCCACCCCGAAGCACCTCACACGGTCCCTTTCGCCACGATGCTGCGCGGCTGGAGCGACGACGTGACCCTCTACACGCATGGGACCTCGATCGACGGCGAGCCGCGCGCGAGGCTCGAGGCGGCGGGCGTGACGATCGAGACCACGCCCATCGCGCGTCTCGTCGACGGCCCCCGCGGCCTGTCCTCGATCGCGCTCGAGGACGGTCGATCGATCGCATGCGAGACGCTCTTTGCGCATCCCCACCAGCGCCAGGTCGAGGTCGTGCGCTCGCTCGCGCTCGCGCTCGACGACGATGGGATGTTGAAGGTCGATCCCATGACGAAGGAGACCTCGGTCCCCGGCATCCACGCCGCGGGCGATCTCGCGACGCGCGGGCAAGGGGCCATACTCGCCGCCGCCGCAGGCATGCAGGCAGCCGCGGCGATCAACATGGAGCTGACCGCAGCGCTCGTGAGCGCAGGGCGATCGAGGGAGAGCACACGATGAGCGAGCCCCACGCGGACGCCGAGCGAGGCGAGTCGGCGAACACCGCCCAGACCACGTGCTGGAACGAGCAAGCCGGTCCGAAGTGGGCGCGACGTCAGCGAGAGCTCGACGCGCAGCTCGAGCCAATCGGCCGTGCGATCCTCGAGAAGCTCGCCGTGCAGAGGGGCGAGCGCGTGCTCGACGTCGGCTGCGGCGCGGGCGCCACCACGCTCACGCTCGCCGAGCTCACGCGGCCCGGGGAGGTCGTCGGGCTCGACGTCTCCGCGCCGCTGCTCGCGCGTGCGAACGAGCGTGCGTCGGGGATCGAGAACGTGCGCTTCCTCCACGCGGACGCGCAGACGCACCGGTTCGAGGAAGCGGGCTTCGACGCGCTCTTCTCGCGCTTCGGCGTGATGTTCTTCGACGATCCGGTGCGCGCGTTCGCCAACCTCCGCGAGACGATGGCGCCAGGTGGGCGCCTCGGCTTCGTGTGCTGGCGCTCCGCGTCCGAGAACCCGCTCTTCACGCTGCCGCTCGAGGCCGCGTCACGCGTGGTGGCGACGGCGGACGAGACACCCCAAGCGAACGCGCCCGGTCCCTTCGCGTTCGCCGACGCATCGCGCGTGGAGCACGTGCTGACGGCGGCGGGGTGGACGCACGTGGAGCTCGCGCCGCACGACGTCGAGGTCGTGTATGCGGGCACCGAGGACGTCGAGGCCGCTGTCGATCTCGCCCTCGAGATCGGGCCGCTCAGTCGGCTGCTACCGAGCGTCGATCGCGCGCAGCACGCGGCGATCCGCGCGGCGGTGCGCGACGCGTTCGTGCCGCACCTGACCTCCGAGGGCGTCGTGCTGCCGACCGCGACGTGGCTCGTGACGGCCCGTCGCGACCCACGGTAGCGTCGCGGCGTGACGACACGCGCGCGCGCGATCGCGCGCCCACACGCGGTGGGCAGACGGCTGACGGAGAGCGGCGGCTCGATCGCGGCGTCGCACGAACGACCCCTCGATCGCAGCGATCCCCCACCGCGTCTGGTCACCCACGACTATGCCGCGCTCGCGTTCCACACGGCGGGACACTCGCGCCTCGAGCAGAACGGCGAGCATCGGATCGCTGGGGGCGACGTCGTGATCGTCCCTGCGGGTCAGCCGCACCGCATGCTCGAGATGCAGCGGAGCGAGTACTGGGGACTCGCCTTCTGTGCCCCTTGTTTCACCGAGCACGGTGCGGCCTCGCTGCTCGGACCTCTCGAGCGCGTGCGCGACGGCGCTTCGCCCGTCGTGCGGATCCCGAGCGAGCGGCACCCGTTCCTCGAGAGCCTCTTTCGTGAGCTGGGCGATCGGCCGTCCGGCACGGGCAGCGCCGCGATCCAGTGGAGCCTGCTCACGCTCATCCTCGCCGAGATCGAGCGCGCGATGGCGCTCACCGATCACGCGCCGCCCGGTGGCGGCGTGGTGGTCGATAGCCTTCGTTTCATCGAGCGGAACTGTCTTCGTCGACTGACCGTCAGCGAGATCGCGCGCGCCGTGGGCCGGACGCCGACCTACGTCACCGCCGCGCTCAAGGACGCGACGGGCAAGAGCGCGGGCGAGTGGATCGTCAGCGGCCGCATGGCAGAGGCGCGTCGGCTCCTCTCCCACTCGGACGAGCACGTCGAGGTGATCGCCGAGCGTGTCGGCTACGCCGATGCCACGCACTTCATCCGGATGTTCCGGCGAGAGCACGGCGCGACGCCTGCGGCGTGGCGCGCGGGTCGCCGGTAGCTACGCGGACGACATCGTCGCCGTCATCGAGGCGAGCGGCGCGAGGGCTGCGACTTCGCTCGCAGAGATCACGGGCTGCGGCCACTACCCGATGCTCGAGCAGCGCGAGCGCTTCATCGCGCTCCTGCGCGAGTCCCTCGTGGACCTCGAGTCGCGCTGAACGCTCAGGCTGCGTCGATCGCGCAGCCTGCGCACTCGGCTCCGACGCAGACGTGTGTGGCGCCCACGAGCCTCGAGGCGCCATCGACGAATCCGCCCTGCTGCGTCCAGTCGAGCACGGCGTCGCCCTCGAGGACCATCACTTCGCCCGACTCCGCGATCCAGGCCGTGACGGTCCCGAGATCGTCCGAGGCCACCCAGGCCTCGAGCCGTTCCTCTCCATCCACGCCGAGCGGAACGCCCTCGACGTGGTCAGCGAAGGGCGCGCCCGTCCGTAGCGCTGCGAGGTGATGCAGCGCGGATCGTCGTGAAGAGATCGCGACCGCCTTCGCCGTCAGCGACGCGTCGCGTTCGAAGCGCAGCGTCATCCCTCGTCCTCGCATCGATCCGGCTCGCACTCGCAGCCGCACCCTCGATCGTGATGGCAGTGGCACTCCCCCGTTCTGTGGTTGAAGTGACAGCCACACGCGTTCAGCCCACCCCCGTGTGCCTCGGCGCGGCTCGCCACGCCCGCCGCGAAGAAGGTGATCGACAGCACGAGCGCCATGGTCACACGCGTTCGCATCCAATCACGTTGCCGGGGATCTGCCTGTCGATGCAAGCGGTGCGGCGCTCGCGTGGTCCAGCGACACGAACGACGCGAGCACCCCGCTCTTCACCAAGTAGACGAGCATGAGCGCGGCGAACACGAGGTCGCCGACGATCGCAGCGCTCGACATGAACGTCGCGTCCGGGCCCGTGGCGAGCTCCATGTGGCGCAGCGCGAACATCACCTTGCCGATGCCACCGAGCAGGAGCAGCGCACCGTGTCTTCGCGGATCGAACGCCGCGAGCGCGTAGCCGATCGCGAACAGCAGCGTCTGGCCCCACGCGCCACGGTAGAGATCGAGCACGAGGGCCGACTCGGGCTCGTGTCCGTGGAAGCGTACGAAGGTGTCGTGCGGATCGAGGAATCCAGGGACTGCGCCGAGGGCGGTCCACAGCGCGATGATCGCGAAGAGCGTGCGCCAGGCGAGCGAAGGAGCGGGGAGAGCCGTGGTGGTCATGAGCTCGAGCGTGACCACCGAGGCCCGGTCGGGCCTCGACCTAGGTCGAGAGGATGGTCGATTGTCAGCGCGCTCGCCTGCGACGGATGCGGCTCAGCTGCGTCGGCGTGATGCCGAGGTAGGCAGAGATCTCGTACAGCGGGATCGCCTGATCGAGCTCGGGGTGCGCCCGCACGAGCGCGTCGTAGCGCGCCGTCGCGTCGAGAGTCGCGATCTCGAGCTCGCGCTGCTCCTTCGCGAGGTAGAGCGCCTCGGCGAAGCGCCGTTGGAGCATCGCGATCGAGGGATGTCGCGCCTCGAGATCGTGGAGCGCGTCGCGATCGATCCACCACACCACGCAGGGCGTGAGCGCTTGCTGAGGCACGACCACGGGCTCACCCGTGAGCAGCGACGCGTAGTCACCCACCAGCGTCGGCGCGACGAAGAGGTGCTTGTTGTAGTGCTTGCCGTCCGCCGTCGTGACGTAGGCGCGCACGTGCCCGTGCTCGAGCAGGCCCACGCTGCGCTGGACGGATCCGAGCGGCGACACGTGATCGCGCGCGGCGTACGTCCGCCGCGTGACGAGCGCGTGAAGCGCGCCCCACGCGTCGTCCGGCTGTGGATGAATTGCATTCACGACGTGCACGAGACGTGGCGGAAGCGCGGGCGCGTCCGACATCAGGCGATCCTGCGGTCGCTTCGATCCCGTGCGCTCAACCGAGCGCTTCGCGGAGCGTGGTCGCGGTGAGGACACGATCGAGCATGCCATCGAGCGTCGCTCCGTCCACGCTCGTCACGCGGTGCGTGTCGGCGGGACCGAGCGGGCCGAAGCGCTTGCGCAAGAGCCGAAGCACTGCTTCGGCCTTTCTTTCGGCCTTTCCTTCGCTCCTGGTCGGGCGGATCGAAGGTGTCGATGCGCGAACGTAGCACGGTGATCGCGGCCGCCGCGGGGCGCTGCTCCCACGCATCATCAGGCAGCTCGCGCGCCTGACTCAGCCGAGGCGTCGTGGGCGGGGCTTGAACGCGCTCGACGGAACCGGGACGCCATACGAGCGGAGCTGCTGCGCGCGCGTGACCGAGGCCGCGCCCTCCATGAGGTTGAGCGCGATGGTCACGACGTTCCGCTCGCGCGGCTCTGCGAGGAAGCTCCCCGCGGTCCAGTCGTTGAACGCGCCCATCGCGGGGCCGCACCACACCTGGTAGTCGAGCTTGCGCGTGGGCTCGCCTGCGATGGCCCAGCGGCTCGAGAGGCCGAGGTACCAACGGAAGCAGAGCGCCATCTTGTGCTTCGGATCACGCGCGGCCTTCTCGAGCTCGTGCGGGTCGCGCTTGCTCCAGAACGCCTGCGTCTCCGACCACACGTGATCGAGCGTGGTCGAGAGCGTCTCTTTCTCGAGGCGCGCGCGCAGCTCGGGGGGAAGGGACTCGAGCGACGGATACGAGAGGTACGTCTCGTAGAGGCGCTGCGCGCGCGGCGCGAACATCGTGCCGCGCTTGAGCACCTGCACCTTCACGCCGAGCTCGAACATGTCGGCCGCGGGCGCCATCACGACGTCCGCCACGCCAGCCTTGGCGAGCATGAGGCGACCGTCCTCGGAGAGGCCCGACTCGATCGCGCTCTGGTTCACCGAGCCGGTGAGGACATAGGCCGCACCGAGCGCGAAGGCCGCGGCGACGCCGTCCGGTGTGCCGAGGCCGCCGCCAGCGCCGACGCGGATCGGTCGCGCGAAGCCGTGCTGCGCCATCTGCGCGTCGCGAAGCGCTGTGATGATCGGGAACATCGCGACGAGCGGGCGATTGTCGGTGTGCCCGCCCGAGTCGGCCTCCACCGTCACGTCCTCGGCGACAGCGACGTGCTGCGCGAGCTCTGCCTCGAGGGCTGTGAGCTTGCCCTGCGCGACGAGCGCCTCGAGCATCGCCTTGGGCGCCGGCGACATGAACGGACGCGCGACCTCGGGGCGCGACACCTTCGCGAACACGTGATGTCTCCGCGCGATCGAGCCGTCGGGGCGGCGCGTGAGGCCCGCGCACGCGTAGCGCACGATGGATGGCGTGAGCGCCATGAACGCCGAGGCCTCGACGCGGCTCACGCCACGCGCGACCAGCATGTCGGCGACGGCAGCTTCGAGCGCGGGCTCTTGCGGCGAGTGGATGAGGTTCACGCCCCAGCGGAGCTCGCTCTCGCTCCCGTCGGGTCGCACGCCGGCGCCGAGCGTGCGCGTGAGCGTGTCGATCTCGCGCTCCACGCGCTCGTAGCCGAGGCCCGCCGCGCCGAAGAAGCCGAGCATGTGGGCGCGCGCCATCGCGATCACGAGGTCCGCGGTCGCGATGCCGTTCGCCATCGCGCCCGTCACGTAGGGGAAGCGAACGCGGTGCGCCTCTTGGAACGATCGATCGCCGAGCCACTCCGGATAGAGCGGGGGCAGCGTCGCCAGCAGCGGCAGGGCAGGGCCCGATCCATCACGCGCGCCGACGGCGACTCCCAGCGCGCCCGTCGCTTCGTCACGCACGACGTGAACGGGCTCGCGGAACGCGAGAGACGCGGACTCGATGCCTTCGGGGTCGAAGCGCGCAGCGCTGCCTTGGTAGTGGCCGAAGCTGGGGAGGGACATGGGCGGCGACTTCTAGCAGAGACCCGCCCGCGGTCGCGATGGGCGCGCGATCAGTCACACGGGATGGCGGTCGGCACGCAGAAGCTCCGCGAATCGCACGTCGAGGTGTACACGGTGCCGTCCACGCTGAACGTGCAGGTCATGCCCGGCTCGTCGCACACGGGGAGGCAGATGCGCGTCCTGCACGACCCGACCTCGGCGCAGCGGGAACCTGCCGTGCAGTTCGCGTCGGTGGTGCATCCGCCGAGCGGCGGTGAGCAAGCCGTGCCCCGCCACGCGCAGCCGAACGGGCCGGACGCGCCGCCGCACGTCTGCTCGCAGCTGCCGGCCGCGGGACACGGCATCACACCTCCAGCGGGGACGCATCGGACGCCGACGCAGGCGCTCGTCCGACAGCTCAGCGCCGTGGCGATCGGTGGACACGAGGCCGGGCACTCGCTGGCATCGAGCGCGGCGTCGAGACCCCCATCGCTCGGATGGGCCGCATCGACGCCCGTGTCGATGATCGTCGAGAGCGCGGCGTCGTCCGAGCGCGCGTCCAACGCCGCGTCCGGGAACGAGAACAGCGCGTCCGGGCCGACCGTCATTCCGCCTGCGTCCTCCTCCGGGAGGATGACAGCGTCCATCACGTTCACGTGCTCGAACACATCGATCTCGGGCGCGACGAACGCGTCGTCATCGGACTGCGCGTCTCCTCGATCGAGGAACGCGTCCATGCCGCGCGCGTCCTCGGAGACCGCCGCGTCGGTGCGCGCGCTCGCGTCGAGCACGAGCCCGCAACCCGCCGACGCGATCAGCGCCGACGACCCCAGCAGACGAAGCAAGACATGCATGCGATCGAGCATGCCGATTCGTCGCGCGCGACTCAACAAGCCATCGATCTCGTGCGATCGGAGCGCGCGAGGTGCGTGCTACAAGCGGCGCGATGAAGGTGAGCACCCAGGTGCCCGCGGCACCGCTCGGTCTCGATCGTGCGGCGTTCCGTGACTCCGTGATCCAGCACCTCGCGCACACGCGCGTGAGAGACCAGTACCGCGCGAGCGCGATCGACGTGATGCACGCCGTCGGTCGTGCGGCGCACGATCGCCTCGCCGATCGCTGGCTCGAGTGCAGCAAACAACAGTGGGACGCCGGCAAGAAGCGCGTCTACTACCTCTCGATGGAGTACCTGCCGGGGCGCCTCCTGCGCGACGGCCTCGCGAACCTCGGCATGCTCGAGGAAGCCCGCGCGGGCCTCGTGGAGATCGGGATCGATCTCGACGAGGTGCTCGAGGTGGAGCCCGATCCCGGCCTCGGCAACGGCGGCCTCGGACGCCTCGCTTCGTGCTTCCTCGACTCGATGGCGACGCTCGGCATCGCGGGGACGGGCTACGGCATCCGCTACGACTACGGCATCTTCCGGCAGGCGATCACCAAGGGTGAGCAGCACGAGGAGCCCGACAGCTGGCTCGAGCACGGCACGCCCTTCGGCATCCGTCGCACCGAGACGCACTACCGCGTGAAGTTCGGCGGTCGCGTGCAGCCACGAGCCGAGAAGAGCGGAGACAAGAGCGAAGGTGGGGGACGCACCTTCTACGAGTGGGTCGACACGCAGGACGTGATCGCGGAGGCGCACGACATCGCGGTGCCCGGCTACCGCAACGACGTGGTGAACACGCTGCGCCTGTGGTGGGCGCGGCCCGTCGTGGCCTTCGATCTCGCGCGGTTCAACGCGGGCGATCACCAGGGCTCGGTCACGCAGCGCAACATCGCGGAGCACATCACGCGCGTGCTCTACCCGAACGACAGCGGTCCGACGGGCAAGGAGCTGCGCCTTCGGCAGGAGTACTTCTTCGTCTCCGCGAGCCTCCAGGACGCCATCCAGCGTCACATCGCGCGCTGGGGAACGCTCGACGACTTCTCCGATCGCAACGTCTTCCAGCTGAACGACACGCATCCTGCGCTCGCGGTCGCGGAGATGATGCGGATCCTCCTCGACGAGCACCGCTTCACCTGGGAGCGCAGCTGGAGCCTCACCAAGCGCAGCTTCGCGTACACGAACCACACGCTCTTGCCCGAGGCGCTCGAGGTGTGGCCGGTCCACATGCTCGACAAGCTCCTGCCCCGTCAGCTCGACATCATCCGCGAGATCGATCGTCGCCTCGGCATCGAGACCGCGGCGCTCTACCCGGGCGACGACGAGCGACAGGCGAAGATGGCGATCGTCGAGCGCGGACCGCAGCCGAACGTGCGCATGGCCAACCTCTCGATCGCCGGCAGCTTCAGCGTGAACGGGGTCTCGGCGCTCCACTCGCAGCTCCTGCGCGAGCGCATGTTCCCCGAGCTGGACGCGTTCTTTCCCGGTCGCTTCAGGAACGAGACGAACGGCGTGACGCCGCGCCGATGGATCGAGCAGTGCAACCCCGCGCTCGCCTCCTTGCTCACCGAGACGGTCGGTCCGGGCTGGGTGACGAACCTCGCGGTGCTGCGGGGGCTCGAGGCGCACGCGGACGACGCGGCGTTCCTCGAGCGGCTCTGGAAGATCAAGCAAGAGAACAAGCGCAAGCTGGTGCATCACCTGGCGCGCGAGGTCGGCGTGGCGTTGCCAGCCGAGCGCCTCTTCGACGTCCAGATCAAGCGCATCCACGAGTACAAGCGGCAGCTCCTCAACGTGCTGCACGTGGTGCATCGCTACCTCCGCATCAAGGCCGGCGAGACACCGCGTGTCCCGCGCACCGTGCTGTTCGGAGGCAAGGCCGCGAGCGCGTACGAGAAGGCCAAGCGCATCATCCACTTGGCGGGATCCGTCGCGAGCGTGGTCAACGACGACGTCGAGGCACGCGCTCACCTCGCGGTGATGTTCGTGCCGAACTATCGAGTCTCGCTCGCCGAGAAGCTCATCCCTGCAGCGGATCTGTCCGAGCAGATCTCGACGTCGGGCTACGAGGCCAGCGGCACCGGCAACATGAAGTTCTCGATGAACGGCGCCCTCACGATCGGCACGCTCGATGGTGCGAACGTCGAGATCCGCGAGGCCGTCGGCGCGGAGAACTTCTTCCTCTTCGGGCTCACGGCCGAGGAGGTCCTCGCGAAGTCCGCGTCCGGCTACGCGCCACGTGACGTGTACACGTCGAGCCCCGCGCTCAAGGCCGTGATCGACGCGATCCTCTCGGGCGTCTTCTCGCCCGACGAGCCTGGTCGGTTCCGCCCGCTCATCGAGCCGCTGCTCGAGCACGATCGCTACTTCGTATTCGAAGACTTCGACGCCTACGTCGCGTCACAGGACCAAGTCGACGCGCTCTACGCGACCCCCGCGAAGTGGACGCGCATGGCGTTGCTCAACATCGCGCGCATGGGCCGCTTCTCGAGCGACGAGACGATCCGGGGCTATGCCCGCGACATCTGGGGTGTGCCTCTCTGATGAGGCGTCGGCGCTTCGGCGCCGACGAAAGGGGCTGCTCGCCCCTTTCCCACTTCGCTGCGCGAAGCGGGCCCCTATCCCTCGGGGGTTCGTGCGTCGCTTCGCTCCTTCTCACCCCGTGGCGGAGCGCGGTGCTGGGGGAGGGTAGCGCGTGCTCGGCTTCGCCCAGCTCGGCTCGCCGATGGCTACGAGCCGTGGGTGGCTCGTGTGCTGGGACTGCGCGGCGCAGCGTGCCTTCGCCTGCGCGGCACGCGCTCGACCCACGGCGTCCGCTCCTCTGGCCGCTCGCTTCACCTCGCCCCATCTTCCCCCCGTGAACGATCGCGATCCCTCCACCGTGCGCGACTCCGGCGCCAAGCACATCGGCGAGCAGCGCACCTCCCCGTACCCCATGAGTCGGCTCGCGCCGGTCCACGACCTCGTGGACGTCGCGCGGCAGATCGCCGAGGCCGACACGATGCTGGGGGCCGTCGCGAGCGCCGAGCTGACGCAGATCGCGGAACAGATGCGGGCGCTGAAAGAGCGGGCGCGCGTCGTGCTCGAGGCGGCGAGCGAGAGCCTCGCGATCCACCGTGCGCGCTGCTCGTTCGCGAAGAAGCCGGGGCACACGTACCACCTCTACGAGCGCGCCGACGGCGAGCGCTGGCTGTCCATGATCGGCCCGGCCGAGTGGGGCAGCGAGTCTGCCGACCGGATCTTCCGCGGCTCCTACCGCCTGGAGCTCGATCAGGCCTTCACGAAGCTCGACGTCGCAGGCGGTGCGCCGCGAGCGGTGGTCGCTGCCAGCGAGCTCCTCGCGCATGGGGTGCCGCGGCTCGCGGTGGGAGAGCCCGACTCCCGCTGACCCCCCGCCGGGCAACTCCGCAACGTTTGCGCAGTCCCGCAGCGAATGCGGGCACGGCTCGCGTCTTGCGGCGGGGATCGGAGGGTTTCTCCTTTGGGAGCCGTGGCGTAACCCTTGCTCGTCGCTTCGCGCCCGCCCGTCTTGCGCGTTCGGGTATTCTCGCGGCTTGCGTTTCCACGCCGGCCAGATGGCCTCCCGGCGTGCGACGACGTCCTCTTCGGGACCTCGAGGTGAGCTTTGGATCGGTTGATGCCGCGTGACTGTCTCTTCGTGTTGGCGCTCCTGATCGGCGGGTGTCCGCCGAGCTCGGTGGAGCCCGACGCTGATCTCGACGCAGCACGCGCTCGCCGCGATGCGCCCGAAGACGACGCGTTCCTCGACCCGACCATCGATGCGTTCCGCGACGACGTCTACCTGGACCCCGCCATCGATGCGTACCTGCTGGACGCGTTCGCCATCGATGCTGGTCGGCGCGATGCCCCGTTCGTCGATGCATCGCCTGACGCGGGCCCCGTGCTCGGATGTATGGGAACGCCCACGCCGGCGGAGCCGTGCACCAACGACGACGAGTGTCGCGCGCGCGGCTTCGTCCGCTGCGCCCTCCCGATTCACGCAGAGGCCGAGTGTCCCGTGCCCTGCTTCGCCACCGAGCCCGAGTGCGAGATCGACTCCGACTGCACGGCGAACGACGCCGGAACGGAAGATGCGGGTCGCTCGGCAGCCCTGGTTTGCAACGTGTACGAGCCGCACTGCGCCTGCCCGCGCTTCGTGTGTGAAGCTGTCGCGGTCCCGAGCTGCTCGGATGGGTTCAGCTGCCCGGACAACAGCGTCTGTACCCCGGGTGCGCCGTCGGCCGATGCGAACGGGTGTGCGCCGAAGCCGTGCACGACATCGGGGGATTGTGACTGTGGTTTTTGCACCAGCCGCGGGCTGTGTGCGGATGGAGTGGGCACATGCGAGTGAGCGGAAGCTTCGTGGTCTCCGGTGCGGTGAGCGCCCTGGTCGTGCTCGGCGCGGGCGCGTCGGGCTGCACGTGTGATGGGCCGGTGGACATGATGGAGGTCGATGCGGCGCGCGGCCCGCGTGTCGACGCGGATCTCGATGCGCCCGGCGAGGACACGGCGGCGGAAGGGCAGGACGCCTTCGCGATCCGAGAGGACGCCAACCTCGACACGGGACCCTCCACGGGCTTCGACTCGGGTCCTGGCAGCGCCCTCGACTGCCGTCACTCCCACGCGTTCGGCGAGGACTTCTGGTACCTCGCCCGCGATAGCGACGACTCCGTGCCGTCGTTCACTAGCGTGGCGTCGCGTGCCGGGAACCTGGTCGGCGTGTACTCGACGACGGACGGCGCGGGCGCACGGCACCTGGAGGCGTTCCGCTACCGTATCGGGGTCGGCGGCATGGACCCGACGGTCCTCGCGGAGGGCGCCGGCGGCGCTCTTCCCACGGTGGTCGCGTCGAGCGATGGCTTCTGGGTCGCTTACACCGTCGGGAGCGACATCCGCGTCGCCCGGTACGGGGACGACCTGAGCGCGCGCGGGCCGGCGGCCACCGTCGCGACCGAGGCGGTGACGACCCCGCCGCGCATCGCGACGACTGGCACCGGCGGCTATGTGGTCTGGGTCGTGGGCAACACCATCCGCGGCCGCCCGCTCGATGCGGCGGGTGCGCCGACGGGGATGGCGACGACGCTCGTGACGAGCGCTCGTCCGGTTCAGCAGGTCGCGATTCAGCGTGTGGGTCCGGGCGCCGATCTCGCGCTCGCGTGGGCAGACGATGACCGCCCGCACCTCGCACGGTTCAGCGGCGGGGCGGTCGGCACCGCGGAGTTCGTCGGTGGCGACCCCGGCATCTTCACGTCGATCGACATGGGAGGACAGTCGGCGGGGACCATGGAGGGTCTCCCGCTGGCCGGCGCCGCTGTCTATGACCTGAACGACGGTGGGGCGCGCGACATCGTCTTCCGCGTCGTCAACGACGCGATCGTGCCGAGCTTCCCGGCCGCGACCGTGGCGAGCGGTGGCGACCACGCGTGGAGCGGCAGCGTGGAGCCGTTCTTGTCGGGGTATGCGCTCGCGTACCGCGCGAGCCTCCCCGCGCTCGACCGCACCGCGCTCCGCATCGGCTACCTCGACCGCGACGGCTGTCGCCTCGGCTCCGTGACCGACAGGTACATCATCGGGTTGATCGATTCGGAATCCGGGGCTGTGCCACAACTCGCTGTGGACGAGGGGACGATGTTGATCGTCTGGTCCGATGAGCGCGCTGGCGAGTATTTCGATTACTGGGCCGCCGTGATGGTGTGCACGGAGAGGAGCTGACCATGCGAGCGATTCGACGACCGCGTTCTTCTTCTTGGTGGTCGCTGCTACCGACGCAGGCGCTGGTCGTACTGGCGAGCCTGACCGGTGCATGCAGCGGGCGAGCTCCGACGACCGACGACGCGGGTCCGCAGCCGGACGCGGCTGCGACCATGTGCGCCCTGCCCATCGAGGGCTGCGGGTGTGCGGTCGAAGGGCGAACCGAAGAGTGCTGGCCCGATGCGCTGGTCGAGAACGGCGCCCGGGTCTGCCTGGTCGGCGAGATGACGTGTCGCGCTGGTGTGTGGAGCGGCTGTGAAGACGTCCACCGGCTCACGCGCGACGATGGCCAGGACGTCGTCATCGCGGCGGCGTCCGACGATCCGGTCCAGTGTGCCTCCTGCGAGCCGCGCTGCTTCCGCGGCGTGGACACGATCCGCGGCCGCGACGTGATGGAACGCGGCTCGAACGGCCTGGTGTTCAATCCGGGGGTCGGTCGCGCGGGCGCCGAGAACCCGGGCATGCTGATCGAATGCTCGGACCTGAGCTGCGGCCTCGAGACGGAGATCGGCGCCGGCACGGGGAACCCGTGGATGCCCAACTCCGTGAACTCCGACGGTGTGACGGTCGATCCGGTCGATGGTGCGCTCGTGCTCGGCGTGCTCGGGCTCAACTCGCCCGGCGTCTGGGTGTCGAACATGAATGACGGCACCATCTCTCGCCTCGATCCCGCGACTGGCAACGAGATCGGACGCTACTACTCAGCCCGCCCCGACGCGGTCAACAACGCGCGGCCGGGCTCCGAGTACTGCAATTGGTCCAACACGGGCAACTGCCCCTCCCGTACTGCAGTCGACCAGAACTTCGACTGCTACATCGCCAACCGCGCCTTCGGTCGACAGGGCACGCTCACGAAGATCGCTGCTGATCCCCGTCGCTGCGTGGACCGCAACGCCAATGGCCGCATCGACACCTCCGTCGACCGAAACGGCGATGGTCGCATCCAGCAGAGCGATCCGACGGAGTTCTTCGGGGTGAACGACGAGTGCATCCTCTACACCGTGCCGGTGGGTGGCAACAATGGCGTCCCGCGGTCGCTCGCCATCGGCGTCGCGACCGGCAGCGCAGACGTAGGCGACGTGTGGGTCGGCAACTACAACGAGGCCCGCGCCTACCGCTTCCGCCCCAGCGACGGTGTGTTGCTCGGCTCGGTCGCCCTCAGCGCGGGCGGGCGCAACATCCACCCCTACGGCGCCGCCGCTGATACCCGTGGTCGCATCTTCTTCTATTCGATCAACTACGGTGGCGGCTACCAAATGGGGTACGTGACTCCGTCCACTGGCACCTACACGTGGACCGCGGTGCAGCCTTATGGCTCCAGCGGCTACGGCATGACCTACTACATCAACGCCGATGGCTCGCGCGAGTTCTTCTTCACGGCGCTCCTCGATGCGTGGCGCGTCGCCCGCTACGACGTCCGCACGAACAGCTGGATCAGCGGGTCCGCTCCTGGCAGGCCGCGCGGCATGGCGGCTGACATCAACGGCAACGTCTACGCGGCGCTCGATCAGGGAGCGAGCCGCGACCTCGTCCGCTGGGACACCAACCTCGCGAACCAGCAGCAGTGGCGCGCGCCGACAGCGAGCGCGTTCATGGGCGTCGGCGTGACCTTCGACAACGCGGTCTGGCTCATCGGTTCCGGCGGCGCACGCGGTGCACGCCTGTCGGCCGACCGCAGCACGTGGGTCGAGTCACCGAGCGTCTTCAGCGGGCCATACACCTACTCGGATTTCATCGGGTACGGCCTCAACGTGTTCGCCAATCCGCGCGGTCGATACTCGTTCATCAACGACGCCGGCCCTGGCTGCGATCAGCGCTGGGAGCGGGCGGAGTGGAACGCCGATATCCCCACGGGCACGAGCGTCGAGGTGTTCGTGCGCTCCAGCAACTCGGTGGCGGGGCTCTCCACGGCTCCCTGGATCGGTCCGTTCCGCACCTCGCCCGCCAACCTCTCTCTGGCGCCGGGACCCGTGCCCAATGGCCGCTATCTCGAGATGGAGATCCGGATGGAGACGACCGATCGTCGCCTCACGCCGCGCGTGTACAGCGCGTCGGCGGCCGGCTTCTGCGATTACTTCGAGTACGGCACGGGTGGCACCTACACGCGTCTCTACGACACCACCCGCACCGAAGACGCCGCCACTCCGTCGGTGATCTGCGACCCCCTCACCGAGAACCCCATCTATCAGGAGTTCGGATGGGACGCGACGGTGCCGGAGGGCACGAGCATCACGTTCGAGTTCCGAGGCGGACGTACTGCCGCGGAGGCCGCGACGGCTGCTCCGGTGCTCTTCAACGTGACGCCGACCACCCTGCCGCCCATCCCCAGCGTGAGCGCGATGTTCGTCATGGCTGGTCGTGATGCTGCGATCTCCCAGGCCCCCTTCATGGAGGTTCGGGCGATTCTGAACTCCAGCGCAGATCGACGCCTGACACCCACGCTGCGAGGCTTCAGTCTCGAGTTCATCTGCTTCCCGAACGGATGATGTTCATCGGCCGATCCGCCACCGTCGTCGTCCTCTTCGTTGGCGTCGTCCTCGTCGTCGGCCTGGGGCTGTCGCTCGCCCGAGCGCAGCCCTCGGACCTCACCTCGCTCTACGGGTCCCTGCCCACCGAGGTCGGGCCGGGGGCGACGGAGGTCTCCGCGACGCCTGCCGACCTTCAGCGACGGGCGCGCATCGTGGCCAGAGTCGGCGATGTGGTCGTGCGCATCGGCGAGGTGGAGGACTACCTGCTCACGGCGACAGCGGCGGAGCGAGCCGCCTTCTCGACGCCTCAGGGGCGACGCGGCGTCGTCGATCGACTTCTTCGCTTCCACCTGCTCGCGGCGGAGTCGCGGGCGCGCCCCCCGGATCCTGCGCTCGAGTGGGCCGCAGACCGCGCGGAGCGCCGCGCCCTCGTCGCTTCGTTGGAGCGAGCCGTGCGCCGCGACGTGGCGCCCGTGCCGGCGACGCCGCCGGTGGCGATCCCCGAGGAGCGCTTCGCGGTCGTCTTCTACGGGGACACCCGCGAGACGGTGACTCGGTGGGTCGCCGACCACCGCACCGCCTCCTATCACGACGCCCTGGCGCACGCGGAAGCGCTGGGTACCGCTGTACAGACCGCATACGGTCGACGAGAGCAGCAGGGCGAGGGCGTGCAGATCGAAGCAGCGCTGTGGCGCGAGCTCTTTCGCATCCCACCGCCCTCGGGCTTCTCGGCACCAGTGCGCGTGGGCGCTCGCTGGGCCGCCGTGATGCTGGCGGGGCTCACGGGTGGCTACCTCGATGAGGGCCCCGACGAAGAAGCGCGCCGCATGCTCGCGGCCGACCGTGCGTGGACCGAGCTCTCACAGCAGGTTCGGTCGGACCGAATCACAGGCTTCGATCCGAGCGGGCTCGAGGGCGTCGTGTTTCGATTGCCCCACCAATCTCCCGAGGACCAGCTGCGCATGCGCCGGGTCGCCGAGGCGAGCTCACAGGAGGTTCCGTGACGCGCGCGGGCCGAGTGTGGACGCTGTGCGTGTCGGTTTGCCTACTGACAGCTACGGGAGCCTTCGGCTGCAACTGCAGCGAGTCCGACACGAGCCCCCAGGAGACGCCGGAGCTCATCGAGGCAGCACCGATCCTCGGACTCGAGCCGAGCGTCGCGGAGCGACGGCTCGCGCTGGTGGACGGTGAGGCTGTGACCGTTCTCGACCTCGCGCGCGAGCTCGAAGAGGCGAGCCCGGCCATCGCCGCGAGACAGGTCGACCCGGACGCCAGGTTGGCCGTGCTCGAGGCGATGTTGGTCGAGCGGGCCCTCGCCGCCGAGGCACGCGATCGAGGGCACGCCGAAGATCCGACCGTGGTGCGCGCCAGCGAGCAGCTCTACGTGCGCGCGCTCGCGTCCCAGATCGCAAGCGAAGTCCCGCAGCCCAGTCAGGAGGCGGTCCGCGCAGTGTTCGACCTCCAGCGTTCACGATACCGAACGCCCGAGCTGCGCGCCGTCGGTCTCATCTTCACGCGCGACCGTGCCGCAGCAGAGCAGGCGCTCACGGCCCTCCTCGCAGGAGACCAGCGACAGGCGCCTCAAGAGTGGATGCGAGCCGCCGAACGCATCGGGTTCGCCGGACCCCGGCGGCAGCCGCGCGAGGAGACCGAGTTCTTCGCCGCCCTCCCCCGTGATGGCGAGGCGTTCGTCGCCCAGCCCGTGCGAGACGCCGCGTTCGAGACGGAGCCAGGTGCGATCCACCCCGCGCTGGTGCCGTACGACGACGGCTTCTACATCGTCCGCGTCTCCTCGCGCGCCGAACCAACCGACATCTCGTTCGAGGAAGCCGCGCCCAGGATCCGCGCTGAGCTCCACGAGGAGGCGGTGGACTCCGCCGTCACTCAGCTGATCGCGGAGAGGCTCGCCGCGGCCACGTACGATGACGCCGCGCTCGAAGCAGTGGTGGTCCCGGCCGAAGCGTCGGCTCCCTGAGCTTCTGCAGCCGCGCGGCGGTCACCTCAACAAGAGGCGCACAGCGTAGGCGAGCGCGCCTGCGCCCAGCATCGTCACGATCGCTGCGGCGAGGAACAGCGCGATCCAGAGCCACGCGGGGCGCGAGCTCGAGCGCGGCATTGCCCGCAGCTGCTCGGTCCTGATCGCTTGCTCGGGGCGCGTGAACGACGCGGGCGGCGCGATCCCCGTGTAGCTCGCTCGGCCCTCGAGGCTCGGTGACGCCGCTGCGATCGGCTGCGGGGGCGCTTGAAACGACCCTTGAGGGACGCGGGGGCCCGCCGCATGCGGCCCGGGCAGCGTCTGCGGTGTGGGCGCCGTGGCCGGGACGAAGGGTGCAGGGGTGACCGCGCGCGTCGTGGGGGCACGTGACGGAACCGGGATCGGCGCTCGCGACGAGAGCGAGGCGGGCGGTGGCTGCAGCGACGGAGCGTGGGCCGGGCTCGTCGATGTCTCACGCACGGTGTCGCGGGTGATGTCCACGGGACGCGCGACTTGCGGGCGCACGCCGGTCTCGGCGGGGAGGAAGATGGCGCGGTCGTCCGACACGCCGATCGCACGCGCGAGGCGATCGGCGAGGTCGTCGACGTTTCGGATTCGCTTGTCGACGTCGCGCGTCACTGCGTCTGCGAGCACGCGGTCGAGCTCGGGCGGCGCATCGGGTCGCAGCGATCGGAGAGAGAGAGTGCGTCCCTCGAGGATGCAGCCGAAGAGCTGCCCGAAGTCCTCGGCGGGGTAGATGGATCGACCCGTGAGCATCTCGAAGGCGATGGCGCCGATGGCGAACACATCGGCGCGCTCGTCGACGGGCGCGTTCTCCGCGAGCATCTCGGGCGCCATGTAGCGAGGCGTGCCGAGCACCGTGCCCGTCGCCGTGATGCGATCGGGCTTGGCCGTGTACCGCGAGAGACCGAAGTCGAGGATCTTGCACGGCGGCAGCCCGCTCTCGAGCAAGAGAATGTTCTCGGGCTTGAGGTCACGGTGGAGAATGCCCTTCGCGTGGGCGAGCGAGACGCCGTCGCAGACCGCCGCGAGCACGGGCCAGGCATTGCGCGGCATGAACGGCCCACCGTGAGACAAGCGATCCTTCAACGTCTTGCCCACGAGGTGCTCCATCGCGAGCCACCAGGTTCCGTCCCTGGCGCGATCGAACGCAACGAGCCGCACGATGGCGGGATGACGGATCTCGCGTAGCACCGCGGCCTCGCGCTGGAAGCGCTCGACGACCGCAGGATCCTTCGAGCGATCCTTGTGGAGCACCTTGAGCGCGACGAGGGTGCCCGTCTTCATGTCGACGGCGGTGAGCACGCGTCCCATCGCGCCGATGCCCAGGCGCGCGTCCACTCGGAAGCGGTCGCCGAAGAAGCCGCCGATGTCCGTCGCGCTCACGACGGCCGTGGCCTCCTCTTCGTCCCAACCCCCTTCCATCAGCTCCTCGGCGGAAGGCGCAGCCACCGCAGGCTGCCTCGTGCTCGCCTCGCTCGGCTTCGCCGTCCACGCGACGCCTCCGACCACCTCGGTCTGGTCGTCGAAGTCGTCCGGCGCATCCGGAACGGGAGAATCCGTCACGGGCGCAAGCATAGCGGATCTCCCGTCTGCACCGGGATTCCGCGAACATTCCGCCACCGCTGGATCCCGATCGCTCTGTCGTCAGAGATCGACGGCGAAGACGATGGCCCGCTCTTCGCGCGCGGCTCGCGCGTAGAACGGCGCGAGCCGCTCGAACCAGGCGAACGTGTAGCCGAAGTCTTCTTCGTCGAGGTCGCCGTAGTCGTTGCGATCGATGCGCTGGTAGCCCGCGCGGAAGCGCGCCTCGTCCCAGGGCGCGAGCGCCTTGGCGATCGCCACCACGTCGTCTGCGCCCTTCACCGAGACGATCGCCGCCTCGGTGCGCACCAACACCGTGCCGCCCAGGATCGCGCGCGAGAGCGGCGGGCTGGCGTCGCGGAGATCGAGCCTGCCATCGGTGAGCGCGCGATGGATCGCGTCCCACGCGCGATCGAGCTCGCACGCGTTCTCCCACCGCTCCTCGAGATCGGTGACGATGTCGAGCACCTCGCGATCGGAGCGCGCCTCACCGAGGCGAGCGAGATCTTCGTCGTCGAGGGCGAACAACACTCCGCGGCCGGACATCGGCGCGACGATACCTCACGCACCTGCCCAGCGCGTGAAGCGATCGACGCCGATCGCGCAGAGCGCGCCGAGCACCCAGCCCACCACGAGATCGCTCGGGTAGTGCACGCCGACGTAGAGGCGCGTGAGAGAGAGGAGGATCGCGCCGCCGATCGCGAGCGCGCCCCAGCGTGGGCCGAAGCGCAGCGCGATCCACGTCGCCCCCGCCATGCACGCTGTCGCCGTTCCAGACGGCATGCCGGTGCTCGTCGGGGGCGGGACGGTGCCGAGCACGTGCAGCTGCTCGCGCAGGCTCGCGAGGCCCGTCGGACGGAGTCGCCCGATCAGGGGCTTCAGGACCGTCTCGCTCACGAACAGCGAGAAGAAGAACGCGAGCCATCCATCACGCGCCGTGCGTGCGTCGTCCTTCGTGCGTCGCGATGCGAGCACGGCGAGCAGCGCGAGCAGGTAGACATAGAGACCCCAGTCGCTCGCGAAGCCGACGATCGGATCGAGCCACGGCGCGCGGAGGCCGTTGAAGAAGAGGAGGATCGAGGTCTCGCCGGGCACGGGCGCGCGAGCATGGCACGCGCACGCTCGGCATGGCTCCGTCGTGTACGCTGCCCGCACGATGACCTCAGGCACGACCAGCGGGCGCACGAAGGCCGCCGTGATCCAGATGATCTCGACCGATCAGGTCGAGCCCAACCTGGCGCAGATGGAGCGCCTCGTGCGCGCCGCGGCCGAGGATCGCGCCTCGCTCGTGGTGGTGCCCGAGTGCTTCGCGTACCTCGGATCGGACGCCGCGGGCGCGACCTCGCCGGGCAAGGCCGCGATCGCGGAACGCCTTCCGCCGCAAGGCGATCCGAGCGATGCCCCGATCCTGTCGCGCTGCGCGGCGCTCGCGAAGGAGCTCTCGGTCGAGCTGGTGCTCGGCGGCTTCTGGGAGCGGGGTGAGGATCCGAAGAAGGTGAAGAACGCGTGCGTGCACCTCGATGCGCGCGGCGAGGTCCGTGCGGTCTACCGAAAGATCCATCTCTTCGACGTCGACCTCGCCGATGGCACCAAGCTCCAAGAGTCGGCCTCGGTCGAGCCCGGCACCGAGCTCGTCGTGACCGACTCCGCGATCGGCAAGCTGGGTCTGTCGGTCTGTTACGACGTGCGCTTCCCCGAGCTCTATCGAGGCCTCGTCGATCGCGGCGCGACCGCGCTCACCGTGCCGGCGGCGTTCACGCTCACGACCGGCAAGGACCACTGGCACGTGCTCCTCCGCGCGCGCGCGATCGAGTCGCAGTGCTACGTGCTCGCGGCCGCGCAGACAGGACGCCACTCTTCTGCTTCTGCGGGGGCCACGAGACAGAGCTATGGCCACGCGCTGATCATCGATCCGTGGGGCACCGTGCTCGCCGAGTGCGGGGAGGGCGAGGGCTACGCGTGCGCGTGGATCGACGACGCGGTGGTACAGCGCATCCGCACGAGCCTCCCGAGCCTCGCGCACCGACGCCTTCGCTGATCGTCAGCGTGCCTCGAGCGAGACGTGGAAGGTCACGAGGCCTCCCGTGCTCTGCGCGCCCGCCACGTCGAGGATGGCCTGCTGCGCACAGCGTTCGGCAGCTGTCGCGGGGCGTCTCCCCGTCGGGGCGAGCGTCGAGGTGCCCAGGCCCATCCCGCCCCAGCCCATCCACATGAAGTCGAGCGTGAACGTCTCGTCCCGATCTCCTCGGCAGGCCACGAGGGCCGGTCGTGCGCTCGCCGCGATGGCGCGTTCGAGCGTCGCGTCTCGCCCGAGCACTGATGCGCTGATGGTGACGCCCTCGCCCACGCCATTGGAGGCGGCGCCCGTCGGAGCGGGCGTCGGCGCCGTGGGCGGCGGCTCGGGCGGCGGCTCGAGAGGCGGCTCGGGCGGCGGCTCCAGAGGCAGCGAAGGGACGGGTGTCGCGGGCGTGCTGGTGGCTTCACGCAGCGACTCGGCGTCCTCCATCAGCGAGCTCGCGATGTCGCCGAGGAGCCAGGCCAGACCGCCCATCGACGCGACCACGAGCATGCCCGCCACGCAGGCGAGGCCGAGGATGCTGAGCGCGATGCCCGCGAGGATGCGGGGCCATCGGCTCGGCTGCGCGGGCGCCGTGGCGATCGGCGTGCTCGCGATCAGCGGCGCGGCCGGCGGGGTCGAGGACGAGAGGCCCGACGTCGAGAGCGACTGCCCGCGCAGCAGCCGCGACATCTCGCCGAGCTCACGCGCGATCTCGCTCGCAGTGATCGTGCGACGTGTGGGATCCACCTCGAGGCAACGCGCGATGAGATGCACGAGCGTGGAGGGCAGCCCCGGCGCGAACGCGCTGGCCGAGGGCGGAGGCTCGGTGATGCGACGCACCAGCAGCTCCTCGATGGTGCGCGCGTCGTGGGTCGGTCGGCCCGTCACCATCCGGAAGAGGATCGCGCCGAGCGCGTAGACATCCGCCGCGGCATCGACGCCTCGTGCGCCACCCTGCAGCTGCTCGGGCGCCATGTAGAGCGGCGTGCCCATGATCGCGCCCGTCGCAGTGCGCGCGCTTCCCTCGAGGAAGCGGTCGTTCAGCTTGCTCATGCCGAAGTCGAGGACCTTCGCGCGTCGCGTCCCATCGGGCTGCCGCGCGAGGAACACGTTCGCGGGCTTGAGGTCGCGGTGCACGATGCCGCGCTTGTGCGCGTCGGCCACGCCCTGCGCGACGTCGCGTCCGATCTCGGCCGCGTCGAGGACGGCGAGTCGATCGCGGCCCGTCACGTAGGCCTCGAGGTCTTCGCCCTCGAGCAGCTCGAGCGCGAGGAAGGGTGAGCCGTCGGCGGCGATGCTCGCATCGAGCACGTCGACGATGTTCGGGCTCATCGTGCTCGCGGCCGCGCGCGCCTCGCGGAAGAAGCGCTCCACCATCTCGACGTCGCTCGCGTGCCGCGCGTGCAGCACCTTGAGCGCGACGGGTCGACCCGTGACAGCGTGCCGCGCGCGGTACACGGTGCCGAACGCTCCTTTGCCGAGCTCGCGCTCGACCACGTAGCGATCGATCTGGGACGGCGTCGTCAAACGGGTCAGTCGTACGCCATCGCAGGCAGGGTCGGAAGAGATCGCGCGTTCGGGTTGCGCGCGAACGGCGCGGACGCGAGCATCGGTCGATGCGGACCGTGTCTTTCGCTTCGAGGTTCGTCCTCGCGTTCAGCGCGCTCGCTGTCGCAGGGTGTGTGTCGCCACCCGGAGATCTCGGGATGGACGCTGGGCGCTACGTGCGTGAGGGCGGCCCGAGCCCGATCTTCCGCGAGTGCAGCGACGAAGCGGGCACAGGCGACGCCTCGTGCAGCGAAGCGGGCATCCCGTCGATGGATCCCGACGCGGGCAACGACGCAGGGCCTCCGCCTCCGCCGTGCAACCTCGTGACGTTCGAGTACGTCGATGCGAGCGCGAGCTCGGTGTGGATCTCGGGCTCGTTCCTCGCCGATGGCGCGGGCGTGTGGCCGACGAGCCCGGGCGAGGGCGCGCTCGTGCTCGAGAACGATGGTGCGGGCCGTTGGTCGATCGAGCACCTCGTCGAGCCCGTGGGTCGCCACACCTACAAGATCATCGTCGACGGCACGCGGTGGATCGCCGATCCCGGAAACCCCGTGAGCGAGCCCGACGGCTTCGGCGGACAGAACAGCGTGATCGATCCCTGCGGCGCGAGCTGCGGCGACCTCGACGAGTTCGACTGGCGCGACGCGGTCATGTACTTCGCGATGGTCGATCGCTTCCGCGACTCCGATGGCTCGCGCATGGAGGTGAGCGGCGCGACCGACGGTCCGATCGCGAGCGGTCAGTACCTCGGCGGCGATCTCGACGGCGTGACCGAGCAGCTGCCCTACCTCGCGGATCTCGGCGTGACCGCGCTGTGGCTGAGCGCGCCCTACGACAACCGGGACACGGCCGGTGCGGCCATCGATCCAGCGTCCGATCCGCGCATGTACTCCGCGTACCACGGCTACTGGCCGTCGCCGGAGAACGTCGACTACACGATGCCGATGAGCCCCTCGCCGCGGCCGCGCGTCGAGCCGCGCATCGGAGGCGATGCGGATCTGCGATCGCTCGTCGACACGCTGCACGCGACGACGGGCCGCGACGGCCACGGGATGAAGATCCTCTTCGACTACGTGATGAAGCACGCGGACATCGAGAGTGGTCTCTACCGCGCGCACCCCGACTGGTTCGTGACGCCCGTGACGGGCTGCGCGCCGGATCGCTGGGACGATCCGTTCTGGTCGACGCGCTGCTCGTTCACCAACTACCTGCCGAGCTTCGACTTCTACCAAGACGCGCCTCGCCGCTGGTCGGTCGCGGACGCGACGTGGTGGGCCACCGAGTACGACCTCGATGGCTTCCGACTCGACGCGGTGAAGCACATCCCGCTCAGCTGGCTGATGGACCTGCGTGATCGGATCGACACGTCGGTGCCGATGCCCGCGGGGCAGCGCTTCTACATGGTCGGCGAGACGTTCGACTACTTCAGCCGCGACACGCTGCGACGCTTCGTCGATCCCGAGGAGATGCTCGACGGTCAGTTCGACTTTCCGTTCAAGCGCGAGCTCTGCACCGCGATGTTCCGCCCCGAGGGCAGCCTCGCGGGGTTCAGCGCGTGGATGGACGGCAACGACGGCTTCTACGGTCCCGGCTCGCTGATGACGACGTGGATCGGCAACCACGACATCCCGCGCGCGATCCACTTCGCGAGCCGGCAGATCGGGAGCTGCACCGAGGGCTCCAACGCGGGCAACGGCTGGAACCCGAGCGCGTACACGCAGCCCACCGACGCTGCACCGTACGAGCGCCTGGGCCTCTCGTTCGTCGTGATGTTCACGAGCCCCGGCATCCCTCTCGTCTACTACGGCGACGAGATCGGCCTCGCGGGTGGTGGTGATCCCGACAACCGCCGCATGATGCCGTGGGAGGACGAGGGCGACACGCTGCTCGCGCCGCAGATCGCGCTCCGCAACACGGTGCGCGCGCTCGGTCGCATCCGCGGCGAGAACCCGGTGCTCGGGCGCGGTCGACGCACGACGCTCTCGTCCACCCAGGACACCTGGGTCTACCGGATGACGGGTTGCGGCAGTGCGGGCGCGAGCGACGTGATCGTCGCCATCAACCGCGCGGACGGAGCGAACACCGTCTCGATTCCCGCCGGCAGCTACGACGATCTCGTCAGCGAGACGATGGCGAGCGGCGGATCGATCTCGCTCGGCCCGCGCAGCTTCCGCGTCCTCCGCGCGCGCTGAGAGAGCGAGAAACAATCGTTTCGAGCTCTCGAACTGTCGTACGGGGTTTGGGGGCAGCGCCCCCATCTCGCGGCGCCTGCGCCGCGGACAACTGAGAGAGCGAGAAAGAATCCCCGTGCTTCGAGTCGGGCCGCGGCGGAGGGGGGTCCGATGCTCAAACATCCTCGGCCTTCGGCCTGCGGAACTCGCCCTGGACCCCCCACCACCGCGTCCCTTTAGGCCGTGAATCGATTGTTTCTCGCTCTCTGAGTCATCGCGCTCCGCGTGCGCTCAGCTGGCCTCTCGCGTAAGCCCGGCGCGCGCGGCTCGTCGCGCACGCTGGGAGGCTCACGCATGGTCGCAGAGGCAAGCGTTCGTCACGTCTACAGGTTCGGCGTCGGCACCACCGATGGCCGCTCCTCGATGAAGGATCTCCTCGGCGGCAAGGGCGCGAACCTCGCGGAGATGGCGCAGGCCGGGCTGCCCGTGCCGCCTGGCTTCACGATCACCACCGAGGTCTGTGCGCACGTCGCCGGCGATGCTGCGAGTGGCGCGAACAAGGGCAACACCGAGCTCGCGATCCCGAACTGGCTCTGGCCCGAGATCGACGCGGCGATGCTCGAGGTCGAGGCCGCCGTCGACGCGAAGTTCGGCGACGCGACGCGACCCTTGCTCGTCTCGGTGCGATCGGGCGCGGCCGTCTCGATGCCGGGCATGATGGACACGGTCTTGAACCTCGGCCTCAACGACGCCGTGTGTGAAGGCCTCGCTGTGCGCACCGGTCGCGCGCGCTTCGCCTGGGACGCGTACCGACGCTTCGTCTCGATGTTCGGCGACGTCGTGATGGGCGTCCCACGCGCGGAGTTCGAGCACGCGCTCGACGCGGTGAAGAAGGACGCGGGCGCGAGCACCGATCAGGATCTCGACGAGAAGGCGCTGCGCGACGTCGTCTCACGCTTCAAGACGATCTACCGCACGCACACGGGCCACGCGTTCCCCGAGTCGCCACGCGAGCAGCTCGAGCGCGCCATCCTCGCGGTGTTCGCGTCGTGGAACGGTGACCGCGCCAAGAAGTACCGCGAGGTGCAGAAGATCCGCGGCCTCAAGGGCACGGCGGTGAACGTGCAGGCGATGGTGTTCGGCAACACCGGCCCGCGCTCGGGCACCGGGGTGCTCTTCACGCGCAACCCCGCGACGGGCGAGAAGGCGCTCTACGGCGAGTACCTCGTGGACGCGCAGGGTGAGGATGTCGTCGCGGGCACGCGCACACCTTCGCCGATCGCGAAGCTCCACGAGGACATGCCCGAGGTGCACGCTCAGCTCAGCGCGCTGGCGCAGCGCCTCGAGTCGCACTTCAAGAACGTGCAGGACGTCGAGTTCACCGTGCAGGACGGACGCCTGTATCTGCTCCAGACGCGCCACGGAAAGCGCACGGGCGCGGCCGCGGTGCGCATCGCCGTCGACCTCGTGAACGAAGGCCTCGTCACGCGCGAAGAGGCGGTCGCGAACTTGGTCGAGCCAGCGCACGTCGATCAGCTCCTTCACCCGCACTTCGCGGACGAGGTGGGCTACCGCAAGCAGGGTCGTGTGATCGCGAAGGGCCTCGCCGCCTCGCCGGGCGCGGCCGTCGGTCGCGTCGTGTTCCACGCGGAGGACGCCGAGAGCTGGAAGGCGCGGGGTGAGAAGGTGGTGCTCGTGCGCATGGAGACCTCGCCCGAGGACGTCGCGGGCATGCACGCAGCGGAGGGTGTGCTCACGAGCCGCGGCGGCATGACGAGCCACGCCGCGGTGGTCGCGCGCGGCTGGGGCAAGCCATGCGTCGCGGGCTGCGGGGATCTGATCGTCGACTACCGCACCAAGACCTTGAGCAACGGCCGCGTGACCGTGGGCGAGGGCGACTGGCTCAGCCTCAACGGCACGACGGGCGAGGTGGTGACGGGCAAGGAGACGCTCGCGGACGCCGTCGTCTCGGGATCGCTCGAGCACTTCATGGGGTGGGTCGACGGCATGCGCGTGCTTCGGGTGCGCACCAACGCAGACACGCCCAAGGACGCTGCGACAGCGCGAGCGTTCGGCGCGGAGGGCATCGGCCTCTGTCGCACCGAGCACATGTTCTTCGAGGACAGCCGCATCCTCGCGATGCGTCGCATGATCCTCGCGGACGACGAGAAGGGCCGCCGCGCCGCGCTCGCGTTGCTCTTGCCCGAGCAGCGCAAGGACTTCGCCGGGATCTTCCGCGCGATGGCGGGCCTGCCGGTCACGATCCGCCTGCTCGATCCGCCGCTCCACGAGTTCCTTCCCAACGATGCCGTGCAGCAGGAGCAGGTGGCGCGCGCGACCGGCATGCGCGTCGAGCGTGTGCGCCAGCGTGTGAACGCGCTCCACGAGTCGAACCCGATGCTCGGTCATCGAGGCTGTCGCCTGGGCATCACGCACCCCGAGATCACCGAGATGCAGGCGCGCGCGATCTTCGAGGCCGCGTGCGAGGTGAGCGCGGAGGGGGTCGAGGTGTTGCCCGAGGTGATGGTCCCCCTCGTCGGTACCGTCGCCGAGCTCGTGCACCAGAAGGCCATCGTGCTCGACGTCGCCGAGACCGTGTTCGCGGAGAAGGGCACGCGCGTGGCGTTCCACGTGGGCACGATGATCGAGGTCCCGCGCGCTGCGCTCGTGGCGGACACGATCGCGCGTGAGGCCGAGTTCTTCTCGTTCGGCACCAACGACCTCACCCAGATGACGCTGGGCTACAGCCGAGACGACATCGCGAGCTTCGTCCCTCGCTACGTCGAGAAGGGCATCCTCGGCGACGACCCGTTCCAGTCGATCGACGTCGAGGGCGTCGGACAGCTCGTGCGCCTCGCGTGTGAGCGTGGCCGCGCGGCGCGTCCTGGCCTCCACCTCGGCATCTGCGGCGAGCACGGAGGCGATCCGCGCTCCATCGCGTTCTTCGCCGACGTGGGCCTCGACTACGTCTCGTGCTCCCCGTTCCGCGTGCCCGTCGCCCGTCTCGCTGCCGCGCAGGCCGCGCTCCGCGGCAAGGTCAACACCAAGCAGGGCGAGGCCTAATCCGGGACGGTCCTGCGTTGTTGCATTGCGACAAGCATGAGACCGGGACGGTCCTGCGTTGTTGCATTCGCAACCTCGCCGTCCCCAGCTGGGCGCCCGAACCGGGACGGTCCTGCGTCGTTGCATCCGTGGCCGCGGTGTCGTACGCGTCGTCGATGCCGCGCACCGCTCGTCTGCACGTCCCGGGCGGAGTCTTCCACCTCGTCTCTCGCTTCGTTCGCGACGAGCCCGTCCTCGATCGCGAGGGCGCGCGTGACCACTACCTCCAGTGTGTCGGGGCAGCGAGCGCGAACTCGGACACGACGGTGCTCGCCTACTGCCTGATGTCGACCCACGTGCATCTCGTCGTCGTGCAGGGTGAGTCCCCGCTCGAGCGATTCACGAAGTCGCTGCACACCGCGTTTGCGCGGTGGGTGAACGAGGGACGCCAGCGCAGAGCGCAGGGGCCCGTGTTCGCAGGGCGACCGCGCACGCTCCTCGTGGACGCCGACGAGTACCTGCTGCAGCTCGTTCGCTACGTGCACAACAATCCCGTGCGCGCGGGCGTGGCACGCACCGCACGCGGCAGCGCATGGTCGAGCCATCGCGCGTACCTCGGACGCGTGGAGGCGCCCGAGTGGCTGCGGATCGGCTACGTTCTGGGGCGTTTCGGCCGGGTCGCTTCGCGTGCGGCGGCGACGTTCGATGCGTTCGTCGACGAAGGTCGGAGCGAGCCGCGCCGACCCGAGCTCAGCGGCGCGCTCGACTCGCGCGAAGCATCGGCCGTGCGCAAGACGATGGGTGATGGTCATCGCGTCAGCGACGGTGTGCTCGGGGACGACGTCTTCACCTCGAAGGTTCGGCGCGACGCCGCGCGCGTGGAGGCTGCGCTTTCGAGCCGCGGAAGCGAGCGTCGCGCCGGGCCCGTCGATCGACCGACGGCGCGGCAGGTGATCGACGCCGTGCTCGACCACCGCGGCCTCGACGCGATCGAGCTCACGGAGCGGCCGAGATCGCAGCGATCGACGGGCGTGAAGCGACTCGCGACGTGGGTGTGGGTGCACGAGTACGAGGGGCGCCAGGTCGACATCGCGCGCGCGCTCGGGCTTCACACGAGCGTGGTGAGCAGGCACTACGGCGAGGCGCTCGCGTCCGCGGCCGAGTACGACGAAGAGGCGACGGCGGTGACGGCCCGTCTGGCGAAGCGGAAGCGTCGGGTGGCGAAGAAGACGGCAGCCGACGCGGATGGCTTCCGTGTTCGCTACCACGTCGACGTGAACGAGACCTGATGCGAGCGAGTGTCGCGTCATGCGAGCGAGTGCCGCGTCCGTCCTGAGTCCCGCCGAATGCAACGACGCAGGACCGTCCCGGTCTCGCCGTCCCGTCTCGCTCTGCCTCCGAATGCAACGACGCAGGACCGTCCCGGTTTGGGCGGGTCGTCCCGGTCTGGACGGTCCGCGATCGACTACGCGCGCACGCCGCCGCCGAGCATCACGAGCCAGCGGTCGGGGCGCACGATCCCTTCGCGCCGCGCGGTCTCGAGGGCGGCCTCGATCGCCGCAGCGCCGTCGCTACCGCCGACGAGCGAGGCGCGCCGAGCGCGCGCCGCCGCCGCGTGCAGCTCCATGTCGCACTGCTCGAAGCCCTCGATCGCACGCGAGAGATGTCGTCGCGCCGCCGCGTCGTCGCGTGCGACCTGCGAGACCCGTCCCGCCACGAGCGCCGCGAGCGCCTCGGTGTAGGGCCGCTTCATCTTGGCGAGGTGCGCCTCGATGGCGCGTGCTCGATCGAGGTGGGGCTTGGGGCGAGCGCTCCGTGCTGCGAGCTCGAGCTCGATCGACGCGTCGGTCGCCGAGAGGAAGGCGTCGTAGAACTGCATGGCCAGGATGCGAGACTTCGACAGCGCAGGCCTCGCAGCCTCGAGACGCGCGCGGGCCTGCTCAGGGCGATCCTCGTAGAGGTCGAACATCAGCTCGCCGTAGAGCCGCCAGAAGTGCATCGCGTGAAAGCCCAGGCGTGACCAGCGAGAGAGCGCGTTCTCGAGCGCATCGCGGCCGCGCGCGACGTCGTCGTCCATCGCTGCGATCACCCAGCCGTGCACCTCGGCATACGTCGCGGCGAACCGATCGCCGACGTCGTTCGCCTCGCGGAGGTGTCGCTCGGTCATCACCCGCAGCTCCGACATGCGGCCCATGGCGAAGAGCGACGTGCGACCGAGCGAGACTGCCGCGGTGCGCTCCCAGGTGGCCGGCGTGCCCGTCGCGCGGAGCTTGATCGGTGCGCCCAGGCCCAGGCTCGCGCCCTCGCGCCAGCGGCCCGTCGTGACGGAAGCGCCGGACTCGCAAGCGTCCGCGAGGCCGCGGAGGTAGTCGTCGTCGAGCTCCTCCGCGATGCGTCGCGCGGCCTCGAGCCACGACTTCGCACGCGGGTATCCCGCTTCTCCGCCGCGACAGAGCGTGACCGCGTTGAAGCACAGGCCCACCGCCACGCGACGCGGCTCGCCCGCAGCGATCGCGTCGAGGAGGAAGCGCGCGAGGAAGCCGTAGCCGCGCAGCGGGTCGATCATCATCAAGCCGACGCCCGCGGCGCGCGCAGCATCCACGCGCGCGATCACCGCGGGCGCGAGCTCGGACTCTCGTCTCGCGGTGAAGCTCCCATCGAGGCGACGGATGCGCAGGATGCGTGCGATCGCGCGCGCCATCGCCTCGAGCTGGGACTCGGGGTAGCGCAGGCGCACACCCGCGAGCACGCGACGCAAGACGGCGACGCCCTCGTCGACGTTGCCGCACTTGAGCCACTCCTCGGCGGCGCGCCGCTCGAGCCGCTCGCGCGCGTCCCCCGTCGATCGCTCCGCGCACGCGAGGAAACGCGGCGCAGCCTCTGCGGCACGACCCGCGCGCACGAGCGCCTCTGCGAGCTCGACGTCGATGCGCGACCGCTCTCCCGTGTCGCTGCACATCGCGAGCGCATCGAGGTACAGCGCGGCAGCGCGATCGAACGCGAGCGCGCGCGTGGCACGCTCCGCGGCGCGCAGCTGGAACGGCAGGGCGCGCGCGGCGTCGCCACCTCGCGAGAGGTGATGGGCGACCGACTCGGGATCGGCGTGCGTCTCGGCCGCGAGCGAGTCTCCGAGCGCGGCGTGGAGCGACTTGCGCTCCTCTGCGCCGAACGCGCTCGCGACGACCTCGCGAATTCGATCGTGGTAGGGCTCGACCAGCTCCGTGACGCCGCCTCCGCTGCGCAGGAGAGAGCGGGACGCGAGCAGTCGCACGGCAGGCAGTGGGTCACGATCGTGACCTGCGGCGCGCGCGAGGACGGTCGGTGCGAGCGGCACGCCCGCGAGCGCGCTCAGGCCGAGGAGGGCGCGGGCGTCGTCGGGCAGCTCGGCCACACGCTGCGCGATCGCGTGCTCGACGCTCTGCACGTCGGTGTGGTGCGCGCGGATCGCGTGTCGGGCGAGCTCGGTGAGGAAGAACGGCACACCCGCCGCACCCTCCGCGATGCGCATCGCGAAGCGTGACGCGTCCTCGGTGTCGCTCGCCCCGAGCATGCTGCGCGCGAGCGACTCTGCTTCGTCGCTGCTGAGCGGTCCGAGATCGATCTCCTTGAGACGCTCGGCGCTGCGATGCCGCATCGCCTCGAGCACCGGCGCGCGCTCCCCGCTACGCACCGTCGCGAGCGTGAGGATGCGTGAGCTCGAGCGTGGGTCGATCATGCGCTCGATGAACGCCGCGCTGTCGGCATCGCTCCACTGGAGATCGTCGATCAGGATCACGATCGGCAGCGTCTGCGACCAACGAAGGAGCAGCTCGCGCGCCGCCTCCGCGGCCGCGGCCAACACCGCGCCGGGCGTGTCGAGCTCCGGATCCGCGGGCGCCGCCGCGAAGAGATCCACCGCACCCAGCACGGGGAACACGCGCACGAGCGCCTCGATGTGCGGCGGCACGAGCGCCGAGATCTCCGTCGTCGGAAGTCGCGAGAGCCGAGCGGCCATCGCGTCCACCACGCCGTCGAGTGTCTTGAACGGCACCTCTTCGCGTTGGTAGCAGCGGCCCGCGAGCACGATGGCGCGGCCTTCGCGCTCGAGCTCCTCGGCGAAGCATCGGATGAGCGCGGACTTGCCCATGCCGGAGGCAGCACGCACGACGACAGTGCGTGGCTTGCCTGCCGCCACGCGTGAGAGCTCGTCCGCGAGGAGGGCGCGCTCCGCGACGCGGCCGACGAAGGGTGGCTCGCCGACTTCCCTCGTGTCGTCGTCGTGCGGCTCTCCGTCGAGCCACGCGAGGATCGAGGCTGCGCCCGCGCGGCGGCTCGGATCACGCTCGAGCAGACGCGCGACGAGCTCGTCGAGCACCGCGTCGACGCCGTCGACGCGATCCGACGTGCGTGGCGCCTCGCGATCGAGCTTCGCGATCAACGTCGCTGCGTAGTGCGCCTCGTGGAACGGCGGCTCACCGACGATCGCTTGGTAGAGCATCGCGCCCACCGCATACCAATCGGCTGCGGGACCGGGCGCGCGGCCCTCGACCACCTCGGGCGCGACGTACTCGGGCGTCCCATCGATCGAGTCCAGCTCGGCGCGCTCCGCGCGCGGTCGCTCGCGCACGAGGCCGAAGTCGAGCACCACGGTGCGGCCCGTGGGCTCGACGAGCACGTTCGAAGGCTTGAGATCGCAGTGCACCATGCCTGCTGCGTGGAGCGCGGAGATCGCGGCGACCAAGCCGCGCGTCGCCTCGCGCAGACGGTCGAGATCGGCGACGGGGCGCGACATGCGGCCTGGCACGTACCAATCGCTCTCGGGCCCTGCCGCGCGCGCGTCCCGCTCGAGCACGCGTCGTGTGCGCGTCTCGATGCGTGTCGACACAAGGAGATCGGCGCGATCGAGGCGTGGCAGGGTCGCGCACCAGGCGTCGAAACGCACGCCCGCGATCGCCTCCATCGTGAAGTACGCGGCGCCATCCTCGGAGAAGAGCTCGTAGAGGGCGACGAGGTTCGGATGGGCGAGCGAGGCGAGGGATCGGAACTCACGCTTCAGGCGCGCGAGATCGGTCGGGTCGGTGCCGTGCAGCGTCTTGAGCGCGACCTCCATGCGACGCTCGCGATCCCACGCGAGCTGCACGAGACCCATGCCGCCGGAGCCGAGCGTGCGACGAATCTCGAAGCGGCTCGGTTGCTCTCGACGCTTGGTGGCCACCGCGGACATCGCGCGATGATCGCCAAGCGCGAGGCGCCCGTACAGCGCGTTGCGACGTCACCCGCGTGGGGCGCGGGGCGTTCTCGTGAGAACGGAATCGAGGTGCGCGAGGGTGCTCGCTCGCAGGCGTGCGGCACGAGCGGCCGCGGACTCCTCGACCACGCGCTCGTCGGGCGTCACGCGGAAGAGCGGCTGTCCCTTCTGCACGATCGTTCCGTCGCCCGTGACGAGCACTGCGTCGATCGTGCCCGCGAAGGGTGCGAGCACCTTGTTGAACATCTTCATGACCTCGATCACGTAGAGCGGCTGCCCGGCCGTGAAGTGCATGCCGACGGTGACGAACGGCGGAAGATGCGGCGCCTCTTGCGCATAGAACATCCCGCCCGAGATCGCCGCGATCTCGCCCGAGTGCGCGCGCGGCGGGGGCGCGAGCACCTTGCGCATGCGGCTCTGGAGCGAGGCGTCGAGCAATCGCCGCGGGATCGTGACGGACAGATCCTCCTCGACGGTCAGCTCGAAGAAGCCGGTGCGAAGCCCGAGGCCCGCGGCGAGCGAGAGCGTCTCGAGACCGAGCTGGAAGCCTTCGTGTGACGCGCGCACCGCGTTCCACGTGCTCGCGTCGAACCCCGGCGGTGGCTCCTCGCGTGCGAGGAGCGCGCAGGTCTGTTCCCACGAGGTGTCCTGCGGCAGGCGCGCGGTCAGCGTTCGGTAGAACGCGCGCCCGCGCTCGAGCACCTCGTGATCGTGATCCCAGATCACGTGCGCGGCGGGTGCGTCCGCGCGGAAGTCCATGTTGAGGAGCCAGTACGTGTCCGCGAGGACCTCGAGCGGGTTCGTGATCCACACGATGCGCTCGCCCTCGGCGCGGAACGATCGACGATGCCGCGACAGCCAACCCGAGAGCACGTGCGGCTCGGCCAAGAGCGCTTCGAGGGGGCGACGAAGGAGCGTCTCTTTCAGCGAGAGGATGCGTCGCGTCGCGCGCTCGGCCTCGCCCGTCACGTCCCCCACGAGGCGTGAGGGCAGCGTGGAGAAGACCACGTCGAGATCGATCTCCGCGGCAGCCTCCGCGAGCAGGCCCACCTGCGCGAGGTAGGGCAGCACGAAGCGCGTGGTCGGGCGTGCCCACACGTCCCGCGCGAGGAACCAGTGGATCAGGCCGTAGTGGAACGCGTTGTTCGTCTGCAGATCGATGCCGCGCAGCTTCATGCGACGCAGGATCTCGAGGAGGCGCTCGTAGCTCTCGCGGCGCTCTCCGCCGTAGGTGACGAGCAACGCGATGTTCGAGTCGTACGCGCCCGCGAGGCGGTAGTGGACGAACTGCCCCGTGTCCGGGTTCCGCTCGCAGATGCCTTGGTCGTCGCGGATCTCGAACGGGGCAGGCGCCGTCCACTCCTGGATGAGCCCACCGGCGTGCGGTGCGAGTGAACGATCGGTGGCGTTGAGACGCGCCTCCGCCGCAGCGCCGTGTCGCGGGATCCGCGTCGGTCGCGGCAGGCGCTCCCCATGCCTCGCGAGGAGCACCATCGCCTCGACGATCGAGCGCACCTCGAAGAAGTCGGACGGATCCTCCGGATGCGTGAAGCGGAGCGCGTAGCAGAGCTCGGAGACCCGGTGCTCGACCTGGATGCGGGTGTTCACCTCCATGAAGAAGTGCCCCGTCTCGCCGCGACCGCCGGCGACGATGCACTCGAACGTCGATGCGGAGTTCAGCCCCACCGCACGGCCGAAGCGCTCCGCTTCGTCCTCCATCTTCACGAGCACCGCGAGATCGGCCTCGAGCGTCGCCGCGGCGGCCGCGCGCCCTCTCTCGCGTGCCTCCTCGATCGCGGCAGCCAGGCCTTCCTGCGTCACCGAGATCTCGAGCAGCTTCTGCTCGTGCATCTGCACCGAGCAGTCACGACCGCCGAGCGAGATGCACCACTGGCCATTGCCGAGCAGCTGGATCTCGTTGTGGCGCGTCTCTTCGATGTTGAGCTCCACGACGAGGTTCTTGTCGTCGCCGACGCCGCCGGCCTTCACCTCGGCGAGGATCTCGCGCACGGCCGCGGGTGCCTCGGTCGCGGCCACGACGATGCGCTGGCCCTTGCCACCACCGCCGCCGATCGCCTTGAGGCGCACGCGCTGCCCCGGATGCGACGCGAGGATGGACGCCACAGCGCGCGCGACGGCGTCGCCGAGCTCGTCGATCTCGTAGAGGTCGATGCGCGCCGCATACGACGCGTCGAGCACGCGGCCTGCGGCGACCGCGAGATCGGTGCCCTCGGCGAGCGCCTCTGCGGGCACGGCGAGACCACGCGCGGAGACCAACGCGCGCAGCGCCTCGAGGCTCGGGTGCTTCTCGAGCAAGAGGCGCGTCGTGACGTCGTCGATGCCGGGCGTGATGGTGACGCCCTCACGCAGCGCCGTGCGCTTGGCCTCGTCCTTCTTGCCTGCGGCGGCCTGCACGCGCGAGCGCGGGCCGATGAAGACGATCCCGGCCTCCTCGAGCGCCCGCGAGAATTCCTCGTCCTCCGACATGAAGCCGTAGCCGGCGAAGACGTGCGTGTAGCCGTGCGCGCGACAGATCGCGACGATCTCGCGCATGCGCTCGTGGCGCTCGTCCTTGGTCGCACCGCTGTAGTCGCGCACACGGTGGACGTGATCCGGTCGCAGGCCTCGCAGCTCGGGCGCGAGCGCGTTCGGGTAGACGATCGCGTCCTTCTCGGAGAGCAGGATGCCCGCGTGCGTGATGCCCATCTCGCGGAAGACGTCCAGCGCCTCCTTGCGGATCGGGCCGCGGCACACGACGAGCGGGCGCACGTCCTCGCACGCGAAGCTGCGGGCCCAGCTCGAGGGATGCAGCGAGAGCCGTCGATCGCCGGTGGTCTCGGGGTTCGCGCCGTACCAGTCGTAGTGAGTCATCGTGGTCGGATGGGGCAAGCGGGGTCGGGGCCCCGCGCGGAGCACGAGCGGAGCGAGTGGAGCGGGAGGGGGCCCCGCTCGGCGGGGGAGGGCGCGCGCGCGCCATCGGGGAGGACTAGTGAAACTCTCGCTGCGGTCCGCTCATCGTCGTGGGCGTGTAGTGGCGCAGGAAGAAGGCCATCGATCGCGCCAGCGTCGCGCGCAGCTCGACCGGGTTCACGAGCCGCGAGATCGATCCGAGCGAGAGCGCCTCGCGCGGGTTCATCAGCTCCTTCTCGTAGCGGAGGTTCAGCTCGTGCTCGCGCGCCTTGAGCCACGACGCTCTCGCCTCGGGCTCCATCTTGCTGGCCTCCGCGCGGATCTTGCGGAGCTCGTCCTTGTAGACGAACTCCTTGCCCGCGGGCCCCATGACGGCGACGCGCGTCGTCGGAAGCGCGAGCACGAGGTCTGCGCCCGTCGCGTAGTTGTTGAACGAGGCGTACGCGCCGCCGAACGCGTTGCGCACGAGGAGCAGGATGCGAGGCGTGCGCACGTCGACGATCGCGTCGAGCATCGCGCGGCCCGCGTGCACGATGCCGAGCGATTCCTGCTCACGACCGGGGAGGAAGCCCGTGGTGTCCTCCACGAAGACGATCGGCACGTTGTAGACGTTGCAGAAGCGGATGAAGCGCGCGGCCTTGTACGCGGCGGCGACGTCGATCTGTCCCGACGCGACGGCGCTGTTGTTCGCGACGAACCCGACGACGTGCCCGCCCATGCGACCGAACGCCGTGATCATGTTTCGCGCGCGTGAGGGCTGGAGCTCGAAGTAGTCGCCGTGATCGCAGACCTGCTGGATCAGGAAGCTGATGTCGAACGGCGTGTTGAAGCCGCTCGGTGAGTCGAACGCCTTCTGGAACAAGGTGTCGAGCTCGAGGGTGGGGCGCTCGAGCGGATCGGTGGTCGGCAGGAACGGCGCGAACGAGTGGTTGTCGCTCGGCAGGTACGAGAGCAGACGCAGCGACGTGCGCAGCGCAGCGACCTCGTCTGCCACCGTGAGATCCGCGACGCCCGAGGCGCCGTGCACCTTCGGTCCGCCGAGGTCGTCGGGCGAGACGTCTTCACCGAGCACCGACTTCACCACGCCCGGTCCCGTGAGCCCGAAGAACGAGTCGCCGGGCTGGATGACGAACGAGCCTTGTCGCGGGAGGTAGCTGCCACCGCCCGCGTTGAAGCCGAACATGCACATGATGCTCGGAACCACGCCGCTGATGCGGCGCAGCGCGGTGAACGCCTCGGCGTAGCCATCGAGACCACCGACGCCCGCGGGCACGTACGCGCCCGCCGAGTCGTTCATGCCGATCAGCGGCAGGCCGCGCTCGCCCGCGAGCTGGAACAGGCGCGCGAGCTTCTTGCCGTTCGTGGCGTCCATCGAGCCCGCGCGGACCGTGAAGTCGTGGCCGTAGCAGGCGACGTCGCGATCACCCACACGCAGGATCGCCGTCACGAGCGAGGCGCCGTCGAGGTTCGGTCCCCAGTTCTCGAACAGCACGTCCGGCCGCTCGGGCGTGAGCACGCGCAGGCGCTCCCACACCGTCATGCGGTGCTTCTGGTGCTGGCGGGCGACCGCCTCGGCGCCCTGCGCGGTGAAGGGACGCTCGCGCAGCGCCGCACCCTCCGCGAGGGCGCGGGAGTAGGGCGTCGAAGCGGCGGCCTCGGCGGGAGGGACGGAGAACGGGTCAACGAGCGTCGGGATGGGCCGTTCGGTCATCGGGGCGTCGCATGATGCCCGCGCTCGTTGTCGTGGGGAAGGTGTCGATCACTCCGCGGCGCGCGCCGTCGCCGTCTCGTCGCTCGCGAGCTGATCGAGCACGCGCTGTCCACGCGTCTGGATCTCGTCGAGCAAGAAGCGACAGCGCGGCTCCGCGCGCTCGAGCCATGCCTCGAGGATCTCGCCGCGCGCAGCGTCCGTCGCGCGCTGCTCGAGCAGCACCTCGGCGATCATGACGTCGCACAGGATGCGCGTGAGGCGCTCGGCGTGGAGCATCGCGAACGCGAAGTCACGCTTGGGGTTCCAGTTCTTGGAGAGCGAGCTCACCCACGCGCCGATCGGCTGATCACGCACCGAGCGCAGCTTGTCGCCCGCGGTGCGGACGATGAGCAATCGGGTCGCGTCGTCTGCCGCGATCTGGAGGCGCGCCACGCGACGCTCGAGCGCGTCGCGCGACGAGAGCGCTCGCACCCGCGCGTCGGCGCTGCGCTGCACGAAGCCACGCGGGTTCTTCATCACCGCGCCGAGCGTGTCCTTCATCGCCATGAGGCTCTGGATCTGGCTCGTGCCCTCGTAGATCGGCATCACGAGCGCGTCGCGCAGGAGCTTCTCGGCGCCGTACTCCGTCGTGTAGCCGACGCCGCCGTGGATCTGGATGCAGCGTCGCGCCATCTCCACGGCCTTCTCCGCCGCGAGGTACTTGAGCAGAGGCGTCGCGCGACGCGCCTTCTTGCGGTGACGACGGATCGTGCGCGCGAGCTCGGTGTCCACGCTCTGACCGGTCTGCTCGCGCACCCGCCGACGCAGATCGAGCTTCTGCCCCATCTCTTCGTGGAACGTCGCGTACGCCGCGAGGGCGCGGAGGCCGCGCACGTCGGTGCGCATCTCGTCGAGGTAGTCCGCGATCATCTCGTGGCGATCGATGGTCTTGCCCATCGAGGTGCGCTCGCGGGCGTAGCCCTCGGCCAGGCGGATCGAGGCCTCGCACAGGCCGATGCACTCGAAGCCCACGCCCACGCGCGCCCCGTTCATGAGGAGCAGCATGTACTCGAAGCCCTGGCCTCGTTCGCCGATGAGGTGCGCGGGCGCGTCGTCGAACGACAGCGCCGCTGTCACCGACGCGTGGTGACCGAGCTTCTCCTCCACGCGATCGAGGCTGACGATGCGGCGTCGCGTTCCGTCCGGCAGATCCTCGTAGGTCGGCACGAGGAACATCGAGAGACCCTGGAGGCCCGCCATCGGGTCGTCCGTCGCCGCGCTCCGCTCCGCTCCGACGGTCTCGGTTCGCGCGATGACGAAGTGGTATTTGCCGTGGCCCGAGGTGATGAAGATCTTCTGGCCCGTCACGCGCCAGACGCCGTCGCTGCCGAGCACGCCTCTGGCGCGCAGCTTGGCCATGTCGCTGCCTGCGTCCGGCTCGGTGATGTCCATGCAGCCCCACGCCTCGCCCGCGACGATCTCGCGGATCTCCTTCTCGAAGCGGGTCTTCGTGATGCGGCCGGCCGCATCGAGCGTGGTCGAGCCCTCGCGCATCGAGAAGAGCAGCATCGCGAGCGCCATGCCGCCGTGGAACCCGTGGTGCGCCATCACCGACACGTCGGCGCGCGCGAGGACCTCGCTCGTGAGGTAGTAGAGCGCCATCGGCGCGTTCATCCCGCCGAGCTCGCGGGGAAGACAGAGGCCGTGCAGCTCCATCTGAGACACGGCGCGCGACACAGCCTCGAGGCGCGGCGGAAAGCGCGCCTCACCGTTCTCGAAGATCACGCCCGCGCGATCGATCTCCGCGGCGTGCGGCGCGATGGTGTTGCCCGCGAGCTCGCCGATGGCGCGCGCGATGTCGCCGAACAGCTCCTTGGCTTCGGCCGTGGTCTTGGGGGCGTCGGGATCCTTCGGCGCGTACGGCCCCTCGAGCGGCACGTGCTCGGTGACGCGCACGAGCGCGTCCCAGTCGAGGCCTCTCGTGAAGTACCAACGAAGGTCGGCGTTGTCCTCGAAGAAGCTCGCCATGCCCCACTCCTCTCGCGCCCGTGGGCGCTCGCGATCAGAGACCGGTGTCGACGCAGCGATAGAGCGGGACGCCGTCGAGCGTCGTCACGGGCGTGCTGCGATCACACGTGCGCGAGACACCCTCGCAGTCCGCCACCGTCTGACAGAGATCGACGCACACGCCGTTCGTCTCCGCCGTGCTCGTACGAAAGCACGTGAAGCCCACCGAGCAGAAGGACGCGTCCGCGCACGTGCGTCCATCGCTCGAGCTGCCCGAGCTCGAGCGGCACTCCGGCGGTGCATCGACGCTCGCCCCCGAGATGCGGAACGAGCACGACTGGTTGAGCGACTCGTCGCCGCAGCGCGCGCGGAGGATGCTGCAGGAAGGGCCCTGCCCCACGTTGGGCTCGCGCGTGACGGGCGGCGTGACCTCGATGGGGCCACACACCTCGCCGCTGCGACAGACTCTGTCGAAGTCGTAGTTGCACGCGAAGAGCGTGAGCGATGCGAGCCCGATCGCGAGCGAGGAGCGCATCAGAACGTCCCCCGCAGGCGCAGGCTCCCCGGCCCGAGATCGACGTACACGCGCGTGCCCCCCGAGCTTCCTTCGACGGCGAAGGAGATCGCCGTCGCAGCACCGAGCAGGGCGGTCGTGACGAGGAGGACGTTGGTGACCGTCGCGCTCACGTGCGCGGACGAGTCGGCGATCTCGTCCTCCGAGCATCCACCGTTGTCCTCACAGAAGAGGCGCAGCTGATCGAAGGTGGACTGGCCGTCGAGGTACACGCCGATCGCGGCGCCCGCGCTCGCGAGCGTGCCGATCAACAAGAACCAGCTGACGACGATCTCGGGGCCGACCTCTTCGACACGCGGACCGCCGTCGACCCGCACGACGGGACGTCCCTCACCGACGACGACGCTCTCGAAGCCACCATCGAGCGGCATGAGCTGCATCACGGGCGCCGTCGGCGACATGCCCGTCGCGAGCGCGGGACTTGCCGACTCGGGATCGCTCGCGAGCTCGGCGATGCGGCCCTCGACCTCGTCGCGGTTCGGCGCGGAGGGAGAGGCCTCGAGGTAGGCCCGGTACACCGAGAGCGCTGCGTCGAAGCGCTCGAGTCGATCGAGACACAGCGCCTGGTTGTAGAGCAGTGACGCCGGGCCGCCCGCTTCACGCGCGCGGTAGAACGCCTCCGCAGCGTCCTCGTAGCGACCTGCTTCGTGGGCACGTCGGCCTTCGTCGAAGAGCGGACGCCACGCTGCGCCGTCGTCGGTGCTCGTTCCGCCGCCTCCACCGCCGCCTGCGCGCGGGGGCACCGCGAGCGCTACCGAGGTGGACAGGGTGATCAGGATCAACGCGAGAAGCGCGAAGAGGCGCTGCATGGGCGGGCATCGTAGACGTTTCGGCGCCCGCGAGCACCAGGGCCAGACCTCGCGAGCGTCAATAGCGAGGATCGTCGCGCGTGACGTCGTAGCCGGTCGTGGCGCCGGGTGGGTGAAGGCCTTCGGCGTCGCAGGTCAGCGCGCCCGTCGCCGCGTCGACGTGCGTCGTGACGTCGACGACGCGCCACATCGCGCCGATGCCCATGTCGCCCGAGCGTCCCTCGAAGCGCGGGACGACGTCGGGCTCGGCGCCGTACGTCGCGACGCGTCGCCCGTCGCAGTAGACGTTGACGACGGGGCGCGAGATCAGGCCGGACCAGTTCTGGATCATCACGCGGAACGTCTCGCCATCGTTGGGCGCGTCCACGTTGATGTTCTCGGGGAGGCCGATGCCCTCGCTGAGGTTGTTGTCGATGTCGAGGCGCGGGTTTCCGCAGAAGCCGAGCGCGCGCCACTGATCGCCTTGCGGGCCATCGACGCACGCCGAGAGATCGCTGTTCGCATAGCCCCAGTCGGCGCGGAGGTAGCCATCGCCGCGGATGCTCGCCTCGCAGTTGGCCCAGCTGCACGCGCGCGGCGTGGGACGGAACGTGTCGCTCACCGTGAGGTACCAGGGAACGCCGGTGCTCTCGCGCTGGAGGAAGAGATCGAGGTCCTGCGTCTCGCTCTCCGGGTAACACATCTCGATGCGCAGGCCCGCGGCCGCGACGTGCACGACCCACGTGCACGAGAGCATCGTGCCCTCGAGCGTCACGACCTCCATCGTCACGGTGTAGTCGCCGCTCAGGCGCGGGGTGAAGGTCGCGTTCTCGCTCGTGGCGTCGCGCAGATCGAAGCTGCGCAGCCGCGGCGCGAGCGTGTCGCAGGGGCCGCCGCGCACGGTCCAACGCCAGCCGCGCGCCATGCCCGGATAGAACTCGCGACCCCGGAGCTGGTAGTCGGCGAACGGCACAGTGTCGGGCGTACGCGGATCGCCAGGGCTCGGACAGTCGATCGGACAGTCGTTCTGCGAGCTACAGCCGTCGCAGAGGTTGTCGCGGCCATCACACACGTCGCGCGAGGGCGCGATGCCACCGCGGCACTCGCCCCACTGGCGCGTCATCTCGCAGGTCTGCGTTCCGTCGGCGCACGCGCCCACACCACGACGTCCCGGCGGTCCAGCGAAGCAGTCCTGCACGGAGCCGGGCTCGCAGTCACAGCCTTCGTCCACGCGGCCGTCGCAGTCGGTGTCACTGCCTTCACAACGCTCGGTGGCTTCGCAGCCGTCGGGGTTGGGGATGCAGCCGCGGTCGGGCGTGAACGCGTCGGTGCCCACGTCGATGCCCGCATCGCGACCCACGTCGGGCGGTGCGTCGAAGCTCGCGTCGCGGCCGCCATCGCGCGCGGCGTCGAGGCCAGGCCCTGCGTCGTGCTCGGCGATCCCATCGAGCGCGGTCTTGGCGCCGCAGCCCGCCACGGAGATCACGAGGAGCGCGAGCGCGAGCGATCGCCGTGCGCTCACGAGGAGCCCCGTGCTTGCCAGCCGATGTCGCGACGCAGCTGCATCCCTTCGAAGTGCACGCGGTCGCACGCGGCGTACGCGCGCGAGGCCGCCTCGTCGAGCGAGCTACCGACCGCGGTGATCGCGAGCACGCGACCGCCCGCGACCTCGATCGCTCCACCGCGCTCGCGCGTGCCGGCGTGGAACGCGACCACACCGGGTGCGTCCTCGATCGCGTCGAGCCCGTGGATGCGCGCACCCTTCGTCGGCGCGGTGGGATAGCCCTCGGCCGCGAGGACCACGGCCAGCGCGTGCGGCGCTTCCCACGACGGCATCACGCCCGTGAGATCCCCGCGCGCCGATGCCTCGAAGAGCGGCAGCACATCGCCCTTCCAGCGCGCCATCAGCACCTCCGTCTCGGGATCGCCGAAGCGCACGTTGAACTCGAGGACCGCGGGCGCGCCGTCCACGATCATGATCCCGACGAACAGAGCGCCCCGGAATGGCGTGCCGCGCGCGGTCATGGTCGCGAGCACGGGCTCGACCACGCGCGAGAGGATCGCGCGCTCGATCGTCGCGGTGACGACGGGCGGCGGCGAGTACGCGCCCATGCCACCGGTGTTGGGGCCCTGATCGCCGTCACGCAGGCGCTTGTGATCCTGCGCGGCCGCGAGCGGCACGTAGCGCGTGCCGTCGCACACGACGTGGTAGCTGACCTCGGGGCCGAGCAGACACTCCTCGATCACCACACGCGCGCCCGCCTCGCCGTGGATGCGCTCGCGCATCATCACACGGACGGCCTCGAGCGCCTCGTCCGTGTCCTTCGCGACGACCACGCCCTTGCCCGCGCAGAGGCCATCGGCCTTCACGACGAGCGGGCGGTTCGCCTCGCGCACGTAGGCCTCGGCCGCGTCGGCGTCGTCGAACACGGCGAAGCCCGCGGTCGGCACGTTCGCCTCGCGCATGATCTCCTTCGCGAACGCCTTCGATCCTTCGAGGCGCGCGGCCTCGCGCGAGGGACCGAAGGCCGCGATGCCGGCCTCGTTCAGTGCGTCGACGAGGCCCACCACCAGCGGCGCCTCGGGCCCCACCACGACGAGAGACACCTGCTCACCACGCGCGAGCGCGACGATGCCCCTCACGTCGTCGGCGGCCGTCGCCACACAGCGCGCGATCCCTGCGATCCCCGCGTTGCCCGGCGCGACGATCACCTCGTGCACCGAAGGCGACTGCGCGAGCTTCCACGCGAGCGCGTGCTCTCGAGCGCCCGAACCGACGACGAGGACCTTCTTGCCGGTCATCTCAATGCCGGAAGTGGCGGAAGCCGGTGAACATCATCGCGAGGCCGAGCTCGTCGGCGCGCGCGATCACCTCGGGATCCTTCACCGAGCCGCCGGGCTGCACGATCGCCTTGGCGCCTGCGGCCGCAGCGGCCTCGACGCCGTCGGGGAAGGGAAAGAACGCGTCCGACGAGAGCACCGAGCCGGCCGCCAGATCGCCTGCCTTCTGCGCCGCGATCTGCACGCTCACCACGCGCGACATCTGTCCTGCGCCCACGCCCACGGTCACGCCGTGCGTCCCGTCGTAGGTGCGCGCGAGGATGATCGCGTTGGACTTCACGTGCTTGCCCACGCGCCACGCGAAGTCGAGCGCGACGCGCTCCTCGTTCGTCGGCTGGCGCTTGGTGACGACGCGCGCGTTCGCGACCTCCTTGGCCCCGCTCGCGTCGCGATCCTGCACGACGAAGCCGCCACCGATCTTCTTGGCCACGAGCTCCGCGTGATCGGCGGGCAGCCAGTCGCCGGTGGCGAGCAGGCGGAGGTTCTTCTTGGTCCGGAGCACCTCGAGCGCCTCGTCGGAGAACGAGGGCGCGATCACGCACTCGAGGAACGTCTCGACGAGCAGCACGGCCGTGTCGCGATCGACCTTGCGGTTGAGCGCGACGATGCCGCCAAACGCCGAGAGCGCGTCGGCCTCTCTCGCGCGCTTGTACGCGTCCGCGAGCGTGGCCGAGGTGGCCGTGCCGCACGGGTTGGTGTGCTTCACCACGACGGCACAGGGAAGATCGTGCTCGCGCACCGCCTCGAGGGCCGCGTCGCAGTCGACGAGGTTGTTGAACGAGAGCTCCTTGCCTCCGGCGCCCAGCGACTCCGCGCGCGCGAGCGAGCCCTTGGGCGCGTCGCGCTCCACGTAGAAGGCGCCCGACTGGTGCGGGTTCTCGCCGTAGCGGAGGCCGTAGGCGCGCTCGAGAGAGAAGGTGAGGGTGCCGGGGAAGCGGGTGCGCGCGCCGCCGCCCTCGAGCGAGGTCATGTAGCCCGCGATCGCACCGTCGTACGCGGCGGTGTGCGAGAAGGCCTTGGCCGCCAGGCGTGCGCGCAGATCGAGCGACGGGCCCTCGTCCGAGCGCGCCGCGGTGATCACCTCGTCGTAGTCCTTGGGATCCACGACGACGGTGACCCGCGCGTGGTTTTTGGCGGCGCTGCGGATCATCGAGGGCCCACCGATGTCGATGTTCTCGATGATCTCGTCGTGCGGCGCGCCGCGCGCGACCGTGGCCTCGAACGGGTAGAGGTTCACGATCACGAGATCGATCGGCGTGCCCCCGAGCTCCGTGAGCTGCGTGCGATCGCCGATCGTGTCGCGCATGAGGATGCCGCCGTGGACGCGCGGATGCAGGGTCTTGACGCGTCCATCCATCACCTCGGGCGAGCCGGTGTACTCCGCGACGTCGACCACGGGGATCTCTGCCCCCCGCAGCGCCTTGGCGGTGCCGCCGGTCGAGAGGATCTCCACGCCGAGCTCCGAGAGCTGACGGCAGAGATCGACGATCCCGCGCTTCTCCGAGACCGACACCAGCGCACGTGCGAATCGGGCCATCGAACACCTCACGTGGGCTCCGGAGACGGCCCGGAGCGACTGCGCCGCGCCCTTACCGGTCGCCGCTTTCGACGTCAACTGCGTCCCCCGGCTCGTACGCCTTCGCGACGAAGTTTTCGCGCGCCGTCGCGTTCGTGCGATGCTGCCCCGCGTGGTAGGCGGCGCACAGCTCCCCTGCGAGGCCTTCGTCCTCGCGATCGTCGCAGAGGATCCGGTCGGCTCGGGCTCCTCCGTGGGCTCGGGGGAGCCTGCGTCCGAAGGCGCGGCGACGGCCCCAGGCACCGCGACGGCCCCAGGGACCGCCACGCGCTGGCACGCGCACCTCTTGATCGTCTCGGACGGCTTCGTGGTGAAGGCCCGGTCCGAGGTGGGCGAAGACGAGATCCGCGGCTTCGGCGCACAGGTCGTCGAGCTCTGCACCGGACGCCGCAACGAGCTGTCGTTCCTCACCAGCTCGGGTCACCTCTACGTGTCCCTCACGCGCCGGCCGCGCGGAGAGATCGGCGTCGCGGGTCACCTCGTGCGTGATGCCGAGGGGCTCTTGTCGGCGTTCCACACGCGCACCGATCTGCCGTCGCTCGAGAGCTTCGGCGACGCGCTTCGCTCCTTCCCCTACGCCTGACGCGAGCCGACGCGCTCTGCTAACACCGCGTCAGCGTGGTCGAAGCCGGCATCCAGTTCTTCCTCGAGCAAGGCTCCTACGGGCTGATGTTCGCGTGGATCATCGCCGCCGGACTCGGGCTGCCGCTGCCCGAGGACGTCGCGATGATCTCGGGCGCGATCCTCGCGCAGCGGGGCGTGACCAACCTCTGGGCCACGGTGGCGGTGCTGAGCGTCTCGGTCCTGCTCGGCGACACGATCCTCTACTTCATCGCGAGGCGCATCGGCCCCGCGATCTACGAGCGCAAGTTCATCCAGCGGGTGATGCCGCCCGAGCGCCGCACCTATGTCGAGGGTCTGATCGCGAAGTACGGCTCGCTCGTGGTCTTCGGGGCGCGCCACGTCGCAGGCTTGCGCGGCGCCATCTTCGCGATGTGCGCGATCCACGGCATCAGCTACCCGCGCTTCATCCTCGCCGACGCAGCCGCCCTCGCGATCTCGCTGCCGGTGTTCATGGCGATCGGCTGGCTCTTCTCGGACAGCGTCGATCGTGTGGCGGACAACGCTGCGACGTTCGAGCAGTACGTGATGCTCGCCATCGGCGGGATCGTGCTCCTCATCGGCGTGGTGCATCTCGTGCGCACGGGCCTCAAGCGATGGCGCGAGCGCGGCGCCGCGGCCTCGCCCAAGTCCGTCGAGCCCGTCGCGACCAGCGAAGACGCCGGTTGAAACGGCGAGCGGTTCGGGCATACACCGCCGCCATGTCCGATCCCCGCGCCCACCTCGAGGCTCTCTTCGACGCCGATCGCTCGCTCCGCCGTGCCGAGCGCACGCTCCTTCTCTCTGCGCCGCCGCACGTGCTCGCCGACGTCCTCGCGCAGGCCGCCAAGCGCGCGCTTGCGTCCGACGACGCCGAGCGACAAGAGCTCGAGCTCGTCCGGCTCGCCGATCTGTGCGCCCAGGTCGAGGGCCCGCTCGCCGTCGAGACGCTGCTCGCGATCCTCGATCACGCCGATCCAGCCGTCCGCGCGGAGGCGGGCGAGGCGCTGCTCGACGTCGCGTACGAGCGCTTCAAGGAGGTCGCCAACGCGATCGAGCGCGCGCTCGACGCCAAGCGCGACGGGGTGGCGATGGAGGAGCTGCCCTACATGCTCTCCGAGATCCACGACCCCGATCCGATGCCGCTCATCCTGCGCTTCCTCCAGCACCCGCGCGCGGAGGTGGTCGCAGCCGCGATCGAGGCGATCGTGGAGCGCGCCGATCCGGCCGCGGTGCCGAAGCTGAAGAAGCTCCTCGACGATGATCGCGAGGTGACGGTGCCCGAGCTCGACGACGAGAAGGTCACGATCGCCGATCTCGCCGCGGACGCCCTCGGCTTCTTCGAGGAGATCTTCGAGGGCGAAGAAGAAGAGCCCGCGCCGCCGCAGCGCCCCGCGCAGCCTGCGCCTGGCGCGGCGGGTCGTCCCAAGCCGGGCAGCGATCGCGGCGGCCGTCG
>JAFLCL010000260.1 GCA_017303575.1 Deltaproteobacteria bacterium
CGTGCGGCGGCACGCAGGCGCTCGACAGCCGCGAGGACGGACACGCCGACGTGGTGGCCGCCGGCGATGCGACGACCGACGGCGAGCCACCGCTGCCGGGTCGCGACCCCGACCCCGACGAGCTGATCGCGCTGCGCGAGGCCATGCGGATCGCGGAGCGGCTGCGCTCGCTACGCTTCGCGCGCGCTGTGCCGGTGCGCGTGCAGAGCCGGGCCGACATCGTCGCGTTCGTGCGTGATCGCATCGAGGACGAGGAGCTGGAAGAGGCGCGGCTCTTCTACGTCGCGATCGGCCTCCTGCCCGAGGACGTCGACCTGCGAACGCTCGTGATCGACGTGATGGGCGAGCAGATCGCAGGCTTCTACGATCCCCCTCGGCACACGATGGTCGTGCGCGAGGACGTGATGGAGGAGATGACGCGCCTCGTGGTGCGCGGCGGAACGATCCTCGGCACGCCGTCGTCGATGGTGCTCGTCCACGAGTACGTGCACGCCCTCCAGGACCAGCGCCTCGGCCTCCGCAGCGACGACCCCGACGTGGACGATGGCCGCTCGATCGACGAGGCCAACGCCTACGCCGCGCTGGTCGAGGGCGACGCGACGCTGACGATGCTCGGCGTGGGGTTCCTCGAGGGCGATGGCCGCACGCTCGACGATCTCACCCGAACACGCGGCCTCCTGCGCTCGCAGCTCGCGAACGACGCCGACCGAGGGCCGCCGGGCTCCGCGCTCGCGAGCGCGCCGGCGATCCTGCGCGCGCCGCTGATGTCTCGCTACCTCGACGGTCTCGTGTTCACGGGAGCCCTGCATGGAGGCCACGATCGCCCCGGTCGATCCGGCTTCCGCGCGATCGACGATGCGTTCCACGATCCGCCGACGACCACCGAGCAGATCCTTCATCCCGCCCGCTACGCGATGGGGGATCGGCCGACGGCCATCGCCCTCCCCGCGTTGTCCTCGATGATCGACGCGGGCTTCGTGGCGCTCGACGACGAGACGCTCGGCGAGCTCGAGATGTCGGTGTTCTTCGCGCAGGGCACCTCACGCGATCGCGACCGCGACGCCGCCGCGGGCTGGGATGGAGATCGCATCCGCGTGCTCCATCGCCCGAGCGATCACGCCCTCGCCTTCGTGTGGTTGACCCGCTGGGACGACGAGCGCGAGGCGATCGACGCCGAGACCGCCGCCCGCCGCGTGAGCACCACCATCACCACCCCGACCGGCCCCATGCAGGTCACGCGCGTCGGTCGCGGCGTGGCGATCACCGCCGGCCTCGACACGATCGCACAGGCCGAGATCGCAACGAGCCTCCCCTCGCTCTGACGCTCAGCCCTTCTTGAGCTTCGCGCGCAGGCGCTCGAGCTCCTCCTCGGCGGCGAGGCGCGCGGCGCGCTCACGCGAGACGTCGAGCAGCGCACGCTCCTTCTCCCCGCGCTCACGCTCCTTCTCCCCGCGCTCACGCTCCTTCTCCCCGCGCTCACGCTCGGCTTCGGTGGGGAACAGCTCGTCGCCGTCCTTGCCGACTCCGAGGCGCAGACGCAGCCCCTCGCCCGCGCCCACCGCCACGACGTGGCAGCCCAGCGTCTTGCTCGCCACGCGATCTTCGTTGGTCGCGAGAACGCGCACGAGTCCTCGCTTGCCGACGCGGCGGAACACCTGGAAGCGGATCCGATCGCGCTCTTCCTCGAAGTCCGGGTCGAAGACGACGAGCTCTCTCACGCCGCACTCGTCGTAGCGCTCGGGCGACTTCTCGTAGTCCTTCGCGACGTCCCCCGAGACGACCTCGAGCGCGAAGCTCGGTGGGGCTCCGTCGAGCCACGTCTTCCAGGTGCGAATGCGCCGGCCGGGCCGCACGCCGTCGAGGACGTAGACATCAGGCGCCACGCGCCCGCGCGGGTCGTGCTTCCGGTAGTAGATGAACTGGTCGGCGCCGACGAACGCCACGATCTTCTTGGCGATCAAGTAGCGCTCGATCAGCGGCCGCAAGAGCTCGCAGATGAAGCGCTGGAGGGACTCCTCCCCCATGTTCTCCTCCTCGGGATACACCGTCGGGTCGTGAGCGACCGCTCGTGCGACGCGCGCCATGGCGAGAGCATACGCGAGGAGCACGGGACCGCTCACCCTCGCCACGCGCACACGCCGCCCGCGCGTTCGGCGAGGTCTGCGCACACGCTTGACCCGCGATTCCGCCAAGACTACGAACGCGCCTCGCCCGAGCGCTGGATCGCCCGTGCTCGCCTACGAATTCCGAGGAAAGCAGCCCATGCAGTCGCAGATCTCTTCGATCGATCCCGTCACCGTCGAGCTCCATGTCGAGGTCCCCTGGGACCGCTTCAACAAGGGCGTCGAGAACGAGTACGGCAAGCTCCAGAAGAGCGCGCGCGTGAAGGGCTTTCGTCAGGGCAAGGCGCCCCGCAACGTCATCGTCCAGCTGTTCTCGAAGTCGGTGCGTGACGAGGTGACCTCGTCCCTCGTGAACGAGAGCGTCGTCGAGGCGGTGCAGAAGCACGAGCTCCCCGTCGTCTCGACGCCGGTGCTCAAGGACGCGCCGAAGGTCGTCGACGGAACGGGCATGACGTTCACCGTGAAGGTGGAGGTCCGACCGAAGGTCGAGACCCTCGACACCGGGCTCGAGCTCGTGCGCCGCACCAAGCCCGTGACGGACGCGGACGTCGACGCCGACATCGAGCGCATGCGGCAGACGCACGCTGTGGTGGAGCCCGTCGAGTCGCCGCGTCCGGCGAAGGCCGGTGACCTCCTCACGGTCGACTACACGGTCACCGTCGACGGCGTCGCCAAGCCCGACATGGCGGGCACCGATCGACCCGTCGAGCTCGGCAATGGCCAGCTCTTGCCGGAGATCGAGACGGGCCTCACGGGCGCCGAGCTCGGTCAGACCAAGAGCATCACCGTCGCGCGCGGCGGCGACGAGGCGAACAAGGACCTCGCGGGCAAGGTCGTCGTGTTCGAGATGACGGTGAAGGAGATGAAGGAGCGCAAGCTCCCCGCCGTCGACGACGAGCTCGCCAAGGACATCGGCGACTACCAGAGCCTCGCCGAGCTCAAGGACAAGACGCGCGCTCGCCTCGAGGAGAGCGCGAAGTCGCAGAGCGATCGCGCACTGCGCGACGCGGCGATCGAGAAGCTCGTCGAGAAGAACGCGATCCCGGTGCCGCCCTCGCTGCTCGATCAGCAGCTCCGCGCGATGCTCCAGGAGTTCATGCAGCTGATGCAGATGATGGGTCAGAAGGCCCAGCTGAATCAGGCGATGGTCGAGGACATGAAGCCCCGCGCGGAGTCCAAGGTCCGCGCCGCGCTCCTCCTCGGCGAGCTCTCGCGCAAGGCGAGCATCAGCGTCACGGCCGACGAGGTCGAGGCCAAGCTCAAGGAGATGGCCGAGAAGAGCGGCAAGCACATCGCCAAGCTCCGCGTGGAGTACACCGGCGAGAAGCGCGAGCAGCTCGAGACGCAGCTCCTCGAGGACAAGCTGATCAAGCACCTCCTCGACGGCTCCAAGATCACCGACGGTCCCTGGGAAGATCCGAACAAGGCGGCCGAGCAGAAGGCCGAGAAGGCAGAGAACGCATGAGCGACAGCGTCGACCGGTTGTACCGCGAAGCGATGACCTTCATCCCGACGGTCATCGAGACCACCCATCGCGGCGAGCGCGAGATGGGCATCGGCTCGCGCCTCCTGCGCGACCGCATCGTGTTCCTCGGCTCCGAGGTCGACGACGCCGTCTCGAACTACATCGTGGCGCAGCTCCTGATCCTCGAGGGTGAAGACCCCGACAAGGAGATCACGATGTACATCAACAGCCCCGGCGGCGTGATCACCGCGGGCCTCGCCATCTACGACACCATGCAGTACGTCCGCTGCCCCGTGTCGACGGTGTGCATCGGGCAAGCCGCCTCCATGGGCGCGGTGCTCCTCGCGGCCGGCAGCAAGGGTCGTCGTCGCTGCCTCCCCAACGCGCGCGTGATGATCCATCAGCCGCACGGCGGCGCGCGAGGTCAGGCCACCGACATCGAGATCCAGGCCAAGGAGATCGTGCAGATGCGCACGAAGCTCAACGAGATCCTGGCCAAGCACAGCGGCCAGACGGTCGAAAAGCTCCGCGCCGACACCGAGCGCGATCGCTTCCTCTCGGCGAGCGAGGCCAAGGAGTACGGCCTCGTCGACGAGGTCATCGCCTTCCGAAAGAACTAGTCACACGCGCTGTCGGCGTGGCCGGGGGCTCGAGCGCCCCCAGACCCCGCGTCGCTCGTGGTCGAGGACTCGTCCTCGACTCCCGCTCCAGGGGAGCTGCGCTCCCCCGCCGCGCGGCGCCCCGAGCAGATCGGCCGCGTGCGCGACTGGTTTGCGGTCGCGTACCCCCCGCCCTATTCTCATTCGCCGCGCGGGCGCCCCTCCGAACGACCCTCGGACGACACGCGCAGAGGAGCTCGAGATCGATGCCGCCCCCCGATAGACGTCGCGACGATGGGCACGGGAACCTTCAGTGCTCCTTCTGCGGCAAGTCGCAGAAGGAAGTGAAGAAGCTCATCGCGGGCCCCACGGTCTACATCTGCGACGAGTGCATCGCGCTCTGCAACGACATCATCGCGGAGGAGGTCGACCGCGACGATGCCTTCCCGCAGGGCGCCCCGCTGCCGAAGCCCTCGGAGATCAAGGCCGTCCTCGACGAGTACGTGATCGGGCAGGACCGCGCGAAGAAGGTGCTCTCGGTCGCGGTGCACAACCACTACAAGCGCATCGAGACACCGCGCACCGGCCACGACGACGTCGAGCTCCAGAAGTCGAACATCCTCCTGATCGGGCCGACCGGCACCGGCAAGACGCTGCTCGCGCAGACGCTCGCCCGCGTGCTCAACGTGCCGTTCGCCATCGCGGACGCGACGACGCTCACCGAGGCCGGCTACGTCGGCGAGGACGTCGAGAACATCATCGTCCAGCTGCTCCAGAACGCCGACCACGACGTCGAGCGCGCGCAGCGGGGCATCGTCTACATCGACGAGATCGACAAGATCGCGCGCAAGGGCGACAACCCCTCGATCACGCGCGACGTCTCGGGCGAAGGCGTGCAGCAGGCCCTGCTCAAGATCATCGAGGGCACGGTCGCGAACGTGCCGCCCAAGGGCGGCCGCAAGCACCCGCAGCAGGAGTTCCTGCAGGTCGACACGTCGAACATCCTCTTCATCTGCGGCGGCGCGTTCGTCGGCCTCGAGCAGGTGATCGAGCGACGCGTGGGCGAGAGGACGCTCGGCTTCGGCGCCGAGGTCCCTAGCAAGAAGGAGCGCAAGCTCGGCCAGGTGCTCGAGCAGGTGCAGCCCGAGGATCTCATCCGCGCGGGCCTCATCCCGGAGTTCATCGGCCGTCTGCCCGTCGTGGCCACGCTCCACGAGCTCAACGAGGAAGCGCTGATCGACATCCTCACGCAGCCGAAGAACGCGCTCGTGAAGCAGTACCAGAAGTTCCTCGAGCTCGACGGCGTGCGCATGAAGTTCACGCGCGGCGCGCTCGTCGCCGTCGCGAAGGAAGCGCTCAAGCGTCACGCCGGTGCGCGTGGTCTGCGCGCCATCCTCGAGAACGCGATGCTCGAGATCATGTACGAGATCCCGTCGCGCGGCGGCGTGAAGGAAGTGCACGTCAACGAGGACGTGATCCTGCGCGGCGAGAAGCCTCTCCTCGTGTTCGAGAAGGAAGCGGGTACCGGATAGCCATGTTCTTCAATCGCTCCGACGATCCGAAGCAGCAGTCGGCCGCGCCCAAGACGCGGCCGATGCCGCTCTTGCCCCTGCGCGACATCATCGTCTTCCCGTACATGGTCGTGCCGCTGTTCGTCGGCCGAGAGAAGTCGGTGCGCGCGCTCGAAGAGGCGATGGCGGACGACAAGGAGATCCTCCTCGCCGCGCAGAAGACTGCGAAGACGAACGATCCGAGCCCGGAGGACATCTACACGGTCGGCACCATCGGCACGATCGTGCGCCTGCTCCGTCTGCCCGACGGCACCGTGAAGGTGCTCGTCGAGGGGAAGCGGCGCGCGCGCATCAAGCGCTTCGTCCCGAGCGAGGACATGTTCCTCGTCGAGCACGAGGGCATCGCGGACATCGTGCCCGCCGACCCCAAGAGCGCCCCGGGCGCGGAGCTCGAGGCGATCGCGCGCTCGGTGCAGTCGACGTTCGACGGCTACGCCAAGCTCAACAAGCGCGTTGCGCCCGAGGTCATCGTGCAGGTGCAGGGGATCGACGATCCCTCGCGCTTGGCCGACACCGTCGCGGTGCACCTCACGGCCATGAAGCTGGGGGACCGTCAGGAGGTCCTCGAGACCTTCGACGTGAAGAAGCGCCTCGAGCGTCTCTTCGAGCTGATGAACGCGGAGATCGAGATTCTCAACGTCGAGAAGAAGATCCGATCCCGCGTGAAGAAGCAGATGGAGAAGACGCAGAAGGAGTACTACCTGAGCGAGCAGATGTCCGCGATCCAGAAGGAGCTGGGTGAGCGGGACGAGTTCAAGAACGAGATCCAGGAGCTCGAAGAGAAGCTCGCGAAGAAGCAGATGACCGTCGAGGCGCTCGACAAGGTCAAGAAGGAGCTCCGCAAGCTCAAGATGATGCAGCCGATGAGCGCGGAGGCGACCGTCGTCCGCAACTACATCGACTGGGTCCTCGCCCTGCCGTGGGACGAGAAGACCGAAGAGAACTACGACATCGAGGCGGCCGAGACGATCCTCGACGAGGACCACTACGGCCTCAAGAAGATCAAGGAGCGCGTCCTCGAGTACCTCGCTGTGCAGGCGCTCGTCCGCAAGCTCAAGGGCCCCGTGATCTGCCTCGTCGGTCCGCCGGGCGTCGGCAAGACGTCGCTCGCTCGCTCGATCGCGCGCTCGACGGGTCGCAAGTTCGTGCGTCTCTCTCTCGGCGGTGTGCGCGACGAGGCAGAGATCCGCGGTCACCGACGCACCTACATCGGCGCGCTCCCGGGCCGCATCATCCAGTCGCTCCGCAAGGCGGGCGCGAACAACCCGGTCTTTCTCCTCGACGAGATCGACAAGATGTCGAGCGACTTCCGGGGCGACCCCGCGGCGGCGCTGCTCGAGGTGCTCGATCCCGAGCAGAACAAGTCGTTCAACGACCACTACCTCGACCTCGACTACGACCTCTCCGACGTGATGTTCATCACCACGGCGAACTCGCTGGGCGGCATCCCCGCGCCGCTGCGCGACCGCATGGAGATCATCGAGCTCAGCGGCTACACGGAGTTCGAGAAGCTCAACATCGCCGTGCGCTACCTCGTGCCGCGTCAGCGCGAAGAGGCCGGCCTCGGCAAGATCGACGTCGACATCACCGAGAACGCGATCCGCACCGTCATCCATCACTACACGAAGGAGAGCGGCGTCCGAAACCTCGAGCGCGAGCTCGGCTCGATCTGTCGCAAGATCGCGCGGCAAGTGCTGATCGACGGCAAGGCGGACGGCACCAAGAACGAGGCGGGCGAGACGATCTCGAACCGCACGTACCGCGTCGCCGCGAAGAACGTCCCGCAGTACCTCGGCATCCCGAAGTACCACTCGACCAAGACCAGCGACCACGACGAGATCGGTCTCACCAACGGCCTCGCGTACACCCAGTACGGCGGCACGCTGCTCGAGTGCGAGGTCACCGTGGTGCCGGGCAAGGGCAAGCTCGTGATCACGGGCCTGCTCGAGAAGGGCATGCAGGAGTCGGCGCAGGCGGCGATGAGCTACATCCGCTCGCGCCAGGCGATGCTCGGCCTCGAGGAGGACTTCCACTCGAAGTTCGACGTGCACGTGCACTTCCCCGAGTTCGTGCCGAAGGACGGCCCGAGCGCGGGCGTGACGATCGCGACGTCCATCGCGAGCGCGCTGATGAGGATCCCGGTGCGTCGCACGGTCGCGATGACGGGCGAGATCACGCTGCGCGGACGTGTGATGCCGATCGGCGGTCTCAAGGAGAAGATGCTGGCCGCACACCGCGCCGGCATCACGACGATCCTCGTGCCCAAGGAGAACCGAAAGGATCTCCGCGAGATCCCCAAGCGCGTGCTCCAGACGACGCGCGTGGTGCTCGTCGAGCACATGGACGAGGTGCTCCGCGAGGCGCTCGTGCTCTCGGATCCGGAGAGCGTGTTCGGCAAGCGCGTGCCCCCGATGGAAGTGCTCCACGGCAAGGTCATCGACCACTCCGCCGATCACGACCATCCGCCGACGGCGATCCCCGCCCCCGGCGCACAGCAGTAGTCGGCCGAGGGGTCACGCGACCTCTCGCTCCGGGCGGATAGCTCAGCGGTAGAGCTGCGCCTTTACACGGCGCTGGTCCTCGGTTCGATCCCGGGTCCGCCCATCCCGAGCCCCTGACGGGGCGACCGATCCGTTATGCTGGCGGCGATGTCCTCGCCGTACCTCCGCGCTTCGATCCTGCTCGCCCTCGCCTCCTCCGTCGCAGGCTGCCCCGGCCCCGAGGTGCAGCCCGACGCGGCGATCACACCGACCGACGATGGCGGCACGGACGCGCGTGCAGAGCCCGACGCGTTCGTCGTCGATCCCTATCCCGAGGAGTGCGAGAACATCAACGCACTCCACTGCCTCGCGCCGTGGCCCTCCGATCGCTACCTCGTCGACGATCCGTCGACGCGCACGGGGCACCGCATCGACATCCCACAGGAAGCGATCCCTGCGAACCGTCGCCGCATTCGCGCCGACCCCGCGCAGTGGAACGCGATGGACGGCTTCAGCCCTGCGACCTCGATCGTCACGGTGTTCGACGAGGCGCTCGACACGAGCGTGCTCGCGGACGAGCAACACATCGAGGACTCGCTCGCGACGGACTCGCGCACCGTCATCCTCGAGATCCAGGACGAGGGCGATCCGGTGCGCATCGCGCACTACGCAGAGATCGACACCTGGCCCGAGGTCGACGCCACGCGCGTGCCCTTCTACATCCGGCCCGCGACGCGCCTTCGCCCTGCCACACGCTACGTGGTGGCCATCCGCGATCTCGAGACCACCGCGGGCGCGGCGGTCGAGCCTTCGGACTGGTTCCGCGCGGTGCGTGACGACACGCCGCTGCCGGAGGCCGAGGACCTCGAAGGTCGTCGTCCACACCTCGAAGAGGTGTTCGGGATCCTCGAGACCGCGGGCGTCACGCGCTCGAGCCTGATCGAGGCGTGGGACTTCACCACCGCGAGCGACGAGAGCCTCTACACCGACATGGTCACGATCCGTGACGAGGCGATCCGACAGAACGACGCGGCCGGCAACTGCCGCATCACCGTCACCGAGGTCGTCGAGGCACCCGACGCGAACGTCTACCGCCGGCTCGAGGGAACGATCCGCGTGCCGCTCTTCACCAACGGCACCGATCCGGGCGGATCGACGGCCGCGAGCGTCGACCAAGCGCGCATCCACCGCGACGCGACGGGTCGACCGACGCAGAACGGCTTCGCCGAGGTGCCCTTCACCGCGACGATCCCGAGCAGCGTCTACATGAGCGTGCGCGAGGGCGGCGTGCCCGCGCGCCTGCTCACCTACGGACACGGCCTCTTCGGTCACCGCGACGAGACGGAGAGCGGCTGGTTCCGCGACACCATCGAAGAGCTGGGCATGGTCGGCATCGCCGTCGACTGGTGGGGCATGTCGTCGGACGACGTGGTGCGCGTGACGCGCGCGCTCGGCGAGTTCAGCACCTTCATCGCGACGCCCGAGCGCCTCGAGCAAGGCCTGCTCAACTTCGTCATCCTCACGCACTCGTTCCTCAACGCCGGCATCGGGCGCTGCGAGATCGTCGGCACGACCGAGGTCCCCGACCCGCTCCACATCGCGCCCGTGGGCGGCGGTGAGCCGGTGCTCTCGTACGATCCGGCCGAGCGCTACTACTACGGCAACAGCCAGGGCGGGATCATGGGCCTCGCGCTGGCGGGCATCTCGACCGACATCGTGCGCTTCGTGAGCGGCGTCGGCGGCATGACCTACTCCACGATGATCCCGCGCTCGACGAACTGGCAGACCTACGGCGCGATCATGGGCAACAGCTACCCGCGCCAGATCGATCGCGCGATCCTCATGACGATGGGCCAGTCACAGTGGGACTTCGGCGAGCCCTCGACGTACGCGGCGTTCATCCACGAGGGCAACACGCTTCCGTGCTCGCTCGGCGAGACCTACTGCCCCGGCGGCGTCACGCCGGGACATCACGTGCTGATGATGATCGGCCAGAACGACGCGCAGGTCGCGAACATCACGGCGGACACCGCGGCGCGCACGATCGGCGGCATGCCGCTGCTCCTGCCCTCGCCCTACACGCCGTACGGCCTCGAGGAGACGAGCGGCAGCGACGGCAAGGTCCAGGTGCTCGACGCGCTCGCGATCTTCGCGATCCCCGAGACGCCGGTGCTCGCCCTCGGCACGCGCGATCCGATCGACGACAACCCGGCGCACGAAGGCGTTCGTCGATCGGCCGCCGGCCACTCGATGATGGACGGCTTCTGGCGCCCGGACGGCGACATCCGCCAGACGTGCGACGGCGTCTGCGATCCGGACTGACCGAGCACACGCGCTGACGCGCGATCTGGCAGCGGGCGAGCGCGCGGATGTATCCTCGCGTGCCCTTCGACGGGCAGGCCTCCACGAATGACCGGCAAAGTACTCGGGATCGACCTCGGAACGACCAACTCGGTCGTCGCCATCGCCAACGGCCGCGAGGCGCGCGTGCTGCCGGACTCGGAGGGGAGGCGTCTCATCCCGTCGGTGGTCTCGTTCCATCCGGACGGCTCCATCCTGGTGGGCCACGAGGCGCGCGAGCGACGCCTCGTCGACGCGAAGAACACTGTCTACTCGACCAAGCGCCTCATCGGCCGCCCGTACTCGAGCTCCGAGGTCCAGAAGGCCAAGGAGCGCTTCGCGTTCGACCTCGAGCCGACGAAGGTCGGCGGTGTGCAGGTCCGCGTGCGTCGCGGCACGTTCGCGCTTCCCGAGATCAGCGCGATGGTGCTGCGGCACCTGCGTCGCGTGGCGGAGGACTCGCTCGGTGAGCCGTGCGGTCGTGCCGTGGTCACGGTGCCCGCGAACTTCAACGAGCTCCAGCGGTCGGCCACGCAGGCCGCAGGCAAGGTCGCGGGGCTCGACGTGCTCCGCATCCTCAACGAGCCGACGGCCGCAACGCTCGCGTACGGCCTCACGAAGGACAAGGCCGAGAAGGTCGCTGTCTATGATCTCGGCGGCGGCACCTTCGACATCACGATCCTCGATCTCGACAAGGACGTCTTCGAGGTCGTCTCGACGGCGGGCGACACGTTCCTCGGCGGCGACGACATCGATCTGCTCATCGCAGAGCGCATGGCGGACGCCTGCCTGCGCCAGCACCGCTTCGACGCACGCGTCGACGCGCAGGCGTTCGAGCGCATGCGCGCCGCGGCGGAGTGGGCGAAGTGCCAGCTCTCCTCGGTGAAGGAAGTCGACGTCACGCTCGAGGAGCTGTTCAGCGACGGCTCGGGCAAGACGGTCGACTACACGTTCCACCTCACGCGCGCCGAGCTCGAGGGCATGGTGATGCCGCTCATCGCGCGCACCTTCGACGTCGTGAACGACGCGCTGCGTGCTGCAGGTCGTCGTCCCAAGGAGGTCGACTCGGTGGTGCTCGTGGGCGGATCGACGCGCATCCCGATGGTGCGCTCGATGGTCGACGAGTTCTTCGGTCGGCCGGCGCGCATCGACATCGACCCCGATCTCGTCGTCGCGCAGGGCGCAGCGATCCACGGCTTCACGATCGCGGGCGAGAAGCCGGCGGCCGACAAGGGCAAGGCGCTCGCGCGCGTCGCGCTCAAGAAGGTGACCAAGTCGATCAGCGCGATCAAAGAAGAGCGCATCCCGCGCCAGCCGGCGTTCGCGCCCGACGATCGCGACGATCGCATGGCGCGCGTCGTCGACGACGGCGAGGTCCAGGGCCTACCGCCGCTCACGCGTCCGCCGACGTCGCCGGGCACCAGGGTCCCGGTGATGTCGCCGCTCGCGCAGGCCGCGCAGAACCTGCCAGCGACGCAGAAGAAGCCGAGCCAGACGGGCCTCCTGGCCGTCAACGTGCCGCGTCAGCCGACGCCGCCGCCGATGCCTGCCATCACGTCCGCGAAGATCGGCGCGGACTTCGATCTCACCGACGAGCCCACGCAGGTCGGCACACGGCCCGACATCCAGAAGCTGCTCGCACGGGAGGCCGAAGACCGCGCGCGGGAAGCGGCCGAGCTCGAGAAGCGTGGCGCCGCGGGACGGCCAGGCACGCAGCCCGGCGCGGGCCACTCGCCAGGGCGTGGGGACGCCACCCCGCTCAAGGTACCGACGGCGCGCGGCG
>JAFLCL010000261.1 GCA_017303575.1 Deltaproteobacteria bacterium
GCTCCGACCATGTCGTACGCGGCCGCGCCTCCGCCCGGACCTTCACCGTCCGCGCCCGCGGCGCCGCCTGGGTGGCCACCCGCACCTGGCGATCCATCGCGCGCGCTGACGTCGAACACGTCGATCTGGGCCGAGCCGAAGACGACCCAGTGGATCGGCTCGGCGCCACCTGCCCGCAGCACGCTTCCGGTCGCCGCGTTCACCGACGCTGCGAAGTAGTTGCCGGCCACCATCGTCTCGCCGCCGGGCGCGCTCAGCGCATCGGTGGGGAACACGCTGACGAGGCCCTGCGAGTCTCCCGAGGGCGACTCGACGACCAGGAACGTCCGCTGGGCGTCGATCGGCGCCGGGATGCTCTGACCTGTGTTGCGCACAGTGTCGGGCACTCGCGCGACGACCGCGCAGAGGCTCGCGTTGCACCGCTGGGCCACGATCTCGAGACCACCCGTGCTCGGCGTGATGGTCGCGCTCGACCAGTCGTCGCCGCCCGACTCGAGCACCGTGACGAAGGCCTGCTGTCCCTCGTAGGCCGCGATGTTCTGCACCGCGACCGGTGTCGGGGGCGGAGGGCCGCCGTCGTTGCGGCTGGTAGGCGGCGGATCACCGCACCCCGCCAGCGAGGCCAGCCCTACACCGAGCAGCCCCACACCGAGTAGGCCCGCCTCGGAGGGACGACGCGCGATCAGGGACGAGACGAGATCACCCGCGAGCCGATCACTGCCCATCCCGGACCCGCTCGACGAAGAAGCCGTCGTACGCGTCTCCGTAGTCGCCGTCGCCCGCCGCGAAGATGACGATGCGCGTGGTGCCGCGCTGGAGCGCGCGGAGGCCGAGCGGATAGACGACGGTCTGCTGCTCCTCGGTCGTCTGCTCGGTCGTCTGCTCGGTCGTCTGCTCTTCTCCACCGACGGCGCCCGTCATGAGCTGCTCGAGGGTCGTGTCGCCCTCGCCGCCATCCGAGGGAGCCGCGTCGCCCGCGGGCGCAGGGGCCGGCGAGGCGCCATCGCTACTGCCGTCCATCGTGGTCGTGGTGTCGGCCTCGTCGCTCTCGATGGGCGAGGATTCGCCGACCGGCGCGACCGGCTCCGGGATGAAGTCGATCGCGCGCGAGCCAGTGGCCACCTCGGCGAGCGTCGGCTCGATGCGCTGGAGCGCCCACTCGATGGCGGCCATGCGCGCCTCGGGATCCTCGTCGAGCACGATCGTGCGGTTCTCGAGCTCGAACCAGCGCGAGAAGCCATGGTTGGGCATGAGCACCTCGATGCGCTCCACGCGGCCTTCTTCGAGGCCGACGCGGAGCACGAGGTGCATCTCGCGCTCGATGCGGTTGCCGCCCGGCACCGGGACTGCGTAGTGCGCGTGGTAGTGCTTGAGGCAGCGCGTGGGCGTGCACTGCGGCGCGGGCGCCGCGCCGAACGCGCGAGAGAACTCGGGGTTCACGCGCGCGACCTGTGCGATGGGCGAGCCGTAGTTCCGCACGCCGACGAGCGTGCGCATCCAGAACTGCGAAGCGCGCGTGACCCACTGGCGCCGCTCCTCGGCCTGCGACGCGGCGGTCTGCTGCGCGAGCTCTTCCTCGCGCTGCTGCGTCTCTTCGCGGCCCGTCGAGACCTGGGCGAGCGCCGTCTGTCGCGCGCGCGCCTGCTCGACGTAGGTCCCATCCGGGTAGGCCTGGAGATAGAAGGCGAGCCCGTCCGGGGACGCGTTGTTCGTCGCCCAGATCTGGCCTTCGTTCGCCTCACGCTCCGCGCGCACGTTGCTGATCCACGCGCCGCCCGAGCCGTAGTCGCGCGCGTACTCGGCCATCGCGACGAGGCGCTGGTTCGAGTCCGTCGTGGTGCGGATGCGGCGGTAGAGCGCGACCTCTTCGTGCGACACGAACATCGAGCAGCCGGCGACCGAGAGCGTCACCGCCGTGGTCACGCCCATGGCTGCCGCGCGCACCGCGCGCACGCCGAGCACGTTGCTGAGAGTCGAGAGCATGCTCATCACACACCTCCACAGAAGTCGCACTGCGCGACGTCGTCCGTCCGCACCGCGACGTCGGCCGTGTCGAGCGCACGGATGCACTGGTCGGCCGAGCGCTGGCTCGGCTCGCAACCGGGCGTGAAGTTGAAGCCCGAGCAGAACGTGTACGGGCCCCCCGGCCCCGTCCTCATCGTGCACTGGAGGTACTGGTCCTGCGGAAGTCGGCCGCCGCTGAGCTCTCGCGCGCAGTAGTACGTGCGATAGGCCTCGCAGAACATCGCAGCGTCCGCGAGCTCGCCGCTGCCGTCGCAGCTGCCGACGTGGCCGGGGCTCGGACCGCCGAGCGCGAGGAAGGCGATCACACCCGCGAGGACACGCGGAAGCATGCGCGCGCGGCGGGGAGCAGCGTGGGACGAGCCGTTCATGGAAGCACCTCGTAGTCGAACACGAGACCGAGATCGCCGCTCACCAACGGTTGGACGAAGGAGGCGAAGTAGGTGGAGAGCGTGATGTGCGCGTAGATGCCGAAGCCCGCGAGGAACTCGTAGATCACGCCGCCGGCGAGCTCGAGACCGAACGTCTGGTAGGTGCCCGACAGGCCGATCGGCACCCCGAACGAGCCGAGGATCTGGAAGGCATCCGAGATCCACACGCGCAAGAAATACGAGGGCGCGATGGTCCACTGACCCGCCTCGAGGAAGCCGTCGGCGACCGAGGGGTCGGGCGGATCGATCGTGAGGTTCGTCGCGATGCCGAGGCCCACGCCGTGCTGCAGGTCTCCGTCGCCCTCGAAGAAGTAGCCGAGGCGCAGCTGCAGATAGACGGGCGCGAGGAAGTCCTGCCGCAGCACGTCGGGGTCGTAGTAGAGCCGGATGGACGCGCCGGCGCCGACGGTCCCGAAGATCTGGGAGAAGCGATGGGTTGCGGGCTGGTTGCCGCCGCCCTGCTCGCCGGCTTCCCCCCACGCGTAGCCGCGGCCCTGCCCGGGCACCACTTCTTCGTCGAGGCTCTCGTCGGGCGTGTCCTGCGCCATCGTGGAGGACGACCCGAGGGCGACCGAGCACAACGCCAGCGACAGGAGCGCGTGGCGCAACCAGCGGACCGCAGGATCCGTGCGGGAAAAAAGGCGATTCACGGCGGGCGAAGCTAGAGGACCGCCCCCGCGTGGTCAAGCTTGGCCGAGCCCTCGTCGCGCGCCCATCGGTGTCGTGACCCGGCGGGAGCACGGTGATAGAAGCGCCGCCGTGGCGAAGTTCTTGTCCGGCTTCGGCGTCGCGACGGCAGTGTGGTTGCTCGTGGGCACAGGCCTCGCCCTGGGCCTGGGTTGGGGTCCGCCCGAGCCGGAGGTGATCGAGGACGAAGAGGACGTCGTCGTCGCGGAGACCGAGACCGCCCCGACGGAGCCCACCACGCGACGTCGTCGACGCGCCCGACGTGGGGGCGGCGAGTCGGGCGGCACCGAGTCGCGCGCCGAGACCCCGCGCGGTGAGGCGACCACCGGCGACGACCTGCGCGAAGGCGAGATGCGCACCATCGACGGCGAAGGCACCGGCGGCGAGGCGCAGCTCACGGGTGCTCAGATCGACGCGGCCTTCGATGGCGCGATGCCGCGCATCCGACGCTGCTTCGTGCTCGCGGCGGGAGACGACCCCGTGAGCGGTCGGCTCACGTTCGGGCTCCGCATCGCGGGCTCGGGCTCGGTGAGCGCCGTCAACCTCAGCGGGCCGGCGGCCGTGACGACGGGCGAGTGCGGCGACTGCCTGCGGACGGCCGTCCGAGGCATCCAGTTCCCGAGCTTCGACGGCCCCGAGATGGTCGCGCGCTACCCGATCACGCTGGAGTGAGCGTGAGCGCGATCCCGACGAAGGCGGACGACGTCCGCGCGCCCCGCCAGATCTCGAGGTGGCTTCCACAGCTCGTCCTCGTCGTCGCGTGTGCCGTCGCGTGGGGACGCACGATCACGTCGCCCCTCGTGCGCAGCTGGGACGACGGTCACTTCCTCGATCCCGACGCCAACCCGACGCTGAGGCCTTCGCTCGACGCGCTCGTCTCTGCATGGAGCGAGATCCACTTCGACGCCTATCAGCCGCTGCACCTGATGTCGTACTGGATCGACACGCCGTGGCTCGGTGCGACCGGCCCGGTGGTGCATGCCACGCACGTCGTCCTCTGGTGCGGCGTCGTGCTCCTCTTCCAGCGCGCGCTCGAGCGCCTCGGCCTCTCTCGCGCGTCGGCGACGGTGGCGGCCTTGGTGTTCGCGGTGCACCCGAGCGCCATGGAGATCGTCGGCTGGGGCACGGGCCGCAAGGACCTCGTCGCCCTGCTCTTCTCGATGGGCGCGCTCCACCTGCACCTCGACGCGAAGGGCCCGTGGGATCGCGCGGCGTGGATCGGGCGGGTGCTCTTCGCGTGCGCGATGCTGAGCAAGACGGCGTCGGTGCCGCTGCCCGTGGTGCTCTTCGCGCTCGACCTCTGGTGCGGCCGTCGTTCGCTCCGAGACGCCGCGATCCAGCAGCTGCCGGCGCTCGTGATCGCGCTCGGCCTCGGCGCGCTCGTGCTCTGGATCTGGCACTCGCACGACATGATCCGCGGCCTCGGCTCCGATCACACCGCGGCCTCGCTCACGCTGGTGCCGGCGACGATCACGCACTACCTGGCGGTCGCGACCTTCCCCGACTCGCTCACGCCGATGTACGCGTTCGAGCGAGACGATCCTTCGCCGACATGGGCGGTGTGGCTCGGCCCGGCGCTCTTCGTGGTGGGCCTCGCGCTCGCGTGGCGAGTGCGCACCAAGAGCCCGACGCACGCGCTGCTCGGTGTCGGTCTCATCGTCGCGTTGCTCTACCTCGCGCCCGTGTCCAACGCGGTGCCGCTCTACTTCCAGTGGGCGGATCGCTACCTCGTGTGGATGTCGATCGGCCTCGTGATCACGCTCGGCGCTGCGCTGGATCTCGTGTTCAGCGGGGACGATGCGTGGCGACGCATCGCTGTCGTGGGCGCGGTCCTCGCTGTGCCGCTGACGGCGCGCAGCATCCAGTACGCCGAGGTCTGGAGCGGCGATCTGCGTCTCTGGGGTCACGCGGTCCACGTCGAGCCACGCTCCTACTACGCGTGGCTGAAGCTCGGCGAGGTGCGCCGCGACTCACGGCAGTACGGCCCTGCGCTCGATGCGTACGCGGAGGCGATCGAGATCGCGCCGGACCTCCGCGTCGGTCACGCGGCGTTCGTGTACACGCTGGGCCTTCGCGACGAACGGCGCGCCGACCTCGCGCCATCCCACGCGCTCGAGCACTCCGAGCGCTTCCTCCGGTCGATGGACGACGCGCAGGGCTTGCGTGATCTGGCGTCTGAGATGAGCGATCAGGGCTACCGCGACGCGATGATGTACGTGCTCGGTCGCTCGCTCGACCTCGAGCCCGTCCGCGACGATCAGCTCGAGCACGCCATCGCGGTGCAGCTCGAGAACGGCAACCTGTCGCTCGCCCGCTTCTACCTCTCGCGCATGCAGAGCCGACCGCTGTCGGCGGTCGTGAACGCGTTCTGGCGTCGCGAGACCGAGGCGCACGAGCGATCGCATGCTCGACGCGAGCGCGGCGACGATCTGTGAGAGCGTGAGCCCCTCACCCCGGAGTCACTCGCCTCGGTAGACGGGCTTTCGCTTGGCCGCGAAGGCTGCGAGGGCCTCCAGGCGATCCTTGGACTCGAGCGTGCGCTCGTAGCAGACGCGCTCGTAGGAGAGACCATCCTCGAGCGTGCGGTCGAGGGCGGAGTCCACGGCGTCGAGGGCCGCCGCGATCGCGATCGGGGCTGCCTCGAGCAGCGGCGCGACGTAGCGCTCCGCGGCCACGAGCGCGCTCTCGCCCTCTTCGGCGAGCGCGCTCACCAGACCGATCGTGTGCGCGTCGCTCGCCGAGAGACGCCGACCGAAGATGATCAGCTCCTTTGCGCGCGCGCCTCCGATCGCACGCACCAGGCGCTGCGTGCCGCCGGCGCCGGGGATGATCGCGAGCGAGGTCTCGGTCAGGCCCATCTGTGCGGTGCGGGCCGCGACGCGGAAGTCGCACGCGAGCGCGAGCTCGAGACCGCCGCCGAACGCGACGCCATCGATCGCCGCGACGACCGGCACGGGCAGCCGATCGATCGCGCCGAAGGACGCGCGGTAGAGCGCGAGGAAGTCGCGGACCTCGCTCTCGTCCATGCCCTGACGCTCCTTGAGATCCGCGCCCGCGCAGAACGCCTGACCGCCCGCGCCCGTGAGGATGACGGCGCGGAGCGAGCGATCCCTCGTGGCCTCACGCGCGAGGCGTCCGAGCTCGCGCACCGTCGCGCGCGCCAGCGCGTTGCGTCGATCGGGACGATCGATGGTCCACACGGCCAGCGCCCCACGTCGCTCTGCCTTCACGCCCGTGCTGCCGCCTGCTGCTTCGATCTCGCGCTGCGTCGTGCTCGTCATGGCCGCGGATCTAACACGCGTGCCGACGGACCGAGCCGATCACATGAACATGGGATCGAAGCGGATGCAGCGGCCCTCGGGCATGCAGAACTGATCGAGCTGCGAGTCGCTGGGCTGGGCCACCACCGCGATCACGATCGCGAGCACCGCCACCGCGACGACGCTCGCCCCCGCGACGATCCACACGATGGGATCCTCGTACCACTGCGGCGGCGCCTGCTCGGGAATGGCGACGAGCTCGACCGCCCACGTGTCGCGCTGACCGGCGACTGCGGTGAGGGTGCGGAGCGTGTCCTCGAAGCCTCGAAGCGAGAGGCGCAGCGCGTGCTCACCGTCGATCAGCTCGACGTCCGTCGGGGTCTCGCCCGCGAAGCGGTCGTCGACGAAGAGGCGTGCGCCCGAGGGCGTGCTCGTCACCGCGAGCACGTGCGCGAGCGGGATGAGATCGACCGGAACGTGGAGCTCCTGGCCGCGCGCCACCGTGACCACGTCGGTGTACTCGGTGAAGCCTTGGAGCCGCACGCGCACGGAGTGCTCGCCCGGCTCGACATCCACCGGGCCGAGCGGCCCCACCCCCACCGACGACTCGTCGATGAGGACCTCGGCGCCGTCGGGCAGCAGGTCGAACACGACGCGCGTGGGCTGCGCGGCGGTGGGTGGCTGGCGCGCAGTGTCGCGGCCTCGTCGACGCTGAGCGTCTGCGGGGCCGACGAGGACGAGGCTCGCGGCGACGCCGACGAAGAGCCACGTCATCGCGAGTGCCAGCAAGCGCTTCAGCATCGAGTCGCATCGTACGGACCCAGCAAGCGAGGGGTCAACGCCGATCACCGCGCATCGCTCGGGCCGCGCGTCTTGAGATACAAACGCGGCCATGAGCTCTCCCGCCCCGGTCGACGCCGCCGACGATCTCCTCGCGTTCCTCCGAGCCTCACCCACGCCCTGGCATGCAGTGACCGAGACCGTTCGCAGGCTCGTCGCCGCTGGCTACCGCGAGCTCTCCGAGGGCGACGCGTGGCGGATCGCGCCAGGCGACAAGGTCTACGTGATCCGCGCGGGCTCCACGATCCTCGCGCTCGAGATCGGCGAGGCGTCGCCCGTGACGAGCGGCATCCGCTGGATCGGTGCCCACACCGACTCGCCCAACCTCCGCACCAAGCCGAACGCGGATCTGAAGCGCTCGGGCCAGTACCAGCTGGGCGTCGAGGTGTACGGCGGCGTGCTTCTCCACACCTGGCTCGATCGTGATCTCTCGCTCGCCGGTCGGGTGCTCGTGCGTGGGCCGGAGGGCCTGGTGCATCACCTGATCGACGCCGAGCGTGCGATCGCGCGCGTTCCGAGCCTCGCGATCCACCTCGATCGCAACGTGAACACCGACGGCCTCAAGCTGAACACGCAGACGCACCTGCCGCCGGTGCTCGGGCTCGAGTCGGGCGGTGCGTTCGATCTGCGATCGTTCGTCGTGGCCGAGCTCGCGCGCACGAAGGTCGAGGTGAAGCCTGCGGACGTGCTCGGTCTCGACCTCTGCTTCTACGACGCAGCGCCGCCCGCGCGCGGCGGTGTGCGCGGGGAGTACGTGCTCTCCGGACGCCTCGACAACCTCGCGAGCTGCCACGCCGCGCTCTCTGCGATGCTCGCGGCGCCCCCTGCCCCGCAGCTGACGCGCGGCTTCGTCCTCTACGATCACGAGGAGTGCGGGAGCCAGAGCGCGCAGGGCGCGCAGTCACCGTTCCTGCGCGACGTCACCGCGCGCATCGCGCTCGCGCACCCGAAGACCGACGCCGACGCGCTCGCACGCACGCTGCACGCCTCGTTCATGATCTCGGCCGACATGGCGCACGCGCTCCACCCGAACTACGCGGACAAGCACGAGCCCCAGCACCAGCCGATGCTCGGCGCGGGCCCCGTCATCAAGACCAACAACAACCAGCGCTACGCGACGGACGGCGAGAGCGCCGCGCGCTTCGAGATCTGGTGTGGGCACGCGGGCGTCACGCCGCAGAAGTTCGTCACGCGCACCGACCTCGCGTGCGGGACCACCATCGGTCCGATCACGGCCTCGATGGCGGGCATGCGCGTCGTGGACGTCGGCAACCCGATGCTCTCGATGCACTCGATCCGCGAGATGTCGGCCGCCGCCGACGTCGCGAAGATGATCGGCGCGATGACGAGCTTCTACGCAGGCAACGATCGCTGAGCGCGTCGAGCGCCGGAGCCGCGGGAAGCTCACCCCACCTGGGCGCGCAGCCAGCTCGCGTAGGGCTCGGTGAGCACATCGGCCTCGAGCGCGATCAGCTCGGGCACGTCGTACGGATGCTCCGCAGCCACCATCGCGCGCACGCGATCCACGGCCTCGCGTGTGGTCTTGATGAGGAGCTGGTGCTCTTCGTCGACGTGGATCGTTTCCTCCCACCGGTACGTCGAGCGGATGGGACCGAGGCGGTTCACGCACGCCGCGTGACGCGCCTCGACGAGCTTCTTCGCCAGCGCGTCGCCCACGTCTGCGCTCGGCACCGTGCAGAGGATCACGACGCAGCGTCGCGCGTCGCTCACGCCTTGCCGACCGTGCGCAGGTTGCCGCGCACCTCGAACACGCCGCGCTGCTTCGCGCCTGCGAGCACGCGCAGCGCCTCGCGGTAGCCGCGGGTGAGCAGCTGCCGGGCGTTGCCGCGATCCAGGAACGAGTACCGGCCGAGATCCGCCGACACGTTCAGGATCGCCACGTGTGGATAGAGGCGGTGGATGAGATCGATCCCGCGCTTCTCCTTCTCGGAGAGGATGATGTTCGCGGTCTGTCTCAACATCGCGGGCGCCGACCCGTGCACGAGCGAGGGCTCGTTCGTCTTGGTGACGTGCGGTCGATAGACGTTCGAGATGATGACGACGTCTGCGCCGGCCTCGACCGCGAGGTCGATGCTGAGCGTGCGCGTGAGCTCGCCATCGATGTAGTAGCGATCGCCGATCCGGTACGGGCGAAAGAGCAGCGGTACGCAGCTCGAGGCCGCCACCGCCTGGCTGATGCTGACCTCTTCGGCGTGGCCCGGACCGAAGACCACGCGTCCGCGGCCATCCACGTCGGTCGCCGTCACGAGCAGCGGCTTCGCGAGCTTGCGGAAGTCGTTGGTCGGCAGCCGATCGCGGAGGAAGCGTTCGAAGCGATCGATCGAGAACAGACCGCTCGTCAGCCAGCCCGGCGAGCGCAGCTGCTCGAGCGTCGGCGCGCCGAGGAAATAGCGACCCTTCATCGCGCCGGCAGGATCCTCGCGGCTCCAGCTGGGACGAAACCAGTCGACCATCTCATCGGCCGAGAAGCCTTGGGCGAAGAACGCGCCCGCGATCGCGCCGGACGAGGCCCCGACGTACACGTCGGCCTCGAGCCCGAGCTCCTCCATGGCCTTGAGCACCCCGAGGTGAGCGATGCCCTTGGTGGCACCGCCCGAGCCGACGAACGCGACGCGGGGCCTCATGACGTCTCCGACCTCTCGACGAACGATTCGCAGAAGACCGACACGGAAAACACGGATGCACGCCTCACGACGTGCATCCGCACCTTCGTGTGCTCAGTCGCGCCTCGACAGGCGTGAACGCGAGCACAGCCAGCCAGTCAACCGACCAGCTTCAGCTCACTGCGCCGGGGCCGCGACGCCGCGCGTCTGCTGGACCTCAGGCTCACCGCCACCATACGGGGGCAGGCCGGCGAACATGGCGACCACGAAGTACAGAATCGCGATACCGCCGACGATGATTGCGCCCTTCACTGCGGGGCTCGCGTCCTCCCAGAAACCCATGGACACCTCCTTGACGACGGGGGGCGATGGTAGTGAAACGCCCCACCGATGGTCAACAAGTCCTTTCGCTCACGAGCACGTGCCGCGGTGCAGGGCCGGTTCGAGAAGCTGAGCGAGCTCGGGCAGCTCTCCGCCCTCGGTGTGCGGGTGGGGGCGCGCACGGGCCTCGCCTACCGCGCCAACGCGAAGGGGCTCGGTGCGGTGATCGAGCAGCGACTGCGCGGCGGCCTGGGCCTCGCGTCGGTCTTCCGCATTCACGGAGCGTCCCAGCCCGATGCCCTCGCCCTCAGCGACGAGCGACAGCGCCTCACCTACGGCGAGGTCGACGCCCGCGTGGATCGGCTCGCCGGTGAGCTGTCCAAGCGCGGCATCGGCAAGGGCGCGCCCGTCGTCATCGTCCTTCACAACCGGCTCGAGGTGATCGAGATGCAGGCCGTGGCGACGCGCCTCGGAGGCGCAGCCGTGTCGGCGAGCTGGCGATCCACGGTCGAGGAGCTCGCCTACATCGTCGAGCACTCGGGTGCGCGCGCGATGGTGATCGAAGCCGACCTCGTCGGGCCCGTGCTGGCCGCGCGCGATCGTTTTGCCAGGCTGGGCGACAACTTGATCGCCGTCGCGGGTGCGCCGGGGGGCACCGTTTCGTACGACGAGCTGGCCAAGCACGGGACGCCGCGGCCGATCCGCGACGGTGCAGAAGAAGGCGCGGTCGTCATCTACACGTCGGGGACGACGGGCAAGCCCAAGGGCGCCGTGCGCACCTTCGGTCGCGACGCGCACCTCGCCTACATGCACATCCTCGCCGAGCTCCCGGTGCGCGCCGACGATCGGCACCTCGCTGTGTGCCCGCTCTACCACTCGACGGCCTTCGCGTTCGCCACGATCACGCTGCTCCTCGGGGGCTCGGTGCACGTGGAGATGAAGTTCGATGCCGAGCGTGCGCTGGCCGTGATCGCGCGCGAGCGCATCACCACGACGGCCATGGTGCCGACCATGCTGCACCGCATCCTCCAGCTCCCGGAGCCCGTGCGCGCTCGCTACGACGTGCGCTCGCTGCGCGCGATCCTCTCGGGCGGTGCCCCGCTCAGCGGGACGCTCGCGCGCGAGGTGTGCGAAGAGCTCGGCCACGTCCTCTACAACTTCTACGGCGCGACGGAGACTGGCATCAACACGATCGCGACACCGGACGAGCTCCTGCGATCGCCGGGCACGATCGGTCACGCCGTGGGTGGCAACGACATCCGGATCCTCGACGACGACGGGCGCCTCGTGCCCGAAGGCACGACCGGCGAGCTGTTCGTGAAGAACAGCATGCTGGTCCGCTACCACGGTGACGACGACGCGACGCGCGCCTCGATGCGCGACGGCTACTTCAGCGTCGGCGACCTCGCGCACAGGGATGTGCACGGCCTCTTCCACATCGACGGTCGCAAGCGCGACATGCTCATCTCGGGCGGCGTGAACGTGTACCCCGCCGAGATCGAGGAGGTGCTCGCGACGCACCCCGCCGTGCTGGAGATCGCGATCGTGGGCGCGCCCGATCCCGACCTGGGTGAGAAGGTGAAGGCGTTCGTCGCGCTGCGCGACGGGATGACCACGAGCCCCGAGGAGCTCGTCGGCTTCGCGCGCAGCAAGCTCTCGGGCCCGAAGATCCCCCGCGAGATCGTGTTCTTGCCGGAGCTGCCGAAGAACCCGACCGGCAAGATCCTCAAGCGCGAGCTGCGACTCCTGTGATCGGGCGCGCTCGCGTTTGACGCAGGCGATCGACGCGCTATCCGGCCAGGCCGCGATGTCGAGTCGCCCGTTCGATCCGTCCGTCCCGTGTGCTCGTTGTGGCCAGAGCGTCGAGCCGCTCCGCGCCCCCTGCGTGGCGATGACGGAGCCCGACCTCGCCCTCCGGGTCTATTGCAGCGTCGCGTGTCGTGACGGAGATGCCGAGGCGATGGCGAGCGCGCCGAGCGCCGCACACACCGTGGAGCGCGCGAAGAGCGCCTCGGCCTCGTGGTCCACCAGCTCCGAGCCCGGCTTCGCGCGCCTCCGCAAGAAGCGCGATGCATCGTGGACCGGCGACCACGCGAGCCTCGCGGACCCGCTGCCGCTCGCGCCGCCGCCCACGCTCGCGCTCGGGCTCGCGTGCGCTGCGATC
>JAFLCL010000262.1 GCA_017303575.1 Deltaproteobacteria bacterium
CGAAAGTCACCACCGCGCCCGCCGCCAAGCCGGAGAAGGCAGCCAAGCGCAAGAAGGGGCAGAAGCGATCGCAGGCCGAGCTCGCGGCCGTCCAGGCGAAGCTCGAGGGCTACGTCCGCGCCAACGATGGAAAGCGCATCGAGGAGATCTCCAAGGCGCTTGCGATCGGCACGGGCGAGCTCACGCGCCCGATGAAGAAGCTGATGGAGGACGGCAAGGTCCGCTCCACCGGAACCCGCCGCGCGACCCGTTACTACTCGACCAAGAAGAAGTGATCGCAGCGGCCGTCGTCACGACGGCCCGCGCGACGTGAACGAAAGGGCCGTCACTCGCGTGGCGGCCTTTTCACGTTCCATGTCGTCGTGAGCCCTCCTCAGCGCGCGCACTCGCGAGCGCCGCAGCAGCGAGGGGCTGCTCACGCAGGTCCAGCTGCGCGAGCGGGCATACGGCGCCTACCGATGAACCGACGGCTCGTCAGGTCGGGGTCTCGGCGGCCTTCTTGGCGGCTTCCTTCGCCTCGTTGCGACCGCGCCACCAGCCGATGATGCCGGGGATGATCGAGATGACGACCACAGCGATGATCACCTTCTCGAGGTGGTGGCGCACGATGTCGAAGCCGCCGAGGAAATAGCCGGCGAGGGTCATCGAGAGCACCCAGCTCACGCCGCCGATGACGTTGTACGAAGCGAATCGGCGGTAAGGCATCTGCGCGACGCCCGCGACGACGGGCACGAACGTGCGAACGATGGGCATGAAGCGCGCGATGATGATCGCCTTGCCGCCGTGCTTGTCGTAGAAGCTCTTGGCCTGGAGCAGGCTCTCGGGGTTGCGGAGCTTCCACCACGCCCAGCGCATCCAGTAGAAGACGAGCGACATCTTCATGCGGTCGGGCGGGTCGACCTTGCGGAAGATGAGCGGGCCCGTCTTCTGCCCGATGACGTACGAGGTCGCGTCGCCGAGCACGGCGCACGGGATCAGGATCGCGTTGAGCAGGAGCAGGCTCAGCGCACCGTCGCGCGCGTAGAGACCTGCGACGACGAGGAGCGAGTCGCCAGGGAGGAACGCGACGAGCGCGCCCGTCTCGAGGAAGATGATCAGCGCGAGCGCGGGATAGCCGCCCCACTCGATGATGGGACCGGGATCCCGCAGGAGGCCGAGGAGGTAGCTGATCGTTTCCACGGCCGCGCGGGTAGCACAGCGGCCAGCATCATCAAGAGCGGGGCTGTGTGGGCTGGGACCCGACGTTGCGCGCGTCACAGCCGGGCGGTAGAGCGGCGCGCCTATGGAGAGCTCGGACGTCCCTGGCGATTCGTCTGCGATCCCCGGCAAGACGGCCGAGAAGGAACCGCCATCGGCGCCAACTGCGGAGGCGACGGGCCCGGACGCCGTGCGCACGACGCCCGACCCGCGTCCGAGCCAGCCGCCGCCGGGACAGGCCTCGCAGAGCGGTGCGCCCAAGGCTGATGCGTCCTCGCAGGACGGGCCCGAGACGTCGAGCAAGCGCAAGCAGGTGCTCTCGTCTGCGGACACGTCGTCGTTGAGCCACGGCCACCACCACTCGCATCACCAGATGCACGGGAGCATGTGGAAGCTCAGCGTCGCCGCGCTCGGCGTGGTGTTCGGCGACATCGGAACGTCCCCGCTCTACGCGCTGCGAGAGTGTTTCTCCGAGGCGAGCCACATCCCGGTCACCCACGACAACGTGCTCGGGCTGCTCTCTCTGTTCTTCTGGTCGATGATGCTCGTCGTCACGGTGAAGTACGTGGTGTTCATCACGCGCGCCGACAACGAAGGCGAGGGCGGGATCCTCGCGTTGCTCGCGCTCGTGCTCCCCAAGCGCGGCGCGCCCAAGGTCAAGGCGCTCATCTTGGCGGGCCTGTTCGGCGCGGCGCTGCTCTACGCGGACGGCATGCTCACGCCAGCCATCTCCGTCTTGTCGGCCGTCGAAGGCCTCGAGGGCATCGAGGCGCTCCACGGTCACCTCGATCGCTCCGTGATCCTGGCGATCAGCTGCGCGATCCTCGTGGGTCTCTTCCTCGTCCAGTCGCGCGGGACCGCGCGCGTGGGCGCTGCGTTCGGGCCCGTGATGACGGTGTGGTTCACGACCATCGCAGTGCTCGGTGTCGTCCAGATCGTGGCCGCGCCCGAGATCTTGTGGGCGATCAGCCCGGTCCACGCGGCGCGTTTCTTCCTCGCGAACGGCTGGACTGGTTTCTTCGTGCTGGGCAGCGTCGTGCTCTGCATCACCGGCGGCGAGGCGCTCTACGCCGACATGGGCCACTTCGGCCGCAGGCCGATCTCGTTCGCGTGGGCGCTCGTGTTCCCGGCACTGACGCTGAACTACTTCGGTCAGGGCGCGATGCTCCTCGAGAACCCGGAGATCCACGAAGACTCGTTCTTCGCGCTCACCGGCAGCGGTGGCGCGCTGCGCGTCTTCGTCGTGATCCTGGCGACCATGGCGACGGTCATCGCCTCGCAGGCCTTGATCAGCGGCGCGTTCTCGCTGACCCGTCAGGCGATTCAGCTCGGCTATCTCCCGCGCCTCGAGATCCGACACACCTCGAGCGACGCAGAGGGGCAGATCTACGTGCCCGAGATCAACTGGCTGCTGATGGTGGCCTGTCTCGCGCTCGTGCTCGCGTTCCAGAGCTCGAGCGCGATGGCGGCCGCGTACGGCATCGCGGTGACGGGCACGATGGCGATCACCACGGTGCTCTTCTTCGTGGTCACACAGAAGTGGTGGGGACGTCCGCGCGCAGCGCTGGTCTGCGGGATCATGCTCGCGATCGATCTCGCGTTCTTCTCCGCGAACTTCGTGAAGCTCACGAGCGGCGGCTGGATCCCGCTCGTCGCCGCGGCCTGCATCTTGTCGATGATGACGACGTGGAAGCTGGGCCGCGAGCGCGTGGCCAAGTTCCTCCGTGATCGATCGGAGCCGCTCGATCAGTTCCTCGACGAGGTCGATGCAGCCGATCCCGTGCGCGTGAAGGGCACGGCGGTGTTCATGACCTCGACGAACGCAGGCACGCCACCGGTGCTGCTCCACCACTTCAAGCACAACCAAGTGCTTCACGAGCAGGTGGTGCTCCTCTCCATCGGCACCGAGGACGTTCCGCACGTGAGCGCGAAGAACCGCGTGACCGTGGAGCGCTTGCGCGAGGGCTTCTTCCGCGTGACAGCGCACTACGGCTTCATGCAGATCCCCAAGGTCACGGACATCCTGAAGGAGTGCGACAAGCGAGGCCTCAAGACGCGGCCCGAGTCGACGAGCTTCTACCTCGGGCGCGAGAAGCTCGTGGTGACGGGCAACCCGGGCATGTCGCTGTGGCGCAAGTTCCTCTTCTCGTTCCTGTCGAAGAACGCGAGGCCCGCGACCGACTTCTTCAAGCTCCCCCCAGATCGGGTGGTCGAGATGGGCATGCAGCTGGAGTTGTAGGAGAGTTCGCGACCCTCCAGCCCAGACAGGGTCGATGAAGAAGACCGAGCTCCGCGGCGCGCGCACCCACAACCTCAAGAACGTCGATCTCGATCTCGCGCCCGGCACGCTCGTCGGCGTCGCGGGGCCGAGCGGGGCCGGCAAGAGCTCGCTCGCGTTCTCGACGCTGTACGCGGAGGGTCAGCGTCGCTACGTCGAGAGCTTCTCGGCGTACGCGCGGCAGTTCCTCGAGCGCTTGGCGCGTCCGCCCGTGACGTCGCTCGAGCCGATCGCAGCAGGCATCGCGGTCGACCGACAGGCGCCCGTGCGCACGAGCCGATCGACCGTGGGCACGATGACGGAGGTGGCCGACTACGCGAAGTCGCTGTGGGCGCGTGCCGCGGTGCTGCATTGTCGATCCTGCGGTGAGCCCGTGCTTCGCGACGACGCGGAGCGATCGGCCGACGCGGTGATCCGCGAGGCCGCCGACGCGCGCGTGACTGTGACGTACCCGGTGGCGGTGATGGACGCAGACGCGTTCCTCGGCGTGCGCGATGCGCTGATCGGCGAGGGCTACCGACGCGTGCGGGTCGACGGCGAGGTGAAGGATCTCGACGCGGTGCGTCCGTCCGACGTGCTGGGCGAGGAGAGCGTGGCCACGAGAGCGCCGAAGAAGAGCGCGAAGAAGGCCAGCAAGACGTCGAGCAAGAAGGCCAAGGCCAAGAAGGCCGCGGTCGAGACGGCGCGCGGGCCGATGGCCACGCTGGAGGTCGTCGCGGATCGAACCGTCGCGAGAGCAGACGGGCGCGCGCGCCTCGTCGATGCGCTCGAGCAGGCGATGCGTCGCGGCAACGGTCGCGCGAGCGTGGTGATCGAAGGCCGCGAGACGCTCAAGTTCTCGCGGGGCCTCCACTGCGCGCGCTGCGACATCGCGTACCGCGATCCGACGCCGGGTCTCTTCTCGTTCAACAGCGCGATCGGTGCCTGCGAGACGTGCCGTGGCTTCGGCCGCGTGATCGGGATCGACTGGGACAAGGTCTTGCCCGATCCGTGGCGCAGCCTGGAGGGCGGCGCGATCGCGTGCTGGGGAGGGCCCTCGACGGACTGGGAGCGCAAGGAGCTCGCGAAGTGGGCGGACAAGATGGGGGTGCCGCGTCGCACGCCGATCAAAGATCTCACCCCCGCGCAGGTCGCGTGGCTCAAGGACGGCGACGGTGTGGGCTATCCGCGCGGCTGGTGGGGCCTCCGCGGTTGGTTCGGCTGGCTCGAGGGTCGCGCCTACAAGATGCACGTGCGCGTGCTGCTCTCGCGCTTCCGTAGCTACGAGAAGTGCACGGTGTGCGACGGCAAGCGCCTCAAGCCCGACGCGCTCCTCCACCGCATCGCGGGCAAGAACATCGCGGAGTGGCTGGCGCTGTCGACGACGGAAGCGCGCGCGATGCTCGACGTCGCGGAGCGCGAGATCACCGCGCGTCAGGTGATGGAGCCCGCGACGCAGCTCTTGCTGCGCGAGCTGCGCGCACGCCTCGGCACGCTGGAGGACGTGGGCCTCGGCTACCTCACGCTCGATCGCGCGTCGCGCACGCTCTCGGGCGGCGAGTCACAACGGGTGTCGCTCACGAGCGCGCTGAGCTCGAGCCTCACGGGCGCCATGTTCGTGCTCGACGAGCCGACGGTGGGCCTGCACCCGAGCGACGTCGAGAAGCTCGTGGCGGTGGTGGGACGTCTCGCCGCCCGCGACAACATCGCGCTCGTGGTCGAGCACGATCCCGCGCTGCTGGCGGCCGCCGATCGCGTGATCGAGCTCGGTCCGCTCGCGGGAGAGCACGGCGGTCGCGTGGTGTTCGACGGGACCCCCGAAGAGCTCGCGAAGGCCGACACCGCCACGGGCCGCGCGATGGCGAGCGGCCTCTCCAAGCGCAAGCACGAGCGTCGCGGTGGACCGGGGCGCATCGAGCTCGAGGGCGCGAGCGGTCACAACCTGCGGGACGTGTCGCTCTCGCTGCCGATCGGCGCGATGACGTGCGTCACAGGCCCTTCGGGATCGGGCAAGAGCTCGCTGTTCCTCGAGACACTGGTGCCTGCCGCGAAGCGCGCGCTACGGGAGCACGGCGCCGAGGTGCCGCTGCCTCACCGCGCGCTGCGCGGGCTCGACGCGTTCAGCACGGTGATCGAGGTCGATCAGTCGCCGCTGGGACGCACCTCCCGCGGCAACGCGGCCACCTACCTCGGGGCGTGGGACGTGATCCGCAGGCGCTACGCGCGCGAGCCCATCGCGAAGGAGCGCGAGTACACGCACGCGTGGTTCTCGTTCAACGTGCCCGGCGGTCGATGCGAGACGTGCGGTGGTGACGGCGCCGAGACCGTCGAGATGCAGTTCCTCGCCGACGTGACGTTCAGCTGTCCGGACTGCGGCGGCAAGCGCTTCGTGGGTCCGGTGCTGGACGTGAAGCATCGCGGGATCGACGTGGCGGAGCTCCTCGAGAAGACCATCGCCGAGACGCTCGAGATCTACGCAGGCGACAAGCACGTGCTCGCGCGCCTGACGCCCGCGCGCGACGTGGGCCTCGGCTACCTGCGGCTCGGTCAGTCGCTCAACACGCTGAGCGGTGGCGAGGCCCAGCGGCTGAAGCTCGCGCTCGCGCTCGCGGACACGCCGCCTGGCGCGCTCGTGGTGCTCGACGAGCCGACGGCCGGCCTTCACGCGGTGGACGTGACGCCGCTGCTCGACGTGCTCGATCGGCTCGTGTCGCGCGGCGACACCGTGATCGTCATCGAGCACGACATGCGCGTCGCGGCGCGCGCCGACTGGGTCATCGATCTCGGACCCGGCGCGGGCAGCGAGGGCGGCCTCGTGGTGGCGATGGGAACGCCCGAAGACGTGGCACGCTCGAGCTCGCGCACGGCCGGCTACCTCGCACGCGAGCTGGGGCTCGTGAAGGAGAGCCCGCACCTCTCCGCGCGCGCTCGCGCGACCAAGCGCACGCGCGCGGCGCATGCGGCGGACGGCGAGATCACGCCCATTCGGATCGAGCACGCGCGTGAGCACAACCTGAAGGACGTCTCGGTCGCCATCCCGCGCGAGAAGCTCGTCACCGTCACGGGGCCCTCCGGATCGGGCAAGAGCACGCTGGCCTTCGACGTGCTCTTCGCGGAGGGCCAGCGCCGCTACCTCGAGACGCTCTCGCCCTATGCGCGTCAGTACCTGCCGCAGCTGCCGCGACCCGACGTGGACGCTGTGACGGGCGTGCCCCCGACCGTCGCCCTCGAGCAGCGCGTGACGCGCGGCGGATCGACGTCGACGGTCGCGACGGTGACGGAGGTCGCGCACTACCTCCGGCTGCTCTGGGCGCGCGCGGGGACGCTCCACTGTCCCAAGTGCGACCTCCCGATCACGGCCCGCGCGCCCGCGCTGCTCACCGAGGACGCCATCCGTCGCTTCGGCCTCGATCGCGAGATCATGGTGCTCGCGCCCGTCGTCCGCGCACGCAAGGGCCACTACCGAGAGCAGATCGAGGGCTGGCGCAAGCAAGGGTTCACCGAGGCGCGCATCGACGGGACGCTGCGCGAGCTCGAGGCGGGCATGTCCCTCGCCCGCTTCGTCGAGCACGAGATCGAGCTCGTGATCGCGCGCGCCAAGGGCGAGGCCGCGAAGCTCGAGACCGCGGTGCGCCGCGCGTCGGAGATCTCGGACGACGGCTCGCTGCGCCTCGTGTGCAAGAAGCGCGACGGGTCGAGTGACGAGGGGCTCTACTCCACGCGTCGCGCGTGCCCGAAGTGCGGCACGGGCTACCCCGAGCTCGATCCTCGCTTCTTCTCGTTCAACACGAAGCAGGGACAGTGCGATGCGTGCGAGGGCAAGGGCGTGGTGGTCGAGACCGTCGGCTCGGGCAAGTCCGCGCGCGAGGTGTCGCGTGCGTGCACCACGTGCGCGGGCACGCGGCTCTCACCGCTCGCGCGGGCGGTGCGCCTCGACGATCGCAAGATCACCGATGTGCTGGGGCTCCCGGTGAGCGCGGCGCGGGACGCGATCGCGAGCATGACCGTGAGCGGGCGGGAGGCGCGCATCGCCGAGGCGCCGCTCGCCGAGTGTGGACGGAGGCTCGCATTCCTCGAGGAGGTGGGCCTCGGCTACCTCGGTCTCGATCGTCCCGCCGACACGCTCTCGGGCGGTGAGACGCAGCGCGTGCGCCTCGCCGCGCAGCTGGGATCGGGCCTGACGGGCCTCCTCTACGTGCTCGACGAGCCGACGATCGGCCTTCACGCGCGCGACACTCACAAGCTCGTGGGCGCGCTGCGATCGCTCGTGGACAAGGGCAACACCGTGCTCGTCGTCGAGCACGACAGCGAGGTGATCCGCGCGTCCGATCACGTGATCGACGTGGGCCCGCACGGCGGCAAGCGCGGCGGTCGCATCCTGGCCGAGGGGCCACCGGCCGTGCTCGCGAAGGTGTCCGAGTCGCCCACCGGCGCCTCGATCGCGAGGCCACCGAGCGTTCCAGAGACGCGTCGCTCGTGCGTGAAGGTGCCGAGCCTCGTCCTGCGTGGGGCGCGCGGCCACAACCTGAAGAACGTCGACGCGACGTTCCCGCTCGGACGTCTCGTCGCGGTCACCGGTGTGAGCGGCTCGGGCAAGAGCACGCTCGTGCGCCGCGTGCTCCTGCCCGCGGTGCGTCGCGCGATCGGTCTCGTGGAAGGCGAAGAGGCGCCGCTGCCGTTCGGATCGCTCGATGGTTCGCACCATCTCCAGCGCGCGGTGCTCGTCGATCAGAGCCCGATCGGTCGCACGCCGCGCTCGGTGCCTGCGACGTACGTCGGCGTGTGGGACGAGATCCGCAAGCTGCTCGCGGGCACGCCCGAAGCGCGCGCGCGTGGCTACGACGCGGGTCGCTTCTCGTTCAACGTCTCGCACGGTGGCCGATGTCCGACGTGCGAGGGCAACGGACAGCTCACCCTCGAGATGGCGTTCCTGCCCGACGTGTACGTGCCGTGCGAGACGTGCCGTGGGATGCGTTTCTCCGAAGAGACGCTCGCACCGAAGCTGCACGGCGCGTCCGCGGGCGAGCTCTTGCGCATGGAGATCGAGGACGCGGCCAAGGTGCTCTCGGCCGTGCCGCGGGTGGCGGCGCCGCTCGCGCTGCTCGACGATCTCGGGGTCGGTTACCTCGAGCTCGGTCAGCCCTCGAACACGCTGAGCGGCGGCGAAGCACAGCGCGTGAAGCTCGTGGCCGAGCTCGCGAGCCAGGCCAAGGGCCGCACGCTCTACGTGCTCGACGAGCCCACGACGGGCCTCCACCGCGACGACGTCACGCGCCTGCTCCGCGTGCTCGAGCGCTTCGTCGCGCGCGGCGACACGGTGGTCGTGATCGAGCACCAGCTCGACGTGATCCTCGCTGCGGACTGGGTGATCGATCTCGGACCCGAGGGTGGCGAGGCGGGCGGGCACATCGTGGCCTGCGGCACGCCCGAGCAGATCGCGGCGAACGAGGAGAGCCACACCGGTCGCGCGCTGCGAGACGAGCTCGCGCGCGCGGGGCACGAGGTGCGCACTGGACGTGCGAAGCGAGCGCCCCAGAAAGAGCCGACCTCGAAGGCCCCCACCACGACAAGGAGCTCCACGCGATGATCGACCTCTATTACTGGCCCACGCCCAACGGCTGGAAGATCACGATCGCTCTCGAAGAGATGGGACTTCCGTACCGCGTGGTGCCGGTGGACATCGGCCGCGGCGCACAACACGACGCCGGCTTCGTCCGCATCAGCCCGAACCGCCGCATGCCGGCGATCATCGACGACGAGCCGCTCGGCGGCGGCGCGCCCATCGATCTCTTCGAGAGCGCGGCGATCCTCCAATACCTCGCGGACAAGTCGGGACAGCTGCTGCCGAAGAGCGGTCAGGCTCGCTACGAGGTGCTCGCGTGGGTCGCGTGGCAGGTCGCGGGCCTCGGACCGATGGCGGGGCAGCTGCACCACTTCAAGGACTACGCGCCGACGAAGATCGAGTACGCGATCCAGCGTTATTCGAACGAGGTGAACCGCCTCTACGGCGTGCTCGACGCGCGCCTCGAGGGCCGCGAGTTCCTGTGTGGCGCGTACTCCATCGCCGACATCGCGTCGTACCCGTGGGTGCTGCCGGAGGCGCATGGGCAGGACTTGACCCACTTCCCGAACCTCGATCGCTGGTACCAGACGATGCGCGCGCGACCTGCGGTGCAGAAGGGCCGCAAGGTCGGCGTCGAGCTCGCGCGACCGATGGACGACGAGTCGAAGAAGGTCCTCTTCGGTCAGAGCGCCGCGAGCGTGAAGGCGGCCACCAAGACCTGACCTCACGCGCGATCGATCACGACAGACGCGCGACGATGGCGTCGAGCTCGGCCCGACGATCGCGCGTCGATCGCGAGAGCGAGAGCTGTGAGCGCGCACGCACGACGTTGTGCGCGCGTCGGCTCGGGTACTTCGCGGCGTTCCAGCCGAAGTAACGATCCTCGATGGCATCGAGGCAGAAGCGCGACGACAGCTCGAGCGCGATCGTCTCGAGGCCGGGGGCGAACGCGCGGCGCTCGTCGTTCGTGAGCAAGCCCTCGGTCTCCGCGAGGTAGCCGGAGACGGCGGCCTCGAAGAGCGAGACGTCGACCTCGCCGCGCGCGTCGTCCTCGCCCTTGGGGTTGGTCCAGCTGCGCAGCGCATCGCCCATCTCGGTCGCGAGGGTTCCGTGCGCCATCGTGTCGAGGTCCACGAGGCAGATCCCCTCGTCGCGATCGTGGGCGAACAGCAGGTTCGAGGCCTTGAGATCCCCGTGCACGATGCGCGTCGGCAAGTGATCGACGCGCGGCAGATCACGCGCGTGCGCGAGAATCTCGGCGGCGATGGAGAGTGCCTCGGCGTTCTCGTCGGTCCGTCGTGATTCCAGCGCGCGCGCCAGGCGTGCGAGGTGCGCGGCCGTGTCGTGCACGCCGCTGCGCGTGAACGCGAAGCGGTGATCGAGATCGAACGTCGCGCGCGTGAAGCGGCCTGCGAGCGCACCCGCGGCCCGCGCGAGCGACGCAGATCGAAACTCGGTCACGCAGCGGCCATCGACGAACGTGAGCGCGCGCCACGGGCGTGCCTCCTCGTCCATCACGTGCGTGCTCGACTCGCGTGTGTGCACGAGGCGCGGCGTGGTGAGCCCGCGGGCCTCGACGTGCGTGGTGATCGCGTCGATGTCGAGGTTCACCTCCGCGGCGAACACGGGGTGGAGGCGCTGGAGGACGAAGCGCGCGCGGCTCGCCGTCTCGACGCGGAACGTCTGGTTGATGAGCCCGATCGTGATCGGCGTGATCGCCGCGTCCGACCAGCCGTAGGCGGCGAGGATCGAGGGCGGGACCACGCTCATGCGTTCACTCCACGTACTCGACAGCGAGATCGCTCGACTCGCCCGGATCCTCGTCGTCGTCGTCGGTCGTCACCGCGGCCGCGCGTCGCCCACGCGGCGGCAGCGGCTCGGCGCGAGGCGCGGGTGTGATCGGGTTCGCGTCGAGCAGCGCGCCGAGCGCGTGCAGCAAGGTGTCGATGCCGTCACCGGTCGCAGCGGAGAAGGGCACCACGGTCTTCACGCCGCGCTTGGCCATGCCCTTCTTGATGATCGCCACGCGCTTCTTCACGTCGGGGAGATCGGTCTTGCTCACGCCGACCATCATCGGGCGCTTGGCGAGCTCGGGATCGAAGCGCGCCAGCTCGCGCATGAGCACGTCGAAGTCCTCGAGCGGCGCGCGATCCGGATCGGGATCGAGCGTGACGATGTGGAGCAGCACGCGGCAGCGCTCGACGTGCTTGAGGAAGCGCGTGCCGAGGCCCGCGCCTTCGGCTGCGCCCTCGATCAAGCCAGGGATGTCGGCCATCACGAACGATCCCTCGTCGCCGTAGGGAACGACGCCGAGGTTCGGGACGAGCGTCGTGAACGGGTAGTCCGCGATCTTCGGGCGCGCGCGAGAGACGTGCGAGATGAGCGTGCTCTTGCCGACGTTCGGATAGCCGAGAAGCCCCACGTCCGCGAGCAGCTTGAGCTCGAGGCGCAGCTGGTGGGACTCGCCCGGCGTGCCCTTCTCGGCGCGGCGGGGCGCGCGATCCTCGGGCGTGGCGAAGTGGATGTTGCCTCGGCCGCCACGGCCTCCGGCAGCGGCGACGTGGACCTTGCCCTTCGCGTCGAGGTCGGCGACCAAGGCGCCGGTGGTCGCGTCGAAGACCTGCGTCCCGATCGGCACCCGCACGATCATGTCCTCGGCGGCCTTGCCGTACTGATCCTTGCCTCGACCGTTCTCGCCGCGGCCTGCGAGCAGCTTTCGGCGGTACCGGAGATCGAGCAGCGTCGACAGGCGATCGTCTGCACGGAACACGACGTCGCCGCCGTTGCCTCCATCGCCGCCCGCGGGCCCACCGAGGGGAACGAACTTCTCGCGACGGAACGCGACGGAGCCGTTGCCGCCGTCGCCTCCGCGGACCTCGATCACGACCTCGTCGACGAAACGCATGGCCGCGGGGCCTACCACGGAGCGGCGCAGTCCGCCGGGAGGCCGACGTTCGCTGGCACGAGCACGGTCGCGGGCGATAGGATGCGCGCCTTCGATGAGCGAGACCGGTCGTCCCACGGCGCTCGGCGTGGCGCGTGCGCGCTTCGTCGAGGGCCTTCCCCGCAAGGCCACGGAGCTTCGCGCGTCCACAGCGCTGCTCGTGGCCTCACCGGCGGAGGAGCGTCCGCGCGAGGAGCTGCGTCGTCGCCTGCACGCGCTCTGGGCGTCCGCGCAGGTCTTCCAGATCGAGGCGCTGTGCGACGGCCTGAAGGACGCGATCGAGCGGCTCGACCAGGCGCGCGATCAGAAGCTCGCGCTGAAGCAAGACGATCTCGACGCGCTCGCGGCCCTCGCGGCCAC
>JAFLCL010000263.1 GCA_017303575.1 Deltaproteobacteria bacterium
CGCCGTCGGAGGTGCGGGAGGTGCTGCCGCCGCGGGCGCTTCAGCCATCGCGCCCTCGAGCAGCCCACCGAGATCGCCGCCGCCGCTGCCGTACCCACCACCACCGCGCCCCTGCGCCTGCTGCTGCAGCGAGGCGACGAAGGAACGGAACGCGTCGTCCGACCCGAAGGTGCGGAGGGTGTCGGTGCTCGCGGCCTGATCACCGTCGTCGGTCGTGGTGCCGGGGTCGTTCGTGGCGTGCACGGGGTCGTTCGTGCCCTGGTCGTTCACGCCATCGCCCGCCGAGACCGTCGTCGTCGGCTCGGGTCTGCCCTGCGAGAGCACCGCCGCGCCGCTCACCGCGCCCACCGCGACAGCACCGCTCACGAACAGAACCATCGTCTTCCGATCCATGCGCTCTCTCTCCCTCGGTCGCTCGGACACTTCGATCGGCCCTGTCGACCGGCGTGGAACCCGGACATGCGGAGCGACCTTGGACGACGTGGCCGCTTCTCCTATCCTCGCGCGCGATGAAGTTCACCTGCCGAAACCTCTTCAACACCGACGCGGACACCTACTGGTCGAAGATCTTCTTCGACCCCGAGTACAACCGCGGCCTCTACGTCGACGCGCTGCAGTTCAAGAAGTGGGAGCTCGTGGAGCTGACGGGTGAGCCCGGCGGCGTGCGCACGCGCAAGCAGAACCTCGAGCCCAAGAGCGATGCGCCCGCCGTCGTGCAGAAGCTCGTCGGGGGTTCCATCTCCTACGTCGAGCAGGGGAGGTTCGATCCCGAAGGCCGTATCTGGACGTACACGATCAAGCTCTCGAAGCTGGCGGACAAGGTCACGATCGGCGGCAAGTTCTGGGTGGAGCCGCGCGGTGACAAGCGCATCGAGCGCCTCTGCGACGTCGACATCAGCGTCAACATCTTCGGCGTCGGGGGCGTCGTCGAGAAGTTCGTCGAGAAGGAGACGCGCGACTCGTACGAGAAGGCGACGGCGTACACGAACGCGTGGATCGCCAAGCAAGGTCTGTGAAGACAACCCGGATCCACGCGGGAACTCAGGTCGACCTCGAGAGTCTGTAGGCTCCACTGAGGCCGCTTCGCGCGGCCCGAGGAGTCTCATGCGCGTTTCGAGGAGGGGACCGCTCGGCGCGGTCCGGTCGTTGTCGTGGCGCCTCGTCGGCGTGCTGTCGCTCGGCGTGGGCCTGACGACCACCGCGTCGTGTGGACCTCACGCGTCCCAACCCTCGGTGGGCGGGGATTTCGAGGAGGCGAGCTACGCGGACTTGGTCCTCGATCGCGAGAGCCGCCCTGCGTATCGCTCGCTTCGCGCGGTCGAGATCCCGCCCGACGCAGCACTGCCGGACGCAGCGCCGCCACCGCCCGGAACCGACGCGGCCGTGGGCATGCCGGAGGTGGGCGAGGTCGAGGTGCTCCTCGGCAGCGAGGGCGATCGAAGCGAGCTGCCCGCGGACGCGAACGATCGATTCGATGGAGGCTTCGGCGGCACCGCGGTCGCTGCGGGAGCGAGCCCGCCACAGCGCCTCCACGTCGTGCTCGACGCGCCGTACCAGAGCTGGGCGGACGAGGGCACGTTCGTCCACCTCGTGGCGATGACGCCCGACTTCCGGCCGGCGGCGGGCGCCGACGTCTACCTCTTCGGTCGACACATCGGCACCGCCGATGCGCACGGTGCGTTCGCGTTTCGTCGCGAGCCTGCGCCCAACGGCCTGTCGGTCGATCACGGCCTCCTCGTGGTGCGCCACGAGGGCCTCACGCGACGCGTGCGCTACGACGCGGGTGCACGCACGCAGTCCTTCGAGTCGATCACGATCTACGCGTACACCGATCGCGGCCTCTACGAGCCGGGGGACAGCGCGCTCTTCCGCGCGATCGCGTGGCGCCTGCGCGGCGAGTATGTGCCGCACGCACAGCACGAGCTCGAGATCGAGCTGGTGAACGACGTAGAGGCCGTCGTCTCGGGCGCGAGCGTGGAGACGGACGACTGGGGTGTGGCGGAGACGACGTTCCCGATCCCCTCGACGCTTCCCGATGGTCCTTATCGTCTGCGTGTTCGCTCGGGCGAGGAGACCGCCGAGAGCCGCCTCGTGATCCAGCGCTTCGTCGCGCCGGTGATCTCGCTCGATCACGATCTGCCGCGCTACCTCGCCCGCACCCGCGAGGAGCTCACCACGAACGTGTCGCTCCGCTACTTCGCGGGCGGCGAGATCGGGGCCGTGCACCTCGCGCTGATCGCGAAGGACGGAGAGACCGAGATCGCGCGTGTGGAGGCCGATGTGAACGGCGCGGGGCCGCACGCGCTGACGCTCGATGCACCGACGCTCGAGCGCGTGCTCGCGGCGCTCGGGGGACGACGTGCGCAAGCACGGCGGACGCTCGCGCTCGATCTCGTCGCGACGGACGAGAGCGCGCGCACCGACACGATCCATCGCTTCGTCGACGTGGTGCCCAACCCCTACGTGGTCGCGGTCGAGCTCGACCGCACGCGCTACCAGGTCGGCGATCCGGTAAACGTGATGGTGCGCGCGACCGAGCGCGACGGCATGCCCGTGCGACAGCGCGACGTGGTGCTCCAGATCGATCGACGCACGCGCATGACTGCGCGCAGCGACGACGATGGCGTCGCGCGGTTCACCTTCCCGATGCTCACGCACGCCGCGCCGCTCGAGGCGTTCCTGTCCGACGTGCGCGAGCCGGTGGGCGCGGCGCATCTGCCTTCACCGGTGACGATCCCGATGTTGTCCGCGGTGCCGAGCACGGTGGTGGAGAGCGGGCGCGACATCGACGTGCACGTGCTCTTTCCGTCCGACGTGCGGCCGGTGGAGGGTGTCGTGCACGCAGACATCGTCGACAGCTCGGGCGCGATCATCCACTCGAGCCTCGTGCCGATCGTCGACGTGGGCGGGCGACCGGAGGCGCGCAGCACCCTCGTGGCGCCGAGCTGGGGCTCGATGCTGCTGACGCTGTGGTGTGTGGCGCGACGCGGCGAGACGGTCGGCGTGGTGACCGATGGGCAGAGCCTCGTCGTCACGCCGCGCGAGACGCTCACGGTGACGCTCGACGGCCTGCCGGATCACGCGAGCCCGGGCGCCGAATTCGATGCGCAGGTCGAGGTGCGCGACGCGAGCGGCGAGCTCCACGACGCGATCCTCGGCGTGAGCGTGGCCGATCGTGCTGTGCTCTCGCTGCTCGATCCGTTCGAGCGTGGCCCCGTCGATCGCTTCTACAACGCGGAGCGCAAGGTGCTCGCGTCGACGGGGAGCCAGACGCTCACGTGGCCCTGGGTCTCGCGCACGTGGGGCGAGGATCGCATCGACATCGGCTGGCCCGGCACGTTCGGCTTCCACGCCGGTCGCGATCAGCCGCCGCAGCGCCTCCGCCCCGGCGAGGAGGCGACGTACGACGCGTTCCCGGTGTCGGACTTCAGCACGTACGGCGCGCTGATGGGCGATCAGATCGGCGCCAGCTTCGGCTTCGGCGGCCTCGGTCTGTACGGCACCGGCATGGGCGGCGGGGGCACGGGCGAGGGCACGATCGGCCTCGGCAACCTCGGCACGATCGGCCACGGCGCGGGCACGGGATCGGGACAGGGCTACGGCAGCAGCATCGGTGTGCTCGGGCAGCTGGCGGGCGCGTGGAACAGCCCCACCTCGCCCTACGACACCGCGGGCGAGCAGCCACCGGCGGCGGAGCCCACGACCATCGTGCTGCGCACCGATCACGACGAGACGAGCCTCTGGCTGCCGCGCGTCGTGACCACGGGCGGACGCGCGAGCTTTCATGCGCGCCTGCCCGAGAGCATCACGGAGGAGGAGATCTCGGTGCTCGCCACCGATCGCGAGGGCGGCGTCGCGCTCGCGCGCCTGCACGTGCCGATCGCGCAGCCTCTCTTCGCGCGCAGCGATCTGCCGCCTTCGATCGGCGAGGGAGAGTCGATCGAGGTGAACGTCGCGGCCGAGAACCACGGCCCCGAGGCGATCGAGATCGTGCTCGGCCTCGAGGCGATCGAGGCGACGGAGGCCGCGACCGGCTCGATCGCGATCGAAGGGCAGTCGCGACGAGCCCTCGTTCGCGCGGGAGGCACGCTGACCGCGCGCTACACGGTGCGCGGTGCGACCGCGGGCACCGCGCGCTACCGCGTGCATGCGCGCGGAGGATCGCTCGAGGACATCGACGAGCGTGACGTGCACGTCGCGCCGGCGGGCGAGCCGCTGGTGGTGCCGAGCCTCGGCATCGTCTCGGCGTCGGGCTCGTACCGCACGCACCTCGAGCTCGATCCGAGCGATCGCTCGCGGCAGGTCCGTCTCGGCATCGTGTTCCCGACGGTCGCGCCCGCGCTCGCGTCGGTGGGCGAGCTCTTGGCGCTCGAGCCCTACGGCCCCGATCCCGCATCGAGCCAGGTGATGGGCGCCGCGGCCGCGTACCGATACCTCGTGGTCACCGACCGCTTCGATCCTTCCGTGCACGGAGCGGAGGTCGATCGTCTGCGGGCCGTCGGCCAGCGCATCGTCGCGGCGCAGGGCTTGGATGGTGGCTTCGGCTGGTACTGGTCCAACGGTCACAGCGCGCCGTTCGTCACGGTGCACGTGCTCGAGTCGATGCTCGAGCTGCGCGACGTGGGCCTCTTCCACGACGAGGACGCCATCCACCGCGCGGCCACCTACCTCGTCTCGAAGCTGCGCGAGGACGGCCCGTTCGCCTCGCACGACGTCTCGCCGTGGGAGGGCTCCGATCCCTGGATCAGCACGGCCGCGAGCCTCGAGGGGCTGCACGCCGTGGCGCGCGCGCTGCCCGAGTCCGATCCGCTCTTCGCCGTCGCGCGCGACGAGCTCTTCCCGCCGCGGTTCGCCGAGGTGAACGACGCGACGAGCCCTGATCCGCTCTCGCTCGCGCACGCCGCCGCCGCGGGCCTCTGGCTCGGCGCGCTCGACCGCGAGACGTTGCACGACCTCGTGCCGCGCCTCGCGAACGTGCGCGACACCGTGCACTGGGAGCCGGGCTGGTTCGACGCGTGGGGCGGGACCGTCGAGGCCGCGGCGACGACGCTGGAGGTGCTCGACGTGCTCCGCGCCGGCGAGCACGACGCCTCGCGCGGTCTCGTCACCGACGCGCGCTTCGAGGGCTACGCGCGCGATGCCATCCGCTTCATCCTCCACACCCGAGGGAGCTTCGGCGCGTGGCACAACGCCCGCGCGACGGCGTGGGCGATCCGCGCGCTCACCCGTGTGCCGCCGGGCGATCCCGACGAGCACGGCACCGTACGCGTGCTCGTCGACGGCGAGGAGCGACGCAGCGTCGAGGTCGACGCGCAGCACCTCTTCGCGAGCGCGCTCGCGCTGCGCGAGATCGATCTGTCGGGCCTGACCGCCGGCGGGCACGACGTCGAGGTGCGGTACGACGGCAGGGCCCGACCACGCGTGGAGCTCGAGGTGCGCCGATGGCTCGCCGAGGACGCTGCGGCCACGGCACCCGCCGCGGGCGCGACAGCTCCGCTCGAGCGCGAGGTGCCCCAGACGTGCGCGATCGATGCGACGTGTGCGATCGGCGTGAGCCTGCCAGCAGAGCTCGGATTCCCCGCGCTGATCGAGCAGCCGCTCGGGGCGTCGTTCGAGGCCGATCGCGACGCGCTCGAGCTCCTGCGATCGCGAGGCGAGGTGAGCTCGGTGGAGATCACCGCCGAGAGCGTGCGGGTGGCGCTCTCCTCGCGCGCTGCGCGGTTCACGTTCCCGCTGCGCGCCACGCGTGCTGGCCACCTCACGGTGCCTGCCACCCGCGCCTCACGCCTCGCAGGTGGCTTCACCTACCGATCGACACCGTCGTCGGTCACGGGGCGGTAGCCGCGGCGTCGTTCGGCCACGGCGTCGCGCGCATGCCCGCCTGCCAGTTGTCGTGGCGACCATCCCAGTGCGTGATCTCGAGCTGCCCCACGTCGAGGTCGTCGAGCGTGTTGAGGTTCACGCTCACGAACGCGCCGCCCATCTCCGGGAGGTCGCCCTCGCCGAACAAGTGGATGCCGCACTTGGGGCAGAAGTATCGCGTCGCGACGGGGCTCATCGTGTAGGTCGAGAGCTCGGTGCGCGGCGTCAGCACGCGCAGCTTGTCGGGCTTGGTGCTCGCGCCGGTCGCCATCGTCTTCGTGCAGATCGTGCAGTTGCACCGCGAGGCCTTTCCTCCGAGATCGAGGTCGATCTCGAAGCGCGCAGCCTTGCAGTGACAGCTTCCTCGGTAGGTCGTGGTGGTCATGCACGGAGGCTGCTGGACCGTCGTGTCAGTGGACTGTCAGGTATGTCCCTTCGCGCGGGACGAGACGTCTCGGTCCTGGACGCGCGCGGGGTGCTCGTCGATCATCGTCCGACATGCCCTCGTGGATCGCCTCTTCCTTGGTCGTCATCGTGCTCCTCGTGTCGGGGTCTGCGCACGCCCAGCGCGAGTCAGCCCGCGATCGCGAGGCGCGCAACCTCTTCGCCGCGGGACAGGACGCGTTCGGCAGCGGCAACTACCCACGCGCGCTCGAGTACTTCGAGCAGGCGTACGAGCTCAGTCAACGATCGGGGCTGCTCTACAACATCGCTGTCACCGCCGATCGCATGCGCAACGACGCGCGCGCGCTCGAGGCCTTTCGCGCGTACCTCGCGGCCGAGCCGGACACCGAGCGTCGCGCCGAGGTGGAGGCGCGCATCGCGTTCCTCGAGGCCGCGCAGGCGACGCCCGAGCCGGACCCCGCGGTCGATCCACCTCCGCAGACTCCACCCGAGACACCACCCTCGCAGGGCGGCGTGCATCCGGCAGGCATCGGCGTCTTGATCGGCGCAGGCGCGCTGCTCGTGAGCTTCGCGATCTTCGCGGGGCTCTCCGAGTCCGAGGACCAGTCGCTGGCGTCGAGCTGCGGACGTGATCGCGGCGGAGTGTGCACGCCCAGCCAGGTCGGCACGCTCGAGGCGTTCAACCTCGTGGCCGACATCTCGTGGATCGCAGGCAGCCTCGCGGCGGTCGCGGGCGTCGTGCTCTTGTTCGTGCTCCCTCCCGACCGCGAGCAAGCACCGGCGAGCGCGTCGCTCACGCTGTCGCCATGGGCCTCGCCCGCGGGCGCGGGGATCGGAGCCACGGGAACATGGTGAGCCACGTGCGCCTCTCGACGTTCACGTTCTTCACGCTCCTCGCTGGCTGCTCGGTGGTCAACGCGCCGAGCTCCCACACCAACGGCGATGGCGGCACGGACGCTCGACGGCTGGGTCCCCCGCGGATTCGCGTGGTTCACTTGGGCCGCGACACCGGTGACATCGACGTCTACGCAGGCGACACACCGATCGCGACGGACCTGACGTTCACGTTCCTGTCGATGCAGACCGATGCGCCGACCGGCGCCTCCACGTTCCGCGTCGTGCGCGAGGGAACCAGCGACATGGTCGTCGAGGACACGCTCGACGCCCTCGCCGACGGCCACGACTACACGCTCGCGTTCTACGGCGACGAGATCGACGCTCCCATGGGACGCGACGTAGGACTGCTCTTGCTCGAAGACGCGCCGAGCGACCTCGACGAGAACATCCGCCTCTCGGTCATCCACCTCGCGACGCCGGTGCGCCAAGGCAACGTCGTCGCCGTGGCACCCGACCGTACGCTCACGACGCTGGCCGCCTCGCTCGGCTTCCCAGAGGCGGCCGCGCTGCCGCCGCTCGCGTCCATGGAGTACCGCGTGGGGTTCGACGCCGGCGGCGACCGAGTGGTGGACGTCGAGTTCATTCTCCCGATGCTCGTGCCGGGCACCGCGGCCAACGTCTTCATCGGGACCCGCAGCGACGACGATGTCTTTCTCCTGGTGAGCAACGCCGAGGGCGCGCGCGTGGTGATCGAGAACGCAGAGTGATCGATCAGGCCAGGACGAGGCCGAGCACGAAGAGGCCGAGGCCGACCACGAAGACGGTGCCCCAGCGGCGGGCCTCGCGGGCGATGACGTCGCCGGACGCGTCGAAGCCGCGGCCGAGGAAGACCGCGGCGCCCGTGACCCACGCGGCGAAGCCGAACAGCGCGAGCAGCGCCCACACGGTTCGGACGTCGCGATCCTCGCGCAGCATCGCGAGGTAGACGCTGCGTCGCTCGTCCGGGGTGCGGTGCGCGTCGATCGGGGGCACCGTGCCTTCGGCCATCAGCGTCGCGATCTCCTCGTCGGCGCGCGCGCGGAGGTCGTCGTGAGGCACCACCACGTGCCTCGCCGACATCGTCGCCCCGTGCACCGATCGGTACGCCGCGAGCGCGAGCGTCGCATCGCCTCGCGTGCGCGCGTCCTCGCCGATCTCCATCAACGCCTCCAGCGCCGCGCGCGCCCGCACGTTGCCTGGGAAGTACCAGACCGCCGCGCGTCGGTAGTGATCGATGGCCGACTCCACGTCGCCGCCCTCGCGCGCCTCGTCCGCGCGCGCGAGCTCCTCGCTGCACGAGGACCACGCGCGGATCGCGAGCCCCGCGAGCAACAACCCCGCGAGCAGCGCGGCACGCGCGATCGAGCGCGTCAGCCCCGGCGGAACGGACCACCGCGACGAGGCCCTCGGCGGCGAGCCCGATGGACGGATCTCGGACGAGGGCGGCATGGATCAGAGGAAGTCGCGGCGTCGGAACACCAGCGCCGAGGCGACGAGCAGGACACCGGCGTAGGCGAAGCCGTAGCCGAGCGAGGTCGCGACGTAGATCACCGCAGGCTCTTGGCCCTCGATCGCGCCTTCGAGCAAGCGATGGCTCGGCACGTAGAGATCGAAGTTCGGCACGACCCACGCGAGGCCGTGGAGGAAGGTGCGCAAGAGCTCGGGCAGCACACGCGAGCGCATGCTCGCCATGTCATCGGCGGACCGACCGAGGAGCCACACGCCGACGGTGAACGCGCCCGTGAGGAAGGGGGTCGAGAACGAGGAGAAGAACATCGCGACCGCCGTCAGCAGCACGACCTCGCCGACCACGAGCACCAGCGCCCACACGATCGGCAGCGCGTCGATGCCCGTCGCCGTCGCGATGGCTGCACCCACGCCGAGCGCGACGATCGAGAAGAGCGGCAAGGACAGCGTGGGATCGCCCGTCCGCCACGCGACGCCGCCGAGCGCGGCGCCGAGCCCGCCGATCACGAGCACCGTCACGAAGCCGGGCAGCCCCGCGACAGTCGCCTGCAAGAGCAGCTGGAGCGAGCCCATGAGGCCGATGAAGACGGCGGCCGTCACGACGATCCCCACGTACTTGCCGAGCAAGAGCTCGTCGCGCCGGATGGGCTTGGGGAGGATCACGTAGAGCGTCTTGCGCTCGATCTCCTTGTAGAGGAGCGAGCTCCCGAGGAAGACCGCGACGATCACGGAGAACAACGACACGCTCGCGAGGCCCACGTCGCGCACGACGCGCGCCTGCTGATCGAGCGCGAGCTCGGCGAGCGCGAGCGCGAAGAGCTGAACGAGCGCGCCGAAGCCGACGACACCGTAGAGCACACGATCACGAACGGCTTCACGGAACGTGTTGAGCGCGATGGCCCAGATGCGACCCATGGCGCGCCGAGCCTACACCACGCCGAGGCCCGTGCCCGCTCGCCGTGACGGGTGCGTGATCAGTTCAGGTACTTCGGACGCTCGTCGTCGCTGCCCTGTCGATCACTGCTCTGGCCGCCCCCCTCGATCACACGAAAACGCGCCTTGGTGCGCGGGCCCGACGAGGGCGCAGGCGCCTTCTTCTTCGGACCCTCGAAGCGCACCCAGCGCTCGAACACGTACGCCGCACCACACGCGCCTGCGTACGAGCCGACGATGGGCGCGAACTGGAAGTAGATCGTGTTGAGGAGGGCCACGGCCGCGAACACGACGACGAAGAGCCACGGGCTGGTGTTGCCGAGGACGGGCACGGTGACCTCGCGCCCCGCCGTGCGCACCGCCAGCGCACACAGCAGCGCGCTCGTCATCGAGGCCTCGCCGAACGGGGCGATCGGCGTGATCCAGATCGTCGCGAAGATGCCCAAGGCCGCGCCGAGCACGCCGAAGACCCAGAGCCCGTAGAGGCGACGCGAGCCCGCCATCGCCTCGTACTGCGAGCCCATGATGTAGAGGACCGCGAGCTCGACGAGCTTGGTGATCGCGCCGCCGCCGTCTTCGCTCACCATCCAGTGCGTCGCCCACTGCCATGCCCAGCCGACCGAGGGCATCGGCGCGATGGCGAGCCACGACGCGAGCGGCAGCCCTACCCCGCGGCTCAGCACCACGTAGGCGACGAACACGAGCAGCGTGGCGATCAACAGGTTGCGCGTTCCCGGCAGGAGCGGCGGGAGGTTCATGGGGGGACGGTGGTCAATCTGCGCGCAGGCCGCAAGGATCACGCTCGTCGTGTGGCCGGGGCGCGCGACGTGCCCCGCGCGTCGGTCGGCGTCTTCGCATACGCCGCGAGCTCGTTCGCGAGGTGGTCCGTCACCACCCGCACCCGCGCGACGTTCTTCAGGTCCTCGTGGGTGACCACCCACGCCTCGAGCGTGAAGCGCACACGCGGCAGCACCCGGACCAGAGGCACCGGCGCGAGCGCGAGCGGCAGCTGCGCGACGCCGACACCCAGACCTGCGCGCACCGCCGCGAGCTGGGCGATCGTGCTGTCGGTGCGGAGCGCGAAGTCGCGCGGGGAGAGCGCGAGGCCCACCGCCGCGAGGCCATCGAGCATGGCGCGTGATCGATCGGGACCGATGAGCCGGTGCGAGGACAGCGCAGACAGCGACGTGGGCACGCCGCGCCGCGCGACGTAGCTCTCGCTCGCGAAGAAGCCCAGCTCGATCGCGCCCGCGCGGCGCTGCACCAAGCCCTTCTGCGTGGGCGCGATCATGCGCACCGCGACGTCGGACTCACGACGAAGGAGGTCCTGGTTGCGGTCGTCGAGCACGAGCTCGACCTGGATCTCGGGCCGCGCGATCGAGAGGCGCGTGAGCATGGCAGGCAGCACCTCCGCACCGATCATCTCGCTCGCCGTGAGGCGCACCGTTCCAGCCTCGCGATCGGCGGGCGCCGAGGTCGCGCGCACGAACGCCCGCGCGCTCGCGGCGATGGCCTCGGCGTGCGGCACGGTGGCCTTGGCGAGCTCGGTCGGGAGCAGGCCGTTGGGGCTGCGCGTGAAGAGCGCGACACCGAGCTGCGACTCGAGGCTCTCGATCTGTCGCCTCACCGTGGGCTGCGTCACGCCGAGCGCGCGCGACGCGCCCGAGAGCGAGCGGTGCTGGATCACCGCGAGGAAGGCGCCGTAGAGGTCCCAGGAGGGCTCGGGTGTGCTCATCGAAAGAGAATGAGCGGTTGAACGCATTCGCACAATGTTCACGAGCGCGATCCGCGCCCACAGTCGACTCGTCCCCACACAGGAGCACGACCATGACGACCTCGACGATCCACGCCTCGCACCTCTCCCCTGCCGCCCCCGCCGACGCGACGCACGCCCCGCCCACCGTCTCGGGCACGCCCCGCGTGATCCTGCGCGTCGAAGGCGCCGCGCTGCTCATCGTCGCGACGCTGGCGTACGCGCAGCTCGGTGCCGCGGGCTGGGGCCTCTTCGCAGCGCTCTTCTTCGTGCCCGACGTCGCGTTCGTGGGCTACCTCGCGGGCCCGCGCGTGGGCGCCGCGGCGTACAACCTCACGCACAGCACCCTCGGCCCCGCGCTGCTCGGCCTGACCGGCGTGCTGCTCGCGCACCCTCTCTCGATCGCGATCGCGCTGGTGTGGGCCGGCCACGTGGGCTTCGACCGCATGTTCGGCTACGGCCTCAAGCACGCGAGCGCGTTCGGGCACACCCACCTCGGTGTGCTCCGCGCCCCCGGCGCGTGACCCATCGACCTGAGAGAAGGAGAAAGAATCGGGGGCGCCATGCGGCGGGGGAGCGCAGCTCCCCCTGGAGCAGGAGTCGAGTCGAGGAGCGCAGCGACGAGGCGAGCCGGCGATCGGACACGCGCGCAGCTCACGGAGTGAGTGAGCACGGGAGAACCCGGGGGAGCTCGAGGGGCCAGAGGTCCCTCGACCTAGACAACTCATTGCCGACCGCCCGCTGGGCGAGCCATCGAGATGAAACCCAGTGGACGGGTCACGCGGGCGGGGGCCTCCGCTCCGCGTGTTGTCTCCGCACCGACGCTGCGTTGCGACCCCCGCTCGCGCGCCCCTCGCGGTGTCTTTCTCATCAGCGAGTGTGCGCAGGCAGGAGCGAGAGGCCGGTGGTCGAGGGGCTGAGCGTCGCGCCGGTGGGGCGCGTCGCGCCGCCGATCGCACGGAGCACGACGCAGCCTGCGCCGCCGCCTCCACCA
>JAFLCL010000264.1 GCA_017303575.1 Deltaproteobacteria bacterium
GGAGGCGAGCTGCCGGTCGGCGGTGCGTCGGGGAGCGCGGCGCCGGCACCACAGAGGACCTCGTCGGTGTCGAGGCTCGCGGCGACGTTCGCGATCAGCTCGCGGTGTGCGGCCAGCCGATCGAGGTCGGCGCGCCCGAGCGCGTGAGCGTCGCGGGCCAGCGAGTACTCGCGATCGAGCGCACGGAAGAGGCGCGCACGTCCGCTCGCGACGCGCGTCGCGCGCACGTCGGTGCGCGGCGGTGGCGCGCTGCCGAAGAGCGCGTCGAAGACGTCGCGAGGGCTCTGCGCCGAGCCCACCGGCGAGCGATCGAGGCGGTAGGAGATCGGCGTCGTGCCGATGGTGCGGATGCCGACGTTCAGGCTCGTGCGCGTGCTCTGGCGGTGGTTCACCGAGCCGACGATCTGATCGAGCGACGCGCCGCTCGAGACCACCACGCCATCGCGCACCGTGCCGTTGGCGCCGGTGAGCGCGTGCAGCTGTCCGCGGTTGTGCTCGTTGAACGGCGAGGGGAGGCGATTGACCCACGCGGAGGTCATCGTCAGGCCATCGAGCGCGAGCATGCGATCGCGGTAGGCGTGGAGCGGCTGGAGGATCGGGCTGAGCTCGTCCTCGTCCAAGCCGTGGAGCGACACCTCGCGATCGGGACCATCGCTGCAGATCGGCTCGCGCACGCTGCCGAGCGGCAAGCGGTAGCCGGGCGCGTAGTTGCCGTGGCTCGACACGACGACGAGCAGGCGCTTCGGCGTGGCGCCACAGTCGGCGCTCGCGCGGCCACCGAAGAGCCCGGTCTGTCCGAGAAGTCCCAGGCCTGCGCCTGCACCCAGGCTGCTCATGAAGCTGCGTCGTCGCATCGTCGTTCCTCCGAAGGCACGTAGAGCAGCCGCCGTGCCGCGCACCGGGAGCCCAGGAATCCAAGGGATCTCGCGTCGAGCGCGCGCGCAGGCGGAGCGCTGCGTGCTCCGCGCGCTCGAGCGCCGGAGCGAAGAGCGTTCTTCGTTCCGCCGCGCGAGACGCGCTTCCCCGCGATCTCGCAGAGAACGAAGCCTCGCGTGCTCGGCACGCATGCTGCTGATGGGCTCGACGCGGCTCACTCGCGGGCCGCGCTCACGGAGGCCTCGCATGCGCTGCTCCTCGCTCGCCGCACTCGTCGTCGTCCTCGCAGGCTGCGACGGACACCTCAGTCAGCTGTCGCGTGAGGAGAGCGCGCGCTGTGAGGACGAAGCGGCGGCTCACACGCCGATGCGTCGTCTCACCGCCATCGAGCACACGAACTCGCTGCGCGACCTCTTCCCCTACGCCGAGATCTCGCGCCCCGCGCTCTCCGATCCGCGCTCACGCGTCGGTCTCGACAACGAGGCGCAGCGCCTGCTCGTCGATCAGAACACGCAGGACGCGTTCGGGCTCGCCGCGCGTCGCACGGCGGTCGCGGTCGCCTCGGCGATCGAGGGCGACGCGGCGCTGCGCGAAGAGATCTTCGGCTGCGAGCTCGAGGGCGCGGAGGCAGATCGCTGCGAGGCGCAGATCGTGTCTCGCCTCGGCGAACGCGTCTTCCGACGGCCGCTCGAGGCCGAGGAGCAGGAGCGCTGGGTTTCGCTCTTCCACGAGGTGCGCGCCGAGGATCCTCGTGACGTCGGCGTCCCCACCGAAGTGCTGATCGAGGGCCTGCTTCTCTCGCCGCAGTTCCTCTACCGCATCGACGACGGCGTCGATCTCGGCGCGCAGACGACCGAGCTCACGCCCTACGAGCTCGCGACGCGCCTCTCGTACTTCCTCTGGCGCTCCACGCCCGACGCGCAGCTGCTCGAGGCCGCCCGCGCCGATGCCCTGCGCACCGACGACGAGATCGAGGTCGAGGTCCGTCGCATGCTCGAGGACCCGCGCGCCGAGCGCATGGTGGTGGGCGTGATCGAGCAGTGGCTCTCGCTCGATCGCGTGCGCAACGAGACCAAGGCGAGCGACCTCTATCCGCTGTGGGACGACGCGATGCGCGACGACGTGGTCGAGGAGTCCGAGCGCTTCGTGTCGCACGTGCTCTTCGAGGGCAGCGGCAGCTTCGTCGACGTGCTGCTCGATCGCACCGCGTTCGTGACGCCGCGGCTCGCGAGCCTCTACGACGTGACGATCCCTTCGGGCACGCGTGAGGACGGGTGGGTCGAGGTCCAGCTGCCCGCCACCGAGCGACGCGGCGTGCTCACCCGTGCGGCGTTCTTGGCGGGTCACGCGCACGAGGGCTACGGCTCGCCCATCCTGCGCGGCGCGCGCATGGTCGATCGCCTGCTCTGTCGGGAGTTCTCGGAGATCGAGCCGCCGATGTTCGAGAACGAAGAGGGCCGCGAGATCGTGACGAACCGGGACCTCTTCGAGGCCCACACCTCCAACGCCGCGTGCCGCACCTGCCACGATCAGATCGACCCGCTCGGCTTCACCTTCGAGGGCTACGACGCGATCGGTGCCTTCCGCACGATCGACAACGGTGAGGTCGTCGACGCGCACGGCGCGACGCCCGAGGGCGAGCCGGTGGAGGACGCTGTCGAGCTCTTCGATCGCATCGCGGAGAGCCCGGCGGTCTTGTCCTGCTTCGGCCGCACGATGTACCGCTTCGCGCACGGACGTCCGCCGAGCGCCGCCGACACCTGCGAGCTCGACGCGGTGCAGCGTGTGTCGCGCCGCACGCAGGGTGACGTGCGCGAGGTCGTGGTCTCGGTCGCGCTGACGCCCTCGTTCCGCCTGCGGGCGCTCTGATCGAGCGTCAGTCGAATCGCTCGAACCTCGGCTCGGCAGGCTCGGTGCTCTCGGTGCTCATGCTCGTGGGCCGCACGCGCGTCGTCCTCCGAGGGGAGGGCACCAGCGTGACGCGGAGGCGCTGCGACTCGGTGGGCACGATCGCCTCGACGAGCGGCTCGTGACCTTCGAGCTCGAGGCGCAGCGAGAGCGGCGTGTCGCTCCGCGTGAGCTCGAGCACGAGGGGGGTGAGGCCGCGCGACGTGCCATCGACGGACACGGTCGCGCCGGTCGGCACGGAGTCGATGCTGAGCGCGACGGCGCGCGTGGCCGTCATCGCCTCGCTCGAAGCGGGTGCGGGCTCGATCGCGATCGGTGCTGGCATCTGCGCTGCGACGTTGGTGACGGGCGCAGCCGTCTCGGCCGCATCGAACGCGAACGAGGCCGCGACGCCGATCGACGCCAGCCCCGCGAACACCGCGACCCCGCCGAGCGCGAGCATCGAGGTGCGAGCACCAGGCGCCGCCGCCTCACCGACGAGCGACACCTGCCCCAGTGACCCCGTGCGCTCGCTCCCGATGCGCTCGGTCGAGGTGTCGAGATCGGCTCCTTCGCGCGGCTGCGAGTCGACGGCGCCGAGATCCACCGCCACGTCGACCTCGGCCTGCGGCACGTGGGTGAGGTGCGAGCCCGCGCTGACCCGACGGAGCATGTCGCGCTTCTCCTGGATGCGTTCCTCGAAGAGGCGCTGCATCAGCGCGGCGAGCTCGACGTCGGGCGGGCGTGCCGTGCGTTGTGCGCTCACGAACGACACGAGATCGGCCCGCATCTCCGCCGCCGACGCGTAGCGTTGGTCGAGACCACGCGCGAGCGCGCGCATCACGATCGCGTCGAGCTCGCGCGGGAGCTCGGGGACCACGGCGCTCGGCGGTCGCACGGCCGCTTCGCTCACGGCCTTGAGCGCGAGCAGCTTGTTGTCGCGCTTGAACAGGCGTCTGTTGGTCGCGGCCTCGTAGAGCACCACGCCCAGCGCGAAGACGTCCGAGCGTCGATCGAGCGGCCGTCCCTGCGCCTGCTCCGGCGACATGTACTCGATCTTGCCCTTCAGCTGTCCCGCCTCGGTCTGCGTGAGCCGATCGGCGGCCTTCGCCACGCCGAAGTCGAGCACCTTCACCGTGCCGTCGTAGCCGACGAAGAGGTTCTGCGGAGACACGTCGCGGTGCACGACGCCCTCGATGCGACCCTCGTCGTCGCGCAGCTCGTGTGCAGCGTGGAGGCCGTTCGCGGCCTCGGCGAGCACGTGCGCCGCGAGGTGCGGAGGTAAGCTCTCGCGTCGCGAGACGAGGCGACGCATGAGCCCCGCGAGGCTCTCGCCCTCGAGGTACTCCATGACGAGGAAGAGCTCGCCCGCGTTGTCCGAGAGCTCCGTCACCTGCACGACGTTCGGATGTCGCACTCGCGCCGCGAGCCGTGCCTCGTCGAGGAACATCGAGACGAACGCGGGCTCCTTCGCGAGCTGTGGTAGGATTTTCTTGATGACCACGGGACGCTCGAAGCGACTCGGTCCCACCAGCCTCGCGAGCACCACCTCTGCCATGCCGCCCGCCGCGAGGTGGCCCAGGATCTCGTAGCGACCGATGCGCTGTACCGGAGTCTCCAGCATCGGCACCGTGATCTCGACGGGTGCGCCTGCCGCGCCGGGCGCGCTCACGTGCTGCGCGTCCACGTCGACGTCCGTCCGCACTTCTTCGGCCGAAGACATCTGCGGTCATCATAGCCGAGCCGCTTCGGTCGCCGCGCGTCTCCGAGAGGCCCTCTCGATGGTGACGATCGTCGTGATGGTCTTCGCCATCGGGCTCGGGACCTCGTGCGTGGAGGCGCAGGGCCGTGCGCGTCGGGCGGCCGCGGGGCCGAGCGCGACCGACCGTGCGCGCGCGGTGGAGCTCTACGAAGAGAGCTCGATCGCCTACCGCGGTGGGGAATTCGCGCGCGCGGCCGCGCTGCTCGAGGAAGCGCACGCGCTCTACCCGCAGGCCGTTCTCCTCTACAACCTCGCGCGCGCGTACGAGAGCCAGGGCGAGTACGGTCGCGCGATCTCGGCCTACGAGCGCTACCTCGCCGAGGAGCCCGACACCGACGATCGCGGCGCGATCGAGGCGCGGCTCGTCACGCTGCGTCAGCAGGTGGAGCGCGAGCGCGACGTGCCTGCGATCGTCGCGCCCGTCACGCCGCCGCCAGCGCCCGACGATACGCTCGAGATCACGGGCTTCTCCCTGATCGGGCTCGGCGGTGCGGGGCTCGTCGCTGGCGGTGTGCTCAGCGGGCTCGCCGCGTCGGAGCACGCGACCGCGACCTCGCCGGACACCACGCAGCGCGACGCGATCGACGCGGACATGCGCGCCCGCAGCCTCGGGGATGCGGCCGTAGGTCTCCTGATCGCGGGCGCTGTGGTGGCTGCGACGGGTGTCGTGATCGTGGTGGTCTCGAACGGCGACGACGGCTCGTCAGGCATGGCGAGCCTTCGCGTCGGGCCCACCGGCGTCGTGCTCGGAGGCACCTTCTGATGACGCACCGCTCGTCGATCACGTGTGCTGCTCTCGCGATCACGCTGCTCGCGTCGGGCTGTTGGTACGAGCCCGTCGAGGTCGAAGGTCGCGCGTGCGCGACGAGCGCGGACTGCATCGACGGCTACCGCTGCGAGGCGCGCGTGTGCGTGCTCGGCGCGCCGATGGACGCGGGTGTGGATGCGGCAGCGATCGACGCAGCGCTCGTGCGCGATGCAGGCCCCGACGCACCCAGTGCGGTCGATGCGCCGCTCGACGCAGGAGAGGACGGCGGCACCGACGCAGGTCCGACGTGCGAGGCGCCGCTCGGCGCGCAGGTGGCGATGGGCGGAGACTTCGGCTGTGCGATCGTCGCGGACGAAGTCGTCTGCTGGGGAAACGCGCTCGACCGACGCACGGGCTTCGCCGGCGATGCCGGCTACCGAGACGCGGGTACCGAGGACGTGGAGCTCCCGACGACGACGGTGAGCTTCCCTGCAGCGCACGAGCGCTGGGCTGCCGTGACCGTGGGTGAAGATCACGCGTGCGCGCTCGCCTGCGATCGCACGCTCTACTGCTGGGGCCGCTCGAACGAAGGGCAGCTCGGTGTGAGCGACCTGGTCGGCAATGCGCCGGTCGAGGTCGGGACCGCCGATGGCGCGACGGGCTGGGATCGTGTGGCCGCGGGTTGGCGTCGGACCTGCGCGTACGCGCGCGACAGCACGCGAGGTCCGGCGGGGGCCATCTACTGCTGGGGCTCACAGCACTCGCAGTCCGTGCTCGGCCTCGGGAGCACCGACGTCCGCGTGGTGGAGACGCCGACCCCCGTGACGTGGACGATCGCGGACGAGATCGTCGATCTCGACGGTCACCACAACTCGCACTGCGCGATCACGGCCGCGGGTGTCATGCGCTGCTGGGGCCATCCATCGATCACGCAGACGCCTCCTGGGTCCGGCAATCCCGCGACTCCCTGGCTCGCGCCGCTCCCGAGCGGGGGCGCCGCGTGGACACGTGTGGCGGTGGGCGCGCAGGTCGCGTGCGCGCTCGCGACGGGCACGAGCGGCGAGTCGCTCTTCGCGTGCTGGGGATCACCATCGGGCTACGGCGGCTTCAACGGCCTCCTGGGCCCCGATCATCCGTACCGCGACGCGATGGCCGGCGGCGTCTACGTCACGTCGCTCGTGACCACGATGCCCGCCGACGCGAGGGTGGAGGATGTCGCGTTCGCCGATCGACTCGCCTGCGCGATGGTCTCGATCGGCGGGAGCCGATCGCTGCGCTGCTGGGGCCGCGTGCCGGTCGACGCGCGCTTCCCACCAGCGACGAGCGGCGCGACGGAGTCCGCGCGTCCGGTCGGTCCCACGCTCCCCATCGCTCGGCTCTCGGGGGGGCAGTACGCGGTCTGCGCGACGACGACGGCGGGCCAGCACTACTGCTACGGGCGCGCGACACAGGGAGGCGCCGACCTCGACAGCGAGCTCGTGAGGCGACCGCCGTGACGCGAGCCGATGCGGGTGATGCGGGCACGCAGGTGCGGCGTCAGGCGGGTGAGGTGTCGGTCGTCCTCCATCGCTTGCGTCTCGAGGTGATCGAGGGGCCCGATCGTGGACGCGACGTGGAGCTCAAGGGCACGCACGTCCGCATCGGCACCGCGCCCTCGAACGAGCTCGCGCTGAGCGATCGCACCGTGAGCCGGCACCATGCGGAGGTCGTGGCCGAGGGCGAGCGCTACGTGCTGCGCGATCTCGGATCGACCAACGGGAGCTTCGTCGGCGACACGCGCGTGACCGAGGCCTTCCTCGAGCCGGGCGCGCGCGTGCGCGTGGGCGACACGTCGCTCGCGTTCTCGCCGAAGAAGAAGTGGCAGCGCGTGGACGCGCGCGAGGTCGAGTCCTTCGGTGACCTCACCGGCCACGCGCGACCCATGCGCGAGGCCATGGCGTTGCTCCGCACGATCGCGCCCACGGATCTGAGCTGCCTCGTGCTCGGCGAGACCGGCACCGGCAAGGAGCTCGCGGCGCGAGGTCTCCACGCCGAAGGTGCGCGGCGTGGCGGTCCGTTCGTGGTCGTCGACTGTGGCGCGGTGAGCGCGACGCTGATCGAGTCCGAGCTGTTCGGCCACGACAAGGGCGCGTTCACGGGCGCCGATCGCGCGCGCGCGGGCGCGTTCGAGGCGGCGCATGGTGGCACCCTCTTCCTCGACGAGATCGGCGAGCTGCCGATCGATCTCCAGCCGAAGCTCCTGCGCGCCCTCGAGCGTCGCGAGATCAAGCGGCTCGGATCGCAGACACCCGTGCAGCTCGACGTGCGTGTGGTCGCCGCGACGCATCGCGACCTCCTCGCGATGATCGCGCGCGACGCGTTTCGTCAGGATCTCTACTACCGCCTGGCCGAGGTGGTGGTGATCCTGCCGCCGCTCCGCGATCGGAGAGACGACGTGGGTCCGCTCGCGCGTCGCATGGTGAGCCTCGAGGCCAGCCGGCTGGGGCGCACGCGTACGCTGTCCGACGAGTGCATCGAGGCCGTCGCGTCGCTGCCGTGGGCGGGCAACGCGCGCGAGCTACGCAACGTGATCCGTCGTCTCGTGGCGCTCTCGGCCTCCGAGACGATCACGCGCGACGATCTCTCTCGGCTCTCGCCCGAGCTGCTCGGCGCGATCACGACGGACGCGGTCGCCGTGCTCCCCGCGGTCGCCGCGCCTCGGGCCGCAGCACCGCCTCCGAGCTTCGCGCGGGCCGAGGTGCCCGAGCTCCTGGGCACGCTCAAGGACGCGCGCGAGCGATGGAACCGACGCTTCGAGCGCGCCTACGTCGAGGCGCTGCTGGTGCGCGTCGGTGGCGATCTCGATCGCGCAGCCGCCGAGGCCGACGTCCATCGCAAGACGCTCGAGCGTCTCGTGCGCGAGCTCGGCCTGCGGTAGGGCGGCTCGCGTATGCTCGCCGCGTGGAGCTCGCGCGCACGCGCATCGTCGTCGAGTCCGTGCTCGCCCTGGGCGGCATGGCCGAGGTCCTTCGAGGCCGTCTCGAAGGGCCGCATGGCTTCGTGCGTCCCGTCGTCCTCAAGCGGATGAAGCGCGAGCTGCTCGAGGACGACGAGCTCCGCACCATGTTCCTCGACGAGGCGCGCTTGCTCGCGCGCATCCGCCATCCACACGTCGCGCAGGTCTACGGCCTCGCAGACGACGACGGCGCCACCGTGCTCGTGATGGAGCACGTGCCTGGGCCGACCCTGCGCGCGGTGCTCGAGGCTGCGCGACAGCGAGGCGTGCGCCTGCACGAAGAGCTCGCGCTCGCGCTCGGCCTCACGCTCGCCGAGACGCTCACCGCGATCCACGCGCTCACCGACGATGCGGCGCGACCGCTCGGGGTCGTGCACCGCGATCTCCATCCCTCGAACGTCGTGGTCGGGGACGACGGCGTGCTCAAGCTGCTCGACTTCGGCATCGCACGCGCCGCGACGGCGGTGCACGACACGAGCACCGGCGTGGTGAAGGGCACCGACGGCTACATGGCGCCGGAGCAGGCCGCGGGTGAGCGCGTGGGGCAGGGCGCCGACGTGTATGCCCTCGGCATCCTGCTCCACGAGATGCTCACGGGCTCGCATCCGTTCGCCGCCTTCGATGGGCTCGCGCTCCTCGATCGGCTCGGGGCCGCCGATGGCCCTGCGCCGCGCGCGATCGTGCCCTCGCTGCCGATCGCGCTCGATGCGTTGGTGGTGCGCGCGATGTCGCGCAGCGCGGGTGATCGACCCTCGGCGTCCGAGCTCGCGTCGACGCTCGCGCTCGAGCTCGGACGACGTGGCGCCGTGCCCACGTACGACCTCGTGAAGCGCACGGTCGCGAGCCTCTTCGCAGCGCCCGAGCCCGCACGTGCAGAGCGCGGCGCGAGCGAGACCGTGACCGAGGACCGCACGCAGGTCTCGACGCGCCGCTGAGTGGCAGGGCATCGCGCTCGAGGCTCGTGTGCTCGGGCGCCGACTCGCAGCTCTCGTCGCGGTACGCCGGGTCACGCGGTGGGAGGCGATCACTCGCGCGAGGTCGGCGTGTCGAGGCTCATGCCGAGCGACACGTCTTCGCCATCGGAGAGGTTGCCCGAGTCGAAGCCGCGCGCGCGCCGCAGCGCGTAGTCGCGTCCCCCGAACGACCCGGCGTTGGCGACGTCGTTGTCGATCAGCACGTGGCACGTCACGTCCTCAGAGAAGATGGCGCCCTCGCGCACGACGTTCCGCTCGATCCACGTGCGATCGAAGCGATCGGAGTGGATGCCACCTCCGACCACCGTGTTGTGCTCGATGATGGTGCCGTGCTCGGCGAGGCCGGGACGATCGTCGGCGTGGTGGATCTCGCCGCGGATGGCGAAGTCGCCGCCGCCCTCGGTGCCGCCGCTCATCTCGATCCGGTTGTCGACGATCGTCGTCTCGGTGTGATCGTGGAAGAAGATGGGCGCGTCGCGGTGACCGCCGCGCTCGCGCGCGAGCGTGCCCTGCACGCAGTCGTTGTCCTCGATCCAGACGTTCCGGCCGTCCGTGTTGGCGACGTGCCCCGCGACGTTGGCCTCGAAGCGGTTGTGGTGGATCCAGATGTCGGCGTTCGAGTAGCGCGGCGCCTCGACGTCGATGCCGAACTCCGGCTGGATGCCGTTCGTGTCGTGGATGAAGTTGTCCTCGATGCGCACGCGGCGCGCGCCGACGATCGAGATGCCCTGACGTCCGTTGCGCGCGAGCTCGCTGTCGTGGATCCAGATGTCGCTCGCGTGCGCGCCCGGCGCGTCGAGCGCGACGACGAAGATCCCGTCGGCCACCGCGCCCTCGACGTAGACGCGCGCGATCTCGATGCGCTCGCTGCTCTCCTCGATGCAGAAGACGTGTGCCTCGTCGAGGAGGATGCCTCCGTCGAGCGACACGCCCTCGGGGAAGGTGTGCGCGTCGCGGTCGCCGATGAAGCGGCCCCCCTCGATCCACACGTCGTGCCCCGTGATGCGCACGAGGCACTGATCGCGGCTCGCGTTGGGACGCATGCGCACGATCGCGCCCGGGTCGAACACGACCCTCATCGCGTCGGGGATGTCGAGGCCGGTCGTGAGACGCGGCTCGACGGTGACGCCGAGGAGGTACTCACCCGCCGGCACGTGCACCTCGCCGATGCCACGCATCGAGGCGTCGATGAGCGCGGCGTTCAGCCCGTTCGTCGTGGCCTCTGCGTCCGTACCGTCGCTCGCGATGCCCCAGCGTGAGAGATCGATCGTCTCGCGACCCGGGCCGATTCGCGGCACGGCTGGGATCGGTGGGCGATCCGTGCGTACGAACGCGCAGTCGTGCAGCGCTCCGTCGGCGGGATCGAACGCATCGATCGAGACGACGTCGGCGCCGTGTGCGTCGAGGCGGGCTCCCGAGTCGTCGGGCGTGCGACCGACCGAGCACGCGCATCCCGAGACCGCCACGCACGTGAGCACCGTGGCGACGCCGACAGCGCTTCCCCCGCGCGTCGTCATGCCCGGCTGCCTGCCGTCACGCCTGCCCAGCGGCCCGCTCGCTCGTGGGAGGACCGTCGCCCACGGTGCTCGCCTCGGCTGCGAAGCCCTCTTCGGTGAACTGCGCGAGCTCCTTGCCGATGCGGCGCAGGAACGCCTGCTTGCTGTGGAACGGCAGGAACGTGGCCTTGAAGCCGTTCAGCACCATGTGCTTGATCTCGCTGAGCGTCATGCCCATCTGCGTGTGGCAGAGCCACAGCTCCTTCGAGACCGTGGTGTCGGTGATCAAGCGGTTGTCCGTGTTGATCGTCACGCGAATTCCGAGGTCGTGATAGAGCTTGAGAGGGTGGGACGCGAGGTCGCGCACGGCGCCCGTCTGCACGTTGCTGCTCGGGCAGCACTCGAGCGCGATGCGGTGATCGTTCACGTAGTGAAGGAGATCGCCGTCCTCGCGCAGGCGACATCCGTGACCGATGCGGTGCGCGCCGCACTGGTGGATCGCTTGATGGATGCTGGCCGGTCCGTAGGCCTCGCCCGCGTGGATCGTGACGTTGCAGTTGTTGTCGCGCACGAGCTGGAACGCAGGCAGGTGGTGCTTGGGCGGGTAGTCGTACTCGGCGCCCGCGAGGTCGAACGCGACGACGCCGCGACCCTTGTAGGCCACCGCGAGCTCGGCCATCTCGAGCGAGCTCTCGGGCGAGATGTTGCGGATGCCGCAGAGGATGGTGTTCGACTCGATGCCGTAGCGCTCCTTCGCCTGCCACAGTCCCTCGAGCACGGCCTCGACGACGGCCGTGAGACGCATGCCCTTGCGGGTGTGGAGCATCGGCGCGTAGCGCACCTCCATGTAGCGGACGTTCTCTCGCGCAGCGTCCTCGCCGAGCTCGCGGGCGGCGCGCACGAGCGAGTCCTCGTTCTGGAGGACCTTCAGCGTGACGTCGAAGGCCTTGAGGTACTCGACGAGCGAGCCCGTGTTCTCGCCCAGGTGCATCGCACGCTTGAGCTCGTCTTCGGTCTTGCCCGGGAGCTCGATCCCACCTTCACGCGCGAGCTCGAGGATCGTCGAGAGACGAAGCGAGCCATCGAGGTGGACGTGCAGGTCGGTCTTGGGAAGACGCTCGAAGAACGCCAGAGGTAGCGGTGCCATGCCGACGTGTAGCACGACACCCCGGAGCGGATCACCCAGCCCCCACGACGAGGCAGGAGGGGCGATCGGGCCCTAGTCAGCGCACGGCTTCGTGGCTCAGCGCGGGTAGGCCTGCGCCTGCGATCGCTTCGCGCAGGAGCGCGCGGCGGGCGGCCTCTTCGCTCGTGCCCGCGGGCATCGTCGCGAGGAGCTCTGCGGCCGATGCGAACTGGCGTTGGAGCAAGAGCGCGTGGCCGACGATGCGCTGTGCGCGAGGGTTCGGCGTCGCGGGATGCTCGAGCAGCACCGTGCGCGCGGTCTCCTCTGCGCGCGCGCCATCGCCGATCGCGAGCCAGCGCTCGGCGGAGCGCAGCGCGCCGGTGGCCGTTCCGTCGTCCGCACGCTCCGCCAGGCGCTCGC
>JAFLCL010000265.1 GCA_017303575.1 Deltaproteobacteria bacterium
ACTCACGAGTGCGCTGCGAGCAGAAGACGGGGGCGATCTCGGCCGGGCCGTCGTGGAGTGGCTGCCACGGCGCGACGACTGATGAGGCGAGGGCAACCTACCGTCCGTGGGTCACTCCGCGCGGGTCGTGTTCGTCGGTCGTCGAGAAACCCGAGCGCGCGAAGGTGTTCTCGCCTCGCGGACCGAGCTCGTTCCGACGCGCGTCGGGCTCGGGTCGTGCGTCGGTGGGCGCGTCCGTCCAGCACCGAGTCGTACGCTTCGAGCTCGCTCGTCCCGTCGTTGGGGCCGCGGGGCTTGCCGAGGTGCGGCGCTCCCTTCGCCGACGAGCACCGGGCGTACGTCGTCGGGGCACGGGCTCGCGGAAGAAGGCGTCGGGCTCCGCGCGACGAGGCTGGGGCTCCTCGCGCGAGGCTTCGGGCTCGGGAGAGGGAGCATCCGCCGCGGCGTCGGGAGGTCGCAGGGTTTCGCGTCGGGTCCACGACGAAGCCCGTCGGCCTGCTCGCGTTCGCCCGGGGCCTTCATGGATTCCCCGGCGGCCCGACGAGATTCTTCGGCGGCCTCCCAGGATATCGAGGAGGCCGGTCGGGATGCCGCCGAGGCTCGTCGAGCCGAGCCCGACGGTCGCCGAGATTTCGCCGGGGCCTCACCGCGTTCGCCGGGGGCCTCCGGGATTCGCCCGGGGGTCGCGAACATTTCCCGGAGGCTCTGGGACATTCCTCGGAGGCTTCCCGGCGCCCTACGCGGGCCCAGATGCGCAGTGTTTCTGGAGGATTCCGTTGTCGTTGAAGTCCGCACGAGAATCGGACGGCCGCGATCCGATCGCTCCTTGACTGGTGGTGGCCGCCTTGGCATTCAGTCGCCCTTCCACGCCCCGCGAGGTTGTTCTGGGGCGCTCACAGCAAAGGGGTTCGAGGATGCCGAGGAAGCTCAAGCGGCGCGTCGCGGGCAATGAGGTCTCACGCGAGACCTTGCTCGACACGCCTCATCGTGCGTTCACGTTGATGTACGGGATCGGCCGGGCGCCGAACGTGCGCACTGCGATGGCGCAGCGCGGGTTCACCGATGCGGAGGCCGAGCGCGGGCAAGCGTTGCTCGCCATCGTCACGCGCGGTCTGCCGACGCGCACGACGGACATCGAGGTCGCGATGGCGACCAAGGAGCTCGACGACAGCGACGAGGAGCTGATCGGGATGATCGGCGCTGCCTTCACGCGCTTCCCCGACGCGCACGAGTCGGTCCTCACCGGGATCGCGCCGATCGTCGGTCCCAAGGCGGTGCAGAACGTGGCGACGCTCCTCGAGCGGCTCAACGAGCTCGACAAGACCGAAGACGGCCGCGAGGCGCTCGCGCGTCTCGCGCAGGTGGGGGTCGATGGGAAGCGCCGCCGCGAGCTCGCGGCGCTCGTGAACACCGCGCGCGCGAAGGACAAGATGAAGGTCGACGAGGCCGCGCTGAAGGCCGAGGAGAAGTACGAGGAGGCGCTGCTCGATCTCCGCGACTGGTACGTCGAGTGGGCGTCCATCGCGCGCATCGTCGTGAAGCGTCGCGACTACCTGATCCTCCTCGGTCTCGCGGAGCGCAGGAGCCCCGGCAGCGGCGGTGGCGGTGGCGACGACAACCTCGACATCATCGACCCCACGCCGTTCATGGATCCGAGCAAGCCCTCGGACCCAAACGATCCGAACAGCGGCGGGACCTGAGCCCATGAATCGAGCGCCCTCGTGAAGCTCCAGTTCCAGATGGGCGCGCGTCGCACCGTGCGCGGTGTGGACCAGGGCCGTTTCCTCCTGAATGCCGACGACCTCGTGACGCACGCGGTGGTCGTCGGCATGACGGGCTCGGGCAAGACGGGCCTCATCACGGTGCTCGTCGAGGAGGCGCTGCGATCGAAGATCCCCGTGCTCTTGCTCGACGTGAAGGGCGACCTCGCAAACCTCAAGCTCGCGTTCCCCTCGTTCGACGCAGCGCACATCGCGCCCTGGGTCGAGGCCGCGCGCGGCGATGAAGACAACGTCGCCGATGCGCCGCTCGTGGCTGCCGCCGCAGCCGAGCGGAAGAAGCAGCTCATCGCGAGCGGCATCAGCGAGGACGCGCTCCGTCAGTACTGCGAGAGCACGCACGTCCGCGTGATCACGCCGGGCAGCGATGGAGGCGAGCCGCTGCATCTGCTCTCCGCGCTAGAGCGCCGCAGCAAGCGCTGGGACCACGACATCAACGGCGCACGCTCCACCCTGGAAGCGTCGGTCTCGATGCTGCTGCGCTTGATGGGGCGCGATCCGGATCCAGCACAGAGCCGCGCGCACGCGCTGCTCACGACGATCGCGGAGCGTCGTCATCGCGAGAAGAAGCCCGCCGATCTGGGCTCGCTCGTGCCCGACGTCTTCACGCCGCCGTTCGCGGAGATCGGCGTGCTGCCGGTCGACACATACATGAGCGAGAAGTCGCGCATGGACCTCGCGGCGGACCTCAACACGCTGATCGCGTCGAGCTCGCTCGCGCGTTGGCGACAAGGGCAAGACCTCGACGTGGGCAAGTGGATGGCGCCCGTGGAGCACAGGACGCCCGGAACGATCATCAGCGTCGCGCACCTGCAGGACGAGGAGCGAGCCCTCGCGCTGGGCGTGGTGCTCGAGGAAGCCCTCGCCTGGGCCCGCTCGCAGCCCGGGACGGGCAAGCTCAAGGCGCTCATCGTCTTCGACGAGGTCTACGGGTTCCTCCCGCCGCACCCCCACAACCCGCCGACGAAGCGCCCCATGGTCGCGCTGATGAAGCAGGCGAGGGCGTTCGGCGTGGGGTGCGTCGTGGCGACCCAGAACCCGATGGACCTCGACTACCGCGCCCTCAGCAACGCCGGCACCTGGCTCATCGGCCGCCTACAGACCGAGCCCGATCGCAACCGCGTGATCGAGGGCCTGGGCGAGAAGAAGAAGGGCCCGATCGACACGATCGTGCAGCGCCTCGGACCGCGGTGGTTCTTGTCCCGCACGGCGGGTAGCAACGAGCTGTCGCTGTTGCAGCCGAGGTGGGCGATGTCGCTCCTGCGCGGACCGATGACCGGCGCGGAGCTGGCGAGGCTCCGTGGCCAATGAGCATGATCGCCGGGACAAGGGGCGCTATCCTCGACATCAACATGACCGCGACGGCGAAGAAGAGGAAGACGGAAGTCCCTGGGCAAGCGTTGGGGTTTGGGCTTCAGTACACACGTCTAACGCAACTGCTGCTCGGTGCTCCTGAAGGTTCATTCTGCAGCCTGGAAGTCCTCGACGACATGGCAGTCGAGGCGGCTACAGGGGAGGTCACTCTCGTTCAGGGCAAGAGCGCCCTTACGGCGAATCCGGTTTCTGATCGGGCGAAATCGCTCTGGAAGACTTTCGCCAACTGGATGGACACTGTGGACTCGGGAAGTTGCAATCCCGAAACCACGACATTCGAGATCTACGTCTCGCGACCAGTGCGCGGACAGATCGTAGATTCCTTCGCCAAGGCCAAGACCGAGAGTGAGGCGGACACCGCCATCCGACAGGCCCGCAAGAAGCTATGGGGAACGTCGCCAAAGTATTCGGCGAAGGCGAAGCTCTCCGATGAGATTTCTCCGTTCGTAGAGCGAGTCTTCACGGGGAACGCCGATCGTCTGAATCTGATGGTTCGCAACTTCCAGCTGAAGACTGGAAGCGGAAGCCCGCAGGCTGACGTGGAGGCGCTGATCAGGCGTCATCCTGTCTCGTTGTCGAAGGTGCGGCACATTGCTGACTACCTTTGTGGAGTTGTGAAACGACGGCTCGACGAGCTTCTCGAAAAGGGCCTGCCCGCCGTTCTGAGTCGAGACGAGTTTTACAACACCTACAGGTCGTACGCCAGAAGCGTAGACCGCGAAACGATCCTCATGAGCCGTGCAGAGAAACCGAGTAGCGACATGGCGCAGAGTCACATGCCGCGAGTGTTCGTGAGACAACTCGACCTCATCGAACTGCCGCACGAGACCAAGCTCGGCGCTGTCAACGACTTCCTTATGGCGGCTGCCGACCGAACCGCCTGGGCCATGAGTGGCGAAGTGGACGAAAGTTCGCTTGCGGATCTGAACGAGCGCCTCAAGCGCACGTGGAGCAACAAGCGCGGCAGATGCACATTGGAGTTTAAAGGACGCGACCCGAAAGAGATCGGTCAGAAGGTGTATTTCGAGTGCATGGAGACCACGGCGCAGGTGCAAGCCATGACGCCACCCGAGCACTTTGTTCCTGGTTGCATGCATCATCTTGCGGACACGCTCATTATTGGGTGGCATCCGGACTATGACGGAAGGCTGAGAGAAAATGGTGCCAAATGAGCTCGCTCTCCACTGAAGTTGAGAACGTCCAAAATCCCGCGATCGGTGCGGTGATCCTTTGGCGTTTTTGCTGCGGTTACGTCGCCGCTCATCCCACCAGTGCCTCACCGCCACTGCCGCTCCTCTTCTTCGTGCTTCCAGTCGTTCTTCATAAGGCCACTTCCGAATTTGTGCGTCGCACCAGGTTGGCGTCGGGGCTACGGGCGTTTGCCTCGAAGTTCGGCGAGGCAGCAGTTTCGAAGCAAGACGTGCTGCTGCAACTGCAGGACCGGGCTCGTCGGTGGCGACCCTTGACCCTGCAGTCGGTTGAACTCGGCTCAGCCTGTCATCTCCTATGCCTCAGGGCGACGGCAGAGGTTACCCCGCTGACTCGCTCTGCGGTGCGAGGTGCGACAGCCGAGGTCAACAGGTTGCTCGGCGATGCCGAGAAATTGGGCACCTGGTGCGGGTCACTCTCGCTCCACGAAGTCACCAATGCCCTGAAGGTCAGGCTCTGATGCACTTTCAGCTGCGTGAAATCATTCTGTGGCCGCGGAATGCGAACTTTCGCCCGCGTCGTGTGTTGTTTGAGATCGGAAAAGTCAACGTCATCAGCGGGGCATCACGGACCGGCAAGTCGGCCGTGATTCCTATTGTTGACTACTGCCTTGGATCCGGCTCCTGTTCCATTCCAGTCAATACGATCAGAAAGAGTTGCGCGTGGTTCGGCGTCATCATCTCTACGGAGCAAGGTGACAAGCTGATCGCTCGCAGAGAGCCGGGGGCCCAACGCAGCACCGATGACTGCTTCTTGCTCGAGGCTGCCCGTATTACCGAGGTTCCTGCGGCGGTCTCGAAGAACACTACAACGGATTCCATCAAGCGCATGTTCGACGAGTTGGCCGGGTTGTCGAAGCTGTCTTTCTCATCCGATGACGATGCGTCGGGGTTTGATGGGAGGCCGAGCTTTCGGGATCTCGCCGCGTTCACGTTTCAGCCGCAAAACGTGGTGGCCAACCCGGACGTGCTGTTTTTCAAGACCAATACCTACGAGCACCGAGAGAAGCTGCGGAAGATATTTCCGTACGTGCTGGGCGCGATCACGCCCGCGCTCATGGCCAAGCAGTTTGAACTCAACCGGCTCAGGGTGGAGTTGCGTAGAAAAGAGCGTGAGCTCAAGAACGCGCAGGAGGTTTCCGCGGCCTGGCTGGCGGAGCTGAGAGCTCGCGTTAGCGAGGCACAGGAACTTGGACTCGTTGCGCGCCCAGACAAGACCTTGGATCGCGAGCAGATGATTGGTCTTCTGGAAGAGGTTGTGGCTCGAACGGACCTTAGACTCGAGGTCTCCGGAGCAACCATTACTGAGGCAGTGCGCGAGTTGCGAGATCTAGACAAGGAAGAACGGGAAGTCTCGCGCGAGTTGACGACGCTGCGATATCGGCTCTCTGAGATGGATCGCATGACCTCTGGAAATGCGCAGTACGAGTCGGCGATTGCGCAGCAACGAGGTAGGCTGCAGTTGTCGAAGTGGTTGTCGGATCAGGCCGAGAGTCAGGCAGACTGTCCCATGTGCGGGACCGTCTCGGAGTCGGCAGCCGAGAGGCTTCGGGTTCTGGGCCGGAGGCTCAAGGAGGTCGAGAACGAATCTGGAGTGGATAAGGAAATCCCTGCCGCGTTCGATCGCGAAATGCAGCGCGTGCGCGCCGACGTTTCGCAGGGGTCGGAGCGGCTACGCGCCGTTCAGGTGCGGAGGCGGTCGCTCGCGGCCCGTTCAAAGGAGGCTCGCGACCTGCAGTTCGCGACTCAACGCGCCGAGCGATTCGTCGGCAATCTCGAGTCGGCGCTGGCGTTGCATCGACGCATTGGAGGCGACAGCGCGCTGGTCGACGAGGTTGCGCGCCTGCGCGAGCGGGTCGCCGCGCTCGAGAGTGAACTTCGTGAGCAGGACATTGAGTCTCGGAAGCGGCGTGCGCTCACGGCAGTCAACGCCAACGCGGCCAGATTGTTGCCCTCACTGGACGTTGAGCACCCTGATCATCCTATCTCGCTCGAAATCAACGACCTTACGATCAAGGTCGTTGGAGGCGAGCGCGACGATCTTCTGTCCGAGATCGGTAGCGGATCGAACTGGCTCTCCTACCACCTAGCAGCGTTGCTTGCGCTGCATCAGTTCTTCTTGTCCCAGCAGCACAGTCCAATCCCCGCGTTCATGATTCTTGATCAGCCCAGTCAGCTGTACTTCCCGAAGCGCCTGGTTGCTCCGCGGGGCGAGGAGGCATCGCCCGATCCTACTTGGCGCGACGAGGATGTTGATGCGGTTCGCAAGGCATTTCAGGTCCTGGGGCGTGTCGTCCTGGAAGCGCGCGGGCGCTTGCAGCTGATCGTGCTCGACCATGCCGGGACGGATGTTTGGGGCGGAGTACCCGGCGTGGTCGGACTTCCGGAGTGGCGGAACGGCGTAAAGTTGGTGCCTCTGGAGTGGCTGGAATAGACGAGCCTGCCGGGGCGCGCGTCCGCACCGGCAGGCTCCACGGTCTAGCGCCGGGAACCGTCACCCAGCGCTGCCGTCATGCGCGCATGATGAGGTACGTGATCGTGATCAGCAGGACGGAGATTACTGTCCGATGGCTGACAGTGAGTGCGAATCGCACTCCGACGCTGGACTCAGCCAGCGGCTTGGATGCCTTGCGAGAGACTTTGGCAACCTGGGGGAGTTGCCGACTCTTGGCGCGCGAGGCTGTCATGACCCACCGATCGCCTTGCTGAGGCTCTCGATGTTGGCAGCGAAGCTCTCGATTTCTGCCGTCGCCGCCCTCACCCTCGCGAGTTCCTCGCGGGCGTTGTGGTGCAGCTTCTTGACCAGCTCCGGGAGGACCTTCGCGCCTCGTTCCCGGATCCACCTCGGGGCATGGGCCGGCTCCATCGCGTGCTCGTTCCACTCGGGCTCGTCCGTGTTCCACTTCGTGATGGTCAGCGCCCATTCGTCGCCGTCTTTCGCGAAGCGGAGCGACCAGATCGTGGCGTCCGTGTCGTCGGGGTCCTGCTGCTGAGCGATCGCGACCGCGCCGGATACCCCGAGCCGCAGTCCAGCGATCGCGGCCGCGGCCTTGTCGTAGGCTGCACTCAACGCATCGCTTTGCTGCGCGAGCTCGCGGGCCAACTCGCTGGAGGGTTGTTCGTCCTCGCCGGGCACGACGACGCGCCGTCGGCGAACCGTTTGGTTCTCCGTCATGGATTCTCCTGTCTGGTCACGTTGGGTGAACGGGTCGCCAGCACGGCGACGCGCCCGTCTCGAACGCGGGGAGAGTAGGAGAGATCCCTCCCGTGTCAATTGTCGACACCGCCGATGTGGCTGTCGAGGCACGATACCGTCTCGCGATGACGACGGTTGGCTCTCGACCTCCCGCTCCGGGCGTTCCCCTTCGTCTGCTTCGCGAGCGAGGCATGGCGCCGCTTTCGCGCGAGGCCGAGGAGACGCTCCGTCGGTTGCACGTGTTCCTCTTCTCCATCGCGCAAGGGCGGTTCTGGGTGCCGGTGGCGCTCGCGGGGTACACGACCGACGAGCACGCGCGGGGCGTGTTCCTCGCCCGGGGGCTTCGCGGGGACAACTCGTTTGGGATCTGGCGCGTGTCTCGGTCCCGACGGCCGCCGCGCGATCCTGATCTGCCAGAGCAGGTCGCCGCGCTCGCGCGTTTCCTCGAGAAGTGGCGGCCCCGCGTCCTCGCGGCCCTCGACGTCTATCCGGACCCCGACGATCGTGAGCAACTCCGAACCCTCTTCGAGGAGCGCCCCGAAGAGGCAACGCGAAGCACCACGTGGAAGACGTGGTCGTTCACCAACCTGTTCGAGTACCTCCCCAAGGGCGAGTTCTATCAGCCGCTCTGGCAGGAGATCGTCCGGCAAGGAGTCGAGGCCGAGCTCGCCGAGTGCAAGGGCGTGCTCGATGATGTGCACGCCTACCTGCGTGACGTACCCCTCGAGCAAGAGGAGCTCGACGCGATCGCCGAGTCCCTCGAGGGCTACGGGAGGAGCGCGGCCAAGTGGCTCGATGAACGGCGCAAGCAGCTCGCCGCCCTCGACCCGTCGGACCTCGAAGTGTTGGGCCTCGGTGAGACCGTGCCGCCGCCAGGGTTCGAGCCGCCGCTCGTGTTGCTCTCGCACATCCCGTCGGCTGGGCGTGCGTGAGCGCCATGAGCGGCGGGGGACGAGCCCCCGCCCTACACCGGATCCGGTGAGGCAGTGCTCCGAGTCAGCGATTGAGGCGCACGCCTTGACTGCGACCCCGAGGCCTTCGATCCTGGGTCCGCGACCACGGGGTGGCTTCCAGGAGACGGTGATGAGGAACGTACTTCTTTCTGTTGTTGCGGCTGCAGCGTGTGCGCTCGCCGGGTGCCCCGCACCTGCGGCCACTTGCGTGCCAGGTGCGACCATGGCCTGTCTCTGCGTGGGTGGCGCCTCTGGCGTGCAGAGCTGCCAAGCGGGTGGGACTTTCTCTGCCTGCGAGTGTGTCGGCCCAGGTGTTGATGCCTCGGTCCCGATGCCTGACGCCTTCGTGAACCCGTCGGTGGACGCGTTCGTCGACCCGTCTGTGGACGCGTTCGTCGACCCGTCGGTCGATGCGTTCGTGCTGCCGAGCAGCGACGCCGGCGAGACATCCACCTGTCCGGACGGTCTCGCCGCGTGCAGCGGGCGATGTGTCGATACGTCGACCGATGAAGCGAACTGCGGTGGATGCGGACCCACCGCGGCATGCGCGTCGGGAGAGTTCTGTGTCGACGGCGTGTGCCGGGATGTCGGTGGGACGTGCCCGCCCCCGTTCGTTCTGTGTGGTTCCGATTGCGTCGATCCGCGGTCGAGCATCACCCATTGTGGAGCGACCGCGACGTGTGGCGGTGCTTCCGCTGGCGAGACGTGCGACGTAGCGTGCCGCGACGGACGTTGCGTCTACGAAGACTGCGCTCATGCGCTGACCCGTGGTGGCACCACCGACGGGCTCTACCTCGTCGATCCGGACGCCTCGGGTCCCCTGTTGCCGCGCGACGTCTACTGTGATCAGACGACGCTGGGGGGTGGGTGGATGCTCGTCTACCGAATCCGGAACGACGTCCCCGACATCTCGGACCCTTGGTGGGGGATGGTGGCTCTCGGGTCGGGCAGCGAGTTCCCGACCTCGCCAACGGGGCTGCCAGCCGGGACCCACTTCGAGGGGCCCACCCGAGATGTTCGTTTCGCCCACTACATCAATCTCGGCTCGCCCAACGAGAGCCGGGCGACACTCCTGTCTTCGACCGGCAGTGTCATCGTCGACGTTCGGGCCGGCCTCGAGTCCGTCGCACAGGGACGCGGCATGCCGACGGTGTGCAGTGGTTCCGACGGCGACACGGTCCGGGTGTTCGCGGCAGTGCCTGCCCTCGGCTTCGGTACCCTCCCTACCGAGGCCACCGAGTGCCTGCGGCTCGACCCGATCGTAGGTGACCAGGTGTGGATCCGAGGCGGGAGTGGCTTTGGGTACCTTGCGGGCGACGACTCGATCGAGGGCGAAGCGCTCTATCGGAACTCAACGACGCTCGTGTGGATCCGCCGCTTCGAGCCGTGATCCGAACATGGGCGGCTCTCCAAAGGAGGTCGCGTTCGTCCGCCTCGCGGTGTCAGATCAGCGCTCGAGGCGGACGTGTTCGGCGGCTGACACCGGCTCGTCGTCGGCGAATGGCGCTCAGCCGAAGAGAGAGACTTTGGTCTTGGGCTCGCTCGTCTTGGCGACTTCCACTCTCTCGAGGTGGGCGAGCACTTGGAGGACTGTGGCTTCGTCCCAGGCGTCTCCGATGATCTGCAATCCCACGGGCATGCCGCGGGCGTCTCTGCCGACGGGGGCCGTGCCTGCCGGGAGGCCGCAGAGGTTGCCGATGTAGACGAAGCGCGAGGCGCCCTGGAGGGCAGTGGTGTCCGTCATGCCGTCTCGCATGTCGGCGTCGCTCACTTCCGTGGCGCCACGCACCGACGTCGGCAGGGCGAGCGCGTCGACCTCGCGGAGCGCTTGAGCCACCTCGCGACGGAGGCCGGCACGGAGGCGCTGTGCATCGAGGTAGTCGTCCGAGCCGAACGTGCTCATCGCGCGACAGAGCAATTGCAGGTCAGGGCCCATGTCGTCCCACGCAGTGCGACGCATCTCCTGGATCGAGGCGAACGCCTCGAGGCCGATCGTGAGATAGCCAATCGCCGTCGCGTGCTTGGCGAGCGGGATCGTGACCGGGACGAGCTTCGCGCCCTCGGACTCCAGCGTCCTCAGGGCATCACGACACGCCGCGGCGACAGCGGGCTCGGCCGCGTCGATCTCGTCCTCGAGCACGCCGATGCGCAGGCCCCGCACGCCGCGGCGCAGCGCCGACGCGAGCCAGCCGCGGTCGAAGCCGGGGTTGCCGATCGTGAGCTCGTCGGCCTTGTCCTCGCCGCTCGTCGACTCGAGGAAGAGCGCGAGATCGTGCGTGGTGCACCCGAGCGGGCCGAGGTGATCCATCGTGCCGCCGAAGCCGTCGCCCGCGCGCGAGATGCGGCCGAACGTGGGCTTGAGGCCGAAGAGACCGTTGAACGCAGCGGGCAGGCGGATCGAGCCGCCACCGTCGGTGCCGAGCGCCATGGGACAGAGACCGATCGCCACGGCCACCGCCGAGCCCGTGGAGCTGCCGCCGGCCGCGAAGCGCGGATCGATCGCGTTGCGCGGCAAGAGACGCTGAACCGAGACGCCGAGCGGCGACATGCCGAGCTCCGTCATCATCGTGTGACCGAGCACGATCGCGCCGGCCTCGCGGAGCCAGCGCACCACGGTCGAGTCCTTCACGTCCGTGGCGGCCTTCTTCTTGAGGCCCAGCGTGTAGCCGCGCCCTTCCAGATCGACCTCTTCCTTCACGGGCACGATCACGCCGTCGAGCGGGCCGATCGCGCGGCCGTTCGCGTGACGCTCGGTGCTCGCGGCGGCGTCGCGTCGCGCGCGCTCCTCGTCGACGTAGAGCATCGGGCTCATCGAGGGACGCTCGGCGGCGAGCGACTTCACGGCGGCGATGGCGCGCTCGGTGATCTCCGTCGGTGTCGTCTTCTTCTCGGCGTAGCTCGCGATCCACGCGGCGGCGCCGCGGCTCTGCGGGCGGGCGCTGGGGAGCGGCAGATCCTGCGTGGCGCGAGGGTGCGCACGACGTGCCTGCTCGGGCCTGGCGCTCAGCGGCAGCTCGCCTCGCACGCTCTCGGGGAGCGCACGCACGGCGTCGATGCCGAGGTCGCCGCGCAGGAGCTTGCCGAGCATGTAGCGGACGGGCTCGGCGTCCGTCGCGCGGACGACGCCGCGGAGCGCGCGGCCAGTGAGACGAGGCGGAGGAGGGAGCTTCATCGCGCGCGACGATCGCCCTCCGTGCACGTCGCGGTCAATGGTTGCCGCCCGTGCGCGAGTTCGCTCGGGGCGCTCGCGGCGCGAGGGCCAGCGGCGTCACCGGACGAACTCCAGTAGCCTCGCGCGTCCCTTCATGGCCCCGTCACCCACGCGCCGCGCAACGACCGCTCCCCTGCGTGTGCTGGGCATCGATCCGGGCACGCGACGCCTCGGCTGGGGCGTCGTGGAGCGCCACGGCGCCAAGGTCGCGGCCGTGGCGGCGGGCGTGCTGAAGCTGAGCGAGAAGGACGCGCTCGAGGTGCGGCTCGAGCAAGTGCACCGGGCGCTGGGTGAGGTCATCGAGACGTACGCACCGAGCGCGCTCGCCGTGGAGGACATCTTCTATGCGGAGTTCGCGGCAGCGGCGATCAAGCTCGGTCACGTGCGTGGCGTGGTCTTGTTGGTGGGGGCGCAGCGATCGCTCGAGATCGCCTCGTACGCGCCCGCGCTGGTGAAGCGCACGATCGCGGGGCGCGGTGCCGCGGAGAAGGTGCAGGTCGCGCGGCTCGTCGCGGCCACCCTCGGCCTT
>JAFLCL010000266.1 GCA_017303575.1 Deltaproteobacteria bacterium
GAGCCCTCCGCCCGCGCAGCCGAGCGCGCCGGTCGCGCCGCCACGCACGAGCACGGTCGAGAACGCTCAGCCGACCGTCGATCCTCCCTCGCCCTTCGTGCGATGGGGGCTCATCACCATCGCCGCGTTGTGCGCTGTCGGTCTCGTCGCGTTCGGCCTACGGAGCTTCGTGCAGCGCCCGACGCGTCCCACGCCGCCGGCCACCTCGATCCCCACGCCGCCCTCGACGGACGTGCGTCCTCCGCCGACGAAGGTGGCGCCAGGCGCGACGTTCGTGTCGCTCGAGATCGAGATCGAGCCCGCGGGGGCCGATGCGCGCATGCGCCTCGACGGCATCCCCGGCGCCACCTCGCCTGTCCGCGTCCGCCGTGGCACCCGTCACGTGCTCGAGGTGTCGGCGCCTGGCTTCGTCGACACGCGGGTGGAGCTGCGCGCCGATCGCGACCAGCGCGTGCGCGTCACGCTCGAGCCCGCGCCGTGAACGTCGCGGACGTCACCTAGGCGGAGGCGGTGCCGCGCTGCGCGGGCGCTGGGACGCGCGGCCCGGATGCGGCGCGATGCGGAGCGCCTCGAGCAGCGCCTCGAAGCTCTCGTTCCACGCGGGGACGACGCCAGCCGCGAGCAGCCGATCGCGCATACGCACGGCACGATCCTGCGCGGGATCGTGATCGATCGACAGACCGCTCTCGACGAGGAAACGCGCGAGGCTCGCCGCGAGCGCGACCCGCTCGGCGGGCACGTCGTCGCGATCGACCGCCACGATCCACTCACGCAGCGCGACGCGTGCGGTCTCGGCCAGGTCACCGTCGTCGAGCGGGCTCGTGGTCTGGGGCGCCGTGGCGTTGCCGCGTCGCACGATGCCGGTCTCTCGCGCCTCGAGCACCAGCGCCTCGAGCGACACGAGGTCGAGGTCGTCTCCCCGCGCCAGCTCGCGACGGATCGCGGCGGTGAGGGTGTACTGCGCGGCCTGGTGGAGCGCGCGAGGCACGGGCTGCCCGAGGCCGGCGAGGTAGCGCATGAGCGGCGCGTGCTGCTCGTGGATCGCGGCGTACGCGCGCTCGACGTTGTCGAGCGTCGCCGCGAGCACGACGTCGAGGATGCGCTTCTGCTCGTCCTTGAAGAGCGAGCGCAGCGAGTAGCTCGCCCGACCGCTTCCTCGTGTCTCGCTCCAGCGCGAGAAGTGGCTCTCGAGAGCGCGCAGCATCTGCGTGAGATCGGCCTGACCGAACGCCGTCGTGAGGTCCTTGCGCATCGCCGCGCGCGAGGCCGCGTCCTCGGCCGGCCGGACGCCGACGCCGAGGTGATGATCGCCGAGGTGGATCACGGCGTACTCGAAGCGCTCGCGTGCTCGCGTCGCGTGCGACGCCACCGACGCGATGCCCACCGCCAGACGCGCGCGCCCCGCGGTGCGTGCCTCGCGCTGCTCGAAGGAGACCTCGAACCCGAGCCGACTCTCCTCGTCGCGGAACTCGTTGAACAGCGAAGAGACTGCGAAGTGCGCCGCCGCACGATCGAGGGTCGCGATGCGCGGGCGTACGTGCGTCTCCCAGATCGCGCGGCCGTCGCCCATCTCGGGCACGTTCGAGCGCGCGTGCGCGAGCCTGTCGAGGAAGTCGGGCTCGAGGTCCACCCCGAAGATCTCGCGCGTCAGCTCGAGCACGCGGCACGCATACGCGAGCACCTGCGTGGTCTCGATGCCGGAGAGGTCGTCGAAGAACCAGCCGCAGCTCGTGTACATCGACATCGCGTGGCGCAAGAGCTCCATCATCGAGAGCGCGCGCACCGCGGCGGCGGGCTCGATCTCGATGGGCCCGGGCTTGGCCTGCGGAGTGAGGCGATGCTCGACGCGCACGTGGGCAGCGAGGAACGCGTCCTGCGCGTGTCGCCGCAGGCGATCGTTGGTCTCGGCCACCACGTCCACGTACGCCTCGCGCGCGGCCCACGGGTCCTCGAAGAGAGAGCCGCCCTCCCGCGTGACGAGATCGTCCGTTCGATCGCGCACGTGATCGAGCGCCGCGCGCAGCGGGCCGCGCCATGCTTGCGACCAGCCCGCGTGGGCGCCCGAGCTGCAGCCGCAGTCGCTCCGCCATCGCTCGACGCCGTGCGCACAGCTCCAGGCAGTGGCCTCGACGATCTCTGCTTCCCACGTGGGCGGGTGCGCTGCGAGGAACGCCTCGTACGTCGAGACCTTCGCGCCGCCGTCGCGCTCGATGGCCTCGAGGGCATACGCCAGCGCCATCTCGCCGAAGCGATGGTGATGGCCGTAGGTCTCGCCATCGGTCGCGATGTGCACGAGCTGCGGCTCGCGCGCGCCCGGTTGGAAGAGCGACGTGAGGCGTCTCGCGAAGCCCTCGCCGTCGTCGAGCAGTCGCTCGAACGCGACCGCGCGCGAGGTGGGCCCGTCGTAGAAGAACACCGCGATCGATCGACCCGAGGGAAGAGACACGCTGTAGGCGCGCCGCGTCTCCACGCGTGCTCCGCGCACGTCGATCCACGCCGCGTCCGCGCTCGGCCTCACGCGCGCGGCCTGCGACGGCGCGAGGATGGTGAACGCGATCCCCTCCGCGGCGAGCGCCTCGAGCGAGGCGGTGTCACACGCCGTCTCGGGCAGCCACATGCCGCGGGGGCGTCGTCCGAAGCGCAGCTCGAAGTCGCGCGCGCCCCAGCGCACCTGCGTCGCGCGATCACGTGCGTTGCACAGCGGGAGGATCAGGTGGCCGTGCGCCTGCGCGATGGCCGCGCCCGATCCGGTTCGCGCGATCGCGAGCCGATCCGCCTCCACGATCGCGTCGTGCACCTCGCGCTCGTGCTCCGCGAGCCAGCTCATCAGGGTGGGCCCGACGTTGAAGCTGATGCGCGCGTAGTTGTTCACCAGCCTGTCGATGCGGCCGCGCCGATCGAGCACCCGCGCGAACGCGTTCGGTCGGTAGCACTCCGCCGTGATGCGATCGTTCCAGTCGTGGAACGGCGCGGCGGACTCCTGCGCCTCGATCGCGTCGAGCCAGGGGCTCTCGCGCGGCGGCTGGTAGAAGTGCCCGTGGATGCACACGTAGCGCGTCGTCATCGGCGCTCACGATGATAGACGCACGCGTCGTGTCCGCGCGACGTCGAAGGGCATGGCGCGCACGAGGGGCCCGCGGCGAGCAGCGGGCGCGACGCGGCGCCCAGGGCGCGCGTGTTATGAGTCGCGCATGGCCGCGCTCCCCTCGATCTTCGGCGCCGACGATCTCCACTTCTTCAACGAGGGCACACACGACCGGCTGCACGAGAAGCTCGGCGCGCACCCACGCGTGGTGGACGGCGCATGGGGCACGGGCTTCGCGGTGTGGGCGCCGAACGCGGACGCTGTCTCCGTCGTCGGCTCGTTCAACGCGTGGGACGGCGATGCCTGTCCCATGAGCCGCGTCGGTGGCTCGGGCGTGTGGGAGGCGTTCGCGCCCGGCGTGGGCAAGGGCGCCCTCTACAAGTACCGGATCGAGGCGCGCGGTCGCGTGTTCGACAAGGCCGATCCGTTCGCCGCGCTGCACGAGACGCCGCCTGCGACGGCATCGATCGTGTGGGATCAACAGTACAAGTGGGGCGACGAGCGCTGGCGCCGCGAGCGGCGTGAGCGCAACGCGCCCAACGCGCCCATCTCCATCTACGAGGTGCACCTCGGCAGCTTCGCGCGCGTGCCCGACGAGGGCTGGCGCTCGCTCACCTACCGCGAGCTCGCGCCTCGCCTCGCCGATCACGCGCTCGCGCACGGCTTCACGCACGTGGAGCTCTTGCCCGTGATGGAGCACCCGTTCTTCGGCAGCTGGGGCTACCAGATCACCGGCTACTTCGCGCCGTCGCACCGCTACGGTCGACCGGAGGATCTGATGGCGCTGATCGATCACCTCCACCAGCGCGGCCTGGGCGTGATCCTCGACTGGGCGCCTGCGCACTTTCCCGCCGATGCCCACGCGCTCGCGCTGTTCGATGGCACGCACCTCTACGAGCACGAGGATCCGCGGCGTGGCTTTCACCCCGACTGGAAGTCCTGCATCTTCAACTACGGTCGCCACGAGGTGCGGAGCTTCTTGCTCTCCTCGGCGTCGTACTGGATCGACAAGTTCCACGCGGACGGCCTGCGCGTGGATGGCGTCGCGTCGATGCTCTACCTCGACTACTCGCGCGCGCCGGGCGAGTGGATCCCCAACGAGCACGGGGGCCGCGAGAACCTCGAGGCCGTCTCGCTGCTCCAGCAGATCAACGACACGCTCGCGCGCAAGCACCCGGACGTGATCGTCATCGCCGAGGAGTCGACGAGCTGGCCGAGGGTCACGGGACCGACGCGTGAGGGCGGCCTCGGCTTCCACATGAAGTGGGATCTGGGCTGGATGCACGACACGCTTCGCTACCTCGCGCGCGATCCGATCCATCGCCGCTACCACCAGGACGAGCTCACCTTCCGCAGCGTCTACGCGACGAGCGAGCGCTTCGTCCTTCCGCTGAGCCACGACGAGGTGGTGCACGGCAAGGGCTCGCTCGTGAACAAGATGCCAGGCGACCGCTGGCAGAAGTTCGCCAACGTGCGGCTCCTCTTCGCGATGCAGCACGCGATGCCGGGCAAGAAGCTGCTCTTCATGGGCGGTGAGATCGGCCAGTGGCGCGAGTGGAACCACGACTCGGAGCTCGACTGGGGCCTGCTCGACGACCCCGCCCACGCGGGCCTCTCGCGGCTCGTCACCGATCTCAACGCGCTCCACGCGCGCGAGCCCGCGCTGCACCGTCTGGACTTCGATCCTGCTGGCTTCTTGTGGGTGGACGGAACCGACGCGGATCACTCGGTGCTCGCGTTCCTTCGACTCGGCGGCGCGGGAACGCGGCCCGTGCTCGTCGTCGTCAGCCTCACGCCGGTGGTGCGAAGCGGCTACGCGGTGGGCGTGCCGCTGCTCGGCCGCTGGACCGAGATCCTGGCCACCGACGCGGAGATCTACGGCGGCAGCGGCGTGGGCAACCTCGGCGGCGTCGAGGCCCTCGACGCGCCGTGCGACGGCTTCGACCATCGCGTGGAGGTGACGCTCCCGCCCCTCGGTTGCTCGATGTTCCTCGGGCCGGAGGCATGGGACGGCGTGGGCTTCGAGCGCCGTCGCCCCGCGAGCGTCGCGCCCGAGGCCGCCGCGACGCCCGAAGAGGAGGAGCCCAGTGGCGCGCGGTGAGTCACCGAAGGAGAGACCCTCGTTCCCTGGCGCCGCGATCATGGCGGCGTTCTTGTCGTTCTGTCTCTGCGCCATCACGGGCGTCGCGATGACGACCCGCGAGTGCAACGCCGCGATGGCACCGGTGGCCATCGTGCCCGAGCCGTTCGTGGGCACGATCGCGATGTTCCATGCGCTCTCGTGGCGCGACACCGAGCGGGTTCGAACCTCGTACGGAACGATCACGCCCGACGCTGCGCGGGCTCGTACGCTGCTCGAGTCGTCGTTGACGACGCGCGGCTACACCCCTGCGCCCGCTCAGGGCTTGGCGCCGCTGTCCACGCTGCCCGCAGACTTCGAGGCGCCGACGATGGAGGGCTCGTGCGGCGTGCTCGTGATCGTCGGCGACGGTGCGGCTGTGCTGTCGCGCGCGGAGGTCACGATCGACGGAACGACCGACACGTTCGTCGCGCACGATCCGAGCGCGATGGCGGTGCCGCTCTGCGGCAACCAGCGTGTGCACGTCGAGGGCACGGGCTCGGCTGCAGCGCACGTGTGGCACTTCCCCGGCCTCACGCCGGACATCGTGCGCGACACGACGCTGCCCGCCGACGTGGTGCTCGCGCACGCCGAGGCCGAAGCTCTCTTGCGTCCGCGCGGCCTCGCGCCGCTCGACGAGGTGTTCGTGATCGAGGTCCCTGGAGGGGCAGGACCACAGGCCATTCCGCTGACGCGCGCGGTCGCCACGGGCTGCGTGCCGTTCGTCGGGGTGGTGATCGGCGGCGGCGATCCGATGGGCAGTTGGTCGCCCGTGGAGCACGTGAGCGATCGCGCGATGATCGGCCTCGCACGCTGCGCGAGCCGCACCGATGCGAGCCCCACCATCCTCGTTCCGTCGGGCACGGCGCGCGTCTACGTGCGGCCCTACCGAGCGATCGGCAGCGGCGCACCGCCCGTGCTCGGCGCTGCGGCCGCGCTCCGGGTGGTGAACGAGGCCGACGTGGTCCTACCACCCGTGCTCGTCGAAGCCCCGATGCCCTGATCGGCGCGTTGACTTCGAGGCGCGCGCTCGGCGAGGCTTCTCCCATGATCCGCGCGTCGTTGGGTGTGCTCGCCGTCTCGCTCGCCGTTCTCTCCAGCGGGTGCCGCACGCCGCAGAGCCTCTGCACCGAGTACTTCGATCGTCGCGCCCAGTGGGAGGTGGACTGTTACGGCGAAGAGCGGACCGATCGCATGCGCTTCTGCCAGGACGACGACGAGGTGAACTGTGGCTGCGGCGCAATCTCCGTGGTCGAGAACCCGAGCGACATCGTGACGGACTGCTTCGGCTACTTCGACCGCTCGCTCGAGCGCGACATGTGCCCGCCCCTCGAGGACTACCCGATGAACCTGCCCGAGGCCTGCAACCCCACGTCGCACTTCTTCTACGTCGAGTGAGGGCGCGGGGTTGTCTGCGAGCGGCCGTTGCGTGAGGGCGTAGGCGCGGGCTAGCTTCCGCGCCCTCGGAGGTCTCGATGCTCGCCCGATCCGCCCCGTTCGCACTGTTCGCGCTCCTCGCGACCCTCGCTGGCTGCGGCACGCCGGAGCTCGGCGAGCCCTGCTCGGGCAGCCCGCAGCTCGGTGGATGCGTCGAGGGCACGTACTGCGTCGAGGACGACGGACCCGTGCGCGGCGACGACGAAGACGTGACGTGGCAGACGTTCACCTGCCGCGCTTCGTGCACGCGCCAGGCGGACTGCGCGGCCGACGAGTACTGCGAGGCGGTCCCCGGCACGCCGACGCTCTCGGCCTGTCAGCCGCGCTCGACGCCCTGAACGCTCACGCGCGCAACGATCGAGACCCTCGATGGCCTACGCGAAGACCGAGCGCAGCGCGGCGCAGATCGTGGCTGCGGCCACGCGCGTCCTCGCGCGACAGGGCTACGCGAGGACCAGCCTGCTCGACATCGCGCGCGAGGCCGGCATGTCCAAGGGCGCGCTCCACTACCACTTCCCTTCCAAGGAATCGCTGGTCAGTCGCGTGCTCGAGAGCGCGCTCGAGTCGATCGCGAACCGCACGCTCGATGCGTGGATCGCGTCTTCGGGTGATCCCATCCAGGCGCTGCGCTCGTCCGTCACCGAGCTGTGGTTCGTGCGTCGCACGCGCACCGACGAGGTGGCCGTGGTCGCCGACCTGATGGCGCAAGCGCTCTATGACGAGTCGCTCAAGCCCCAGCTCGCGGGCTACTTCCGCTTCGCCGCGCAGCAAGTGACGCAGACGCTCGTGCCCCACCTCGCCTTGATGGGCCTGCGGCTTCGCGTGCCCGGCGAGCTCGTGCCGCGCATCCTCGTGGGCCTGCTCGATGGCCTCGCGATGCAGCACTACGTCGACCCCGGCGCGATCGACGAGAACGGTCTGCTCGTCGCGGTGGAGGCGATGGCGGCGGGCCTCTTCGAGATCGTGCCTCCCGCCTCGGACGAGAAGGCCTGACGCGTGACCGATCCCTTCGACGCAGTGCTCGCCCAAGCGGCGGCGATCGAGACGCTCCGCGCGGCCATCACGCGCGACAAGCTCGCGTCGTCCTACCTCTTCGAAGGTCCGAGCGGCACGGGCAAGGGGCGGGCAGCGTTCGCGCTCGCGGAGGCCGTCATCGCGCGCTCGACGCCGGCGGCACAGCACGCCGATCTCGCGCGTCGCATCGCGGCCGGCGCGCATCCGGACGTGCGTGTCTTCTCGCCGCGGGCCGAGGGCAACCGCAACCTCCAGGTCGACACGGTGCGCAACGAGGTGCTGCCGTTCGCGCAGTTCGCGCCGTTCGAGTCGAAGGCCGCGTTCGTGATCTTTCCCGACGCGGACGTCTCGTTCCCCGAGCAGCACCCCGAGGCCGCGAACGCGATGCTCAAGACGCTCGAGGAGCCGCGACCCGGCGTGCACTTCGTGCTGCTCTCCGCGCGCCCCGATCGCTTGCTCCAGACGATTCGTTCGCGGTGTCAGCGCGTTCGCTTTCAGCGCCTCCCCGACGACGTGCTCCACGCGGTGCTCGAAGCGCAGGGCGTGCCCGAGGCGAGCCGCGTGGTCGCCGTGGCGCTGGCCGATGGCCGCGCCGACAAGGCGCTCGCCGTCGGTCGTGTGGGTGACGACGGTCGATCGCTCGCCGATGTGCTCTTCGAGCTCGCGCTCAAGACCGACGAAGTGGCCGCAGAAGGTCGGCCCGGCGCTGTCGTGAGCATGGCCGAGGAGCTCTCGCGCTCTCCCGATCTCGCGGGCGTGCTCGAGGCGCTCACCGCGTACTACCGCGACGTCGCGCGCGCTTCGCTCGGCATGCCGGACGCCGCGCTCGCGTTTCGACACCAGGCCGATCGCATCCGCGCGCGCGCCGAGCGGGTGGGTCCCCGCCACGCCGCCGAAGCTGTCGCAGGGCTTCGCGAGGTGGAGGAGCTGATCGCGGTGAACGCGAACAAGGACCTCGCGATCGCCGACTGGCTCTTCTCGATCGGTCGCGAGCCGATGCCGCCGCGCCCGCGCAAGCGCCCGCCTCGCTAGGACTGCGCGGCCCCAGCCGGTGCTTCCTCATTCGCCTCTCCCGCTAGGGCAGGGAGTCGGGCATGCCGGCGCGCACGATCCAGCCGGGCTCCCCCGTGCGGCCTGCGCGTCGCGCGATCTCGAAGCCGTCCACGGTCGCGCCGAAGCTCGCGGAGAGGATCTCGTCGGCCGTGTACTCGAGGTGCTGATCGCCCTCGGGCGGCACGTAGCCGGCGGGCGCCGGACCACCGGTGCCGACGCGCCAGATCTGCTCGGTGGGCGGGTACGCGTCTTCCCAGCGCGTACGACGCGCGAGGTTGTGCGCGACGTCGCGCACGATGCGGAAGCGTGTGATCTCGAAGCCGGGCACGCCGCGCTGACGCAAGACGCGCACGCCGCTCGGGAGGCTCGGATCCGGCACGTCGCGCTCGGTGAACGGCGAGACGTCGTCCACGCGTCGCGTGAAGGTCACCATGCGATCGCTGCGCGCGCCGCGGATCTCTGCGCGCATGGTGCCCGCCTCGACCGTCATGCCGAGCACGATCGGGAAGTCGAAGTCGTTGGTGAAGCGCAGGTCGAGCTGCGGATAGACGACCACCGCGTCGAGGCCCATCCAGATGTAGCCCGACGGTCGGCTGTGCGGTGATCGCTCCACGATGGGAAGGCCCGCGAAGAAGGCCGCCGCGTGCAGCGTGCCCGCGACCTGACACGTGCCGCCGCCGACGCCGTCGATCAGCTCGCCGCCCGCGATCTGCGGCGCCGGACGGAACCCGTTGGCCTCGCTGCGCTCGCCCACGACGTCGTTGAAGTCGAAGGTCTCACCCGGCATCAGCACGGTGCCGTCCACCTTGCTCGCGGCGACCGCGAGGTTGAACGATCGATCGCGCGCGTCCTCGAGCGTCGAGTAGCGCGTCTCGTAGGTGCCGAGCACCGCCTCGATGCGCACGCCGCGCAGCTCTCGCGACGTGCGGTGCGGCTCTTCGCGCACCACGAGCGCGCGTGCACCGTCGCGACCCTCGCGCGCCGCGTCGAAGACGGCCTCGGCGCTCGCGAACACGTCGAGGTGGAGGCCCACGGTCTCCTCGAGCACGCGTCCCGTACGCGCCTCGAGCCGGGCGTCGCGCGCCCGACGATCGATGTGATCCTTGCGCTCGGACAGCAGCGCGACGAGCTCGCTCGGCTCCTGGATCAACGGCAGCGAGAGCGACACCGACGTGCCACCCACGGCTTGCGCGTGGTAGCGGCGGAGCAGCGATCGAGGATCCTGCGCCTGCACGATCGTGCGCGTCAGCGCCTCGCGATCGACGCGCACACCGAAGCGCGCGCGGGTGCCCTCGACACGCTCTTCCCCGATCTGGAGGACGAAGGCGTGCGACTCCCACTGGTCGGCGAGGCGATCCGCCATCACGCGCGCATCACCTTCGACGCGTGCCTCGCCGACCCGCACCTCGACCGTCGGGGGTGGACGCGAGGCGCGCGCGTGCTCGGCCAGCGCGAGGCCCGCGAGGCCTGCCGCGAGCAAGAGACACGTCGCGCCGAGGATCGTGCGAGCCCTCGTGACGAACGAGCGCGTCGGTGGGGTGGGCTGCGGTGCGACGGGCGACGCCTCGTCCTGCGTGTCGAACGCGGAGGTGTCGTCGTCGTGGGTGGGCTCGGTCGACCGCGGGGGCGGCATGGGGCCGACGCTCGCGAGCGCGCGAGGATCCGTCAACTTTTCGGGGCGCCCGGATCCTCGCGCGCTGTCCCGTCGCGAAGGACGTCGAGGATGCGATCCGCGAGCGCGCGCTTGGACAGCCGGCCCGTCGGCGTCACCGACGCCTCACGCACGAGGACCGCTTCGTTGTCGTCGCCCTCGAACGCGACCGACGCGTGGTTGGCGACGACGAGATCGACCTTCTTCTTCGCGAGCTTCTTCTGTGCGGCGGCGACGAGATCGGTGGTCTCGACCGCGAAGCCGACGAGGAACGGACGCGCACGCGCGCGACCGAGGCGCCACTGCCCGAGCCCCGCGAGGATGTCGGGGTTGCGCACGAGCTCGATCGACGGAGCGTCCTCACCCTCGCTCTTCTTGATCTTCTCGGTCGCGAGGGCGCGCGGCCGGAAGTCTGCGACGGCCGCCGCCATCACGATCGCGTCGGCGTCCTCGCGACGCGACGTGATCGCAGCCTCCATCTCGAGCGCCGAGCGCACCCGCACCACCTCGACGCCGCCCGGATCCACGAGCGACACGGGGCCGGCGACGATCGTGACGGTCGCGCCGCGATCACGCGCGCGCTCCGCGATCGCCCACCCCATGCGGCCCGAGGATCGATTGCCGAGGAAGCGCACCGGATCGAGCGCTTCGTGGGTGGGCCCTGCAGACACGAGCACGCGCCGGCCCTCCAGATCGCGCGCGCTCGAGCGCTTCGCGAGCAGCCCCTCGAGCGCGTCGACGATCGCGAGGGGCTCGCTCATGCGGCCCACGCCTTCTTCGCCGCTCGCGAGCTTGCCGAACACCGGCCCGACGAACGCGAGGCCTCGCGCTTCGTTGGTCGCGACGTTCGCGCGCGTGGCCGCGTGCTGCCACATGCGGTGGTGCATGGCGGGCGCGACGAGCACGGGGCCGTCGAAGCAGAGCACCGTGGCGCTCACGGGATCTTCCGCCAGGCCGTGCGCGAGCCGCGCGATCACGTTCGCCGTCGTCGGTGCGATCACGATCGCGTCGGCCCATCGCGCGAGGTCGACGTGCACCTCGCCCGGGTACGACGGGTCCCACAGATCGACGACGGGTGGCTTGCCGGTGAGACCCGTGAACGTGAGCGGACCGATCAGCTTGGTCGCCGTGTGCGTCATCGCGACGCGCACCTCGGCGCCTCGCGCGAGCAGCTCACGCGCGACGTACGCAGCCTTGTAGGCAGCGATTCCGCCGGTCACGCCGAGGACGATGTGCTTGCCGGTGAGGCTCATGTCAGCTCGCCGAGAGACGGCCGCCCGCGAAGCGGTAGCGCACGGTCTGACCCGTCCATGGCAACACGATCGGCTCGATGCCGTCGGGGCCGGGGCCCGTCGCAGGCGCGTAGGGCCACGTGCTCTCGCTCCAGCCTCGCGCGGTGCCGGGACCGATCTGGAGGCCGCCCTCGAGGCGCACCTCGTTCTCGATGCGGTTTTCGCCCTGCTCGCGCAGGACCTCGCGCTGGAGCAGGACCGGGAAGCCGGTCGGTGTGAACTGGTGCACGACGAGCACGTCGCGACGAATGCCGCTGATCGTCTGTCGGATGCGCACCACGATCTCGTGGCGACCATCGCCCGTCACGTCCGCGGTGCGGAGATCGACGATGTCCGCAGGGGTGCTCGCAGGCAGCTGGTACTGGAACCAGCCCGTGCCGTTGCGGAACTCGGTGCCCACGACGACGAGGTCGAGACCGAAGAGCACCACGCGCTCCGGCGCTGCCGTGCCCGCCACGTTCGCGCTCACGTCGCGCGAAGGACGCACCGTCGCGGGCAGCCCACGCTGCCTTCGGAACTCCGCGATCACCGCGTCCATGCTCGGCACGATGGCGACGGGCGCCTGCGCTTGCGCCTG
>JAFLCL010000267.1 GCA_017303575.1 Deltaproteobacteria bacterium
ACGGGCTAGATCAGCGCTTGAACGGATCTTGGAACAGCGCCTGGGCGGCCGCTGCCGGATCGTTGTCGTAGGAATCGACCTCGCGGTTCGCCGCGTCGCGCTCGGCGCGGAGCGCCGCGGTCTCGAGCGAGCGGGGCGCACCGTGTGCGCGCAGCTCTCGCCGGAGCTCGGCGAACGCAGGCACCGCCGCGGCCTCCAGGGTCGCGACGTTCGCGAGCCACGACGCGAGCCCCGACTGCGCGTGTCGAGGAATGACGACCGACGAAGGTCGACGTCCCGCGTTCATGCACACCTCGCGATCGCACCGAACGCGCACCGAGAGGCCGGCGTAGGGATCGCGCCCCCCATCCGGCCCACGATCCAGGCCGGCATCGTCGAGCGCGAGCGCGGCGTCCACGATCGAACCGCCCGCGTCGTCCATCGCGGCGTCCTCTGTGGGAGCGTCCTCTGCGGGAGCGTCCTCGGTCGAGGCGATCCATGCGTCGTCGGAGCTCCAACCATCGAGGGTGAGCACCGCGTCTGGTGGGCTCGCGTACGCGTCTTCTAGCGAGCTCCCCGCGTCGGGCCATTCCGTCAGGAACTCGCACCCCACGAACCTTCCTCCGAACGCGGTGCCACTCGCCGAACAGATGGCCGAGCAGTCGTCGAAGGCGATCCCACGAGACACGGCGTCTTGCCGCGTGATCGTCACCTCGCGGGAGTCGGTGGTGCATCCGCCTCCGGTCCTGGACTCACACGCGCAACCGCCGAGCAGCAGCACCGGAGCGAGAGGCAGGCCCAGCGCGATGCGTCGGAGCGCCCAGCGCAACATCGACCGCTCGAGCGTGCCATCACGTGTCATTCGACTCATCGCCCGCGTGGTCAGCAGCGAGCGTGCCAGCGAATCACACACCCGGCCACGATCAGCCGTCTTCTTCGGCGAGCACGACGAGCTTGTCGCCGGGCTTGGGCAGGATGGGCTGGTTGCGGACCTTGGGGTTGAGCACGAGGCCGTAGCGGTTGTCGGCGTTGTCTTCGTAGATCTGGATGCCGAGCGCGAGCTCGTTGCGCGCCTTGGCCGCGAGAAGGAGGTACTCGAAGGTCACGGGCTGCCCCGGCGGACAGTAGAGCTCGAGCGGCTTCACGTAGATCTCGGAGCCCTCGCTGCGGAGCAGATCCTCGAGCACCGCCTGCACGCGCGGCTCGTAGGTGATCTGCGCGAGCACCATCGAGACCATCTGGTTCGAGATCACGATGTCGTTGATCTGCGTGGTCGCCGCGAGCTCGCGGTTCTTGGGATCGAGGATCTCGCTGCACACCCGCTGGTTCGGCGCCATCGCCGAGCGACGTCGCATGTCGCGCAAGAGAAGCAGCGCGATGATCGCGCGCGTGTCGGCCTCTTCCGCGCTCTTCGCGGACACCGCGTCTCCGAGCACCATCACGTTCGGATAGTTCTGCGGCTGGAGCTCCTCCATGAGCTGACGCGTCGAGAACTCGCCCTCGAGGTGACGCAGCTGGATGGTGCCGAGCTCGCCGACGTTCTCCTTGATGAGCTCTTGTCGCTCGTGCGTGGGGAGTGAGTTCACCAGCGTGAGCGTCGAGCCCTCCGCCACGTAGTCGTCGAACTCCTTCATGATCGGGTAGATCTTCGGGTTCCACCCGAGGATGAGCATGTGCTCGACGGGCTTCTTCGCGCTCGACTCGATCGGCGGGATCTGATCGGGGCGCAGCGGCCCGACGTAGGGCTGCACCTTCATGTTCGCGTCCTCCGCGAGCAGGAGCAGCACCTCGTCCGGCGCCACGATCCGATCGGCGGCCGGGTTGAGCACGTGGCTCGATCCATCGGCCTTGGCCAGGCCGACGACGCAAGCATCGGGGAAGTCGAGCAGCGCGTGGAGGAACGGGCGCCCGATCGCGTGCGGCACGGGCTTGAAGTGGATCTCGTTGCCCTCGAACCGCAGGAGCTCGTCGTACACGAGCGAGAGGCCGGGGATGCGCGCCGTCTGGAGGATGATCTTCGAGATCATCTCGTTCGTCTTCACCACGCGCGCGCGGTTGTTCGACGCGATGACGGCGAGCTCCTGGTTGTGCGACTGCATGACCTCGGCGGTCACCCGCATCTTGTCCTGCAGGCCCTTGGCCTCCGGATGATTGAAGAGCGCCATGAGCGTCTTCATCACGCGGGCATCGGCCTGATCGGGATCCTCCACGTCCTTCTCGTCGACGAGGACGACGATGGCGCGAGCCTGCGCGAAGCTCACCTTCTCGAGATCGCTGAGCGCCACGGAGCTGCCGCTGCGCACCACGATCTTCATCCGGTTGGCGTACTGCACCTTGTCGTAGAGCTCGGCCTCCATCTCGACCTTGTCGCGCTCGGCCATCACGACGCACACGATGCGTCCCTCGGCCGCGTAGGCCTCCGAGAGCTGATCGAGCACGGAGAAGATCTTCTCGCTCCAGCCGAGCACCAGGAAGTGCCCGTTCTCCATCACCGGCGCGCCGCCGCGACGGATGGAGTCGAGGCGCTCCTGGAAGTTGCCAGCGAGCGCGGAGATCAAGAGGCCTGCGACGACGACGCCGAGGATCGAGATGACCGTCGAGACCGAGCGGTTCACGAAGCCCTCGTCACCGACGAAGGTGCCCGCGTCGATCACACGGCCGAAGTAGAACCACAGCGTCTCGTAGACGTAGGAGACGAAGCCAGCCTCGCCCCACGTGGGCCCGACCGGGATGACGAACGACATCACGATCGAGAGGACCGAGAACGCGACGATCAGCCCGATGGTGAGGATCGCGAGGAAGAGCAGCTGCTTGCCCGCGCCGCCTCCGATGAACTCGTCCATCCGGTAACGGAGCTTCGCCTTGAATCCACGCTCGATCGCCATCCGGAGTCTCGTCTCTTTCTCTGCGCCGCGACGACACGCGGACGCGCACGCATCTCGCCACGAAAGCGAGGTCGGTGTCGAGGTTACGCCGCCGAAGGTGGAGCGATTCCCGCGCCGAGGCGCGTCAAATCACGTCCCTTCGACGTCGGCGAACTGCGCGTCGCGCTTCTGCATGACGGCCATCACGGCCTCCATCTGATTCGGCGTCTGGAGCAGGCCGAGCTGGAGGCGCGTCTCGAGGAGGAAGCTCTCCTTCGCGTCGAGGCCGACCGCGCCGCGCGCGAGCTGCTTGGCGGCGCGGATCGCGTGCGGGCTCTTGCTCGCGATCTCCTTCGCCAGCGCGTGCGCCGCGGTGCGCGGATCGTCGGACAGGCGCGTGACGAGGCCCAGGCCCAGGCCTTCCGACGCAGGCAGCACGCGGCCCGTGTACATCAGCTCGGCGACGACGTCGGGGCGGGCGAGGCGGAAGAGCGTCTGCGTGAGGCTCATGTCGGGGATCAGGCCGTACTTGATCTCCATCACCGACAGCTGAGTGTCGGGGTGGGCGATGCGCACGTCGCAGCCGAGCGCGATCTGGAGGCCGCCGCCGACCGCCGCGCCATGGAGCGACGCGATGACGGGCACCGGCAGCTCCTGCCAGATCCAGCCCACGCGCTGCGCGACGTTCGCGGGCGAGGCATCGCCGCGCGCGAGCAGCTTCGGGCCACCCTCCTCGCCCATCGAGAGGAACGCGCCCCAGTCGAGGCCCGCGCAGAACACCTTGCCCGCGCCCTCGAGCACCACCGCGCGCACGCGCGTGTCCTTCGCCAGCGCCTCGCCCGTGCTCACGATCGCCTCGAACATCGCGAGGTCGAGGCCGTTGCGCTTGTCGGGACGGTTCAGCGTGACCGTAGCGACGTGATCGTCGATCGAGACCAGGACGCGAGGTGCTTCGGAGGTGGAGCTGGACATGGGTCGGGGATCTAGCAGAGGAGGGCCGCGTATCATCACGGTACTACAGGCGCGCCGACGCAATTAATCGCGCTTAGGAGTGGGCCACGGAGTCGCGATCTCCGCCGCGCAGCAGCTACGCTCGGGCTCGTTGGGGACGAGGAGGATCACTTGCACTTCGACCTTCGAGCTCGTGCGTTCGCTGCCGTGGCGGCTCTCTGTGTGCTGAGTCTGGGCGCGGTGGGCTGCGAGGCACGCGTGTCGCTCGGCGTGCTGTGCGAGACGGCGGGCGATTGCCCGGACCCGTTCGTGTGCATCCAGGGCCGGTGTCGCGCCGAGTGCGGTGAGGCGCGCGACTGCGCCTTTCCCCTCGAGTGCATCGTGCAGGGGGCTGCGAACGTAGGCGGTTGCCGCGTGCCGGAGGACGGCGCGTGCAACGTCGACGACGACTGCGCGGGCGAGCTCGTGTGCGAGGGCAGCACCTGCGTGCAGCCGTGCACCGATCACTCGGACTGCGCGATCGCCCAGGTCTGCAACGGACGCGGCTGCGTGCGGAACGTGATGGTGGGCGTGTGCGACGTGCTGAGCGGCGCGGGCTGCGGCGAAGGCGAGCGCTGTGGCGTCGTGGGCATGCGCACGGTCGACGGCGAGGGCAACGTGACCGACGACCGAACGGTCCAGTGTGTGACGCTTGCGGTGGGAGAGGTGCGCGACGCAGAGCTGAACCAGGCGTGCGACGCGAACCCGATGACCGAGCTCATCCGTCCCTGCCGCGACGGCCTCACGTGCGTGAACGGTCAGTGCTTGCGCTGGTGCTTGTTCGACGAGGACCCCGAGGACTTCGAGGTCGGGAGCAACTGCGGGCGCGGCAGCCGCTGTCTTCCCACGTACGCGGGCGCGTTCGCGCCGACGACGTGCGGCTTCTGCAGCGAGGGCTGTAACCCCGGTGTCCAGGACTGCATCGACGAGACGCGGACCTGCACGATCGGAACGTTCGAGGGGCCGCTGCCCGGAACGGACGACGACTTCGTGTTCGGCCAGTGCGTGCCCCCTGCACCGATGGTGGACTGTGCCGCGGACCCGATGGCCGATGGCTGCCGCGATCGACCGTGCGCGATGGGACGCTGCGCGATGGGGCTCGACTGCGTGACCGATGCGACGTCGAGGACGACCGAATGCGTGGAGCGCTGTGACGTCGGCGTGGTCGGCGGCTGCGCGGACGGACGCACGTGTGACGTGACCGTCGAGACGCAGGTGCTCGTGGCCGACGGGACGACGCGACGGCTCGGCGTCTGCCGCTGACGTCCCGCGATCTGGACCCCCGTCCGCCTACCTCGCGCATCGTGCTGTCCTGTAGCATCGCGGCCATGGGGCACCCCCTCTCCCGCGGCTCGATGCTCTCGTGCTTGGTGGCTCTCTCTGCGTTCGCGATCCTCGGCTGTGAGTCGCGCGTCTCTCTCGGTCGAAGGTGCGACGTCGACTCCGAGTGCGGCTCGGGGCTCGTGTGTCGAGCAGGCCGCTGCCGCAACGAGTGCTCGGAGGCGCGCGACTGCATCGCTCCGCTCGAGTGCGTCCTCGGGCCCAACGGCGGCGGCTGTCGGGTGTGGGAGGACGAAGGCTGCACGCCCGGCGGGAGCGACTGCGGTGAAGGCCTCGAGTGCATCGGCGGCCGCTGCGCACAGCCCTGCACCGACCACAGCCAGTGTGCCGCTGCGCAGACGTGCGACGACGACACCCAGTGCGCGCGCCCTCCGCTCGTGCCTGGCACCTGCGACGTCCTCAGCGGCGCCGGATGCACGTCCGGAGAGCGGTGCACGTTCGAGGGTACGTGCGAGTCGGTGGGCGTGACGGCGAGCGCGCTCCAGGAACAGCTCTACGGCGCTTGCGACGACGAGCATCCGTGCCGCGAGGGCTTCGACTGTCGGCTCGGCCGCTGCGTGCGTCTGTGCAAGCTCGACGAAGAGACCGGCGAGGTGATCACCAGCTGCGCCGAAGGCAGCCGGTGCCGGGCGTACGACGAGAGCGGCGCCAACGCGCCCGTGCCCTTCGGCTACTGCACGCAGCCGTGCGATCCCGCGGAGGCCGCGCGTACCTGCCCCGCAGGCATGGGCTGCGGCGCCGACTTCTTGAGCGACGACCTTCAGGTCTCTTGCGAGAACGCGTTCCCCGGCGACTGCGACGAGGACCCGAGCCAGGACGGCTGCCCGTTCCAGGCGTGTGGACCGAGCACCCGCTGTGCTGTGGGCACCGACTGCCTCGAGACGCTCTCGCAAGGAGACGTGCCCGCGATCTGCCTTCCGTTCTGCGACGACTCCGACACGTGCCCCGACGGATCGGTGTGCGCGCACGGCGACTTCTCGATCCACTACGTGATCGGAGACACCGAGTACGAGCGAGGCATCTGCCTGCCCACCTGCCAGGTCGGCGTGGGCATCTGCAACGCGCCCGACGAGAGCGTCGCGTGCGACGCGGCCCACCCCTTCTCCGGCGACACGGCGCTCTGCACGCAGCGCTGCGCCACCGACACCGATTGCTTCGCCCTCTTCCGTTGCGACACGGCCAGCGGTCAGTGCACGCCACGCAACCCGTTCTGAATCACAGTGAGCGCCTGGCGATGAAACACGCGTTCCTCGGAAAGACGGGCCTCAAGGTCTCGCGCCTCGCGTTCGGCACGATGACGTTCGGCGGTGACGCGGACCTCGAGACCTCGCGCGCGCTCTTCTACAAATGCCTCGACGCGGGCATCGACCACTTCGACACGGCCGACGTCTACAACCGCGGCCGCTCCGAGGAGATCCTCGGTGACCTCACGCAGGGCCTCCGCGATCGCCTCGTGCTCGCGACCAAGGGCTACTTCCCGACGGGCGAAGGCCCCAACGATCGCGGCTCGAGCCGCTACCACCTCGTGCGCACGCTCGAGGCGAGCCTGCGTCGCCTCAAGACCGATCGCGTGGAGCTCTTCTACCTGCACCGCTTCGACGACGCGACGAGCCTCGAGGAGTCGCTGCGCGCGATCGAGCACCTCGTGTCGCGCGGCATGGTGCTCCACCCCGCGGTCTCGAACTTCGCCGCGTGGCAGATCGCCAAGACCCTCGGCGTGCAGGCCCTGCACGACTGGTCTCCCGTGGTCGCGGTGCAGCCCATGTACAACCTCGTGAAGCGACAGGCGGAGGTCGAGATCTTCCCGCTCGCCGAGAGCGAGAAGCTCGCGGTGTTCCCTTACTCTCCGCTCGGCGGAGGCTTGCTCTCGGGCAAGTACGGCACGCTCGATCGACCGAGCCAGGCGCGCCTCGTGGACTGGGAGATGTACAGGACGCGCTACGGCGCACCGTCGAACTACGAAGTGGCGGAGCGCTTCCGCACGATCGCCGACGAGCTCGGCGTGCACCCCGTGACGCTCGCTGTGTCGTGGGCGATGTCACATCCCGCGGTGACGGCGCCGATCCTCGGCGCGCGCAGCGTCGAGCAGCTCGCGCCCGCGCTCGCGGCCGCCGACTTCGAGATGAGCCCCGAGCTGCGCGCGCGCATCACCGAGCTCGTCCCCGTGCCGCCGAGCGCGACCGATCGCAACGAAGAGGGCCTCGTACGAGGCCCCGGCGCGCGCTGAGGAGCGCCGAGGTCCATGCGCATCGCTCTTCCAGACGGAGATCGCGAATGCACACTTCGTGCGTTCGCGTGGGGGAGCCCTGGCTTACGAGGCTCGGTGGATGGCACGGTCGTGATCGAGGCTGTGTCGCCATCGGCCAGCGCGCCCACTTGGATGGGCCTGATCCACGGACACCTCGAGCGTCCTTCCGTCGAGCTCCCGTTTCGGTCGTCACTGACTCGCGCGTACCTCGAGGAGCTCATTCGGACGAGGCTCGCGGAAGCCGAGGCGGACGAAGCCCCGTCAGGTCGGCCGAGCCTTCGCGTGGCCAGCCAGAAGTATCGTGATCCCGACGCGCGGTGGGGCATGGCGGAGTGTCCAATCCCGCACACGGAGGCGCCGCAGTACGCCGGAAGCGCGAGAGAGGTTCTCGAGGCTCACTTCGGGCTGCGGCGAGATCCGCACATGCAGGACTGGGAGCTCGAGGTCTGCGAACCGGATCGGATCGAGGAGTACCTCGCGTTTTACGAACAACAGACCGACCCAGCAGTTCGCTTCGACACGATGGCCATCGCCCTCGTCGCCTACGACGAGGCGCGGGAGCCCTGGACGTGGGCCTCTTGGTTCGACGAAACGCTGCGCCGCGATTTCGCCCTTCATGGTCATTCGGTCGCGTACTGGGCTGCCCTCGATCGCGAGGCGAACGACCCAGAGCTCGCACGCCTCGTGTTCCGCATCTCCAAGCCGCTGCGAGAGATCTGGGAGTCCTCGCTCGTCCCGATCGAGCTGCACGACGGATGAGCGCGCTCAGAGCGAGGTGGCGCGACGCGCCTTGATCTCCTCGAGCACGGCCGCGTCGGCGTGCGCTCCCACCACGACGAACTCGCAACCCTCGGCTCGAAGGCACTCGAGCAGATCGACGAACTCGTCGTGAAGGTCAGGTCTCGACATCCACCCGCCCTCAGCGGGGTTTGAGGACCCGCCCTGGCATCTGTGCTCGCGAGTAGTCGCGAATCTCCAACCGCGCAGACGACTACGCCTCGCGCGTGAGCTGCCACACCAGCGCGAGCCTCTCGTCCACCGTGCTCGTGTCGCGCGGGTCGACCAGCTCCTCCTCGCCGAGGCGGAGCTTGCGGATGGGCCAGTGCGCGCGGGCCGCGCGTCGTTCCTCGCGGGTGCTCGCAGGCCCGAGGCTATCATGCGCGTCATGCACGATCTCCCCGCGCCGCTCGCCGACCTCGTGCGATCGCTCGAGCTCTCCACCGAGTTCTCCGACGAGGTGATGCGTGAGGTCGAGGCGCTCGTGGAGGCGCCGGGGATCGACGATCCCTCGCTCGTCGATCACACGTCGCTGCCGTTCGTCACGATCGACGCAGTGACCTCGCGCGATCTCGATCAGGCCGTGTACGTCGCTCGTGAGGGCGAGGGCTACCTCGTCGCGTACGCGATCGCAGACGCGTCCCACTACGTGCGACCGGGCTCCGCGCTCTTCGCCGAGGCGATGCGTCGCGGCGCCACGTACTACCTGCCCGGCGCCTCGGTGCCGATGCTGCCGCGCGCCCTCTCGGAGGGGATCGTCTCGCTCAACCCGGATGGGCCTCGCCGCGCGCTCGTGTTCTTCCATCACCTCGACGCGCGCACCGAGATCCTCTCGACGGAGCTCGTGCGCGGTCGCATCCGATCGCGCGCGAAGCTCTCGTTCTCGGGCGTGCAGGCGCTCGTCGATGGCACCGACACGACGCTCGCGAGCACACCCTTTCGCGACAGCCTGTTCTTGCTGCGCGAGGTCGGACAGAAGCGGATGCAGCTCGCGACCGAGCGTGGGCTCGTCCGCTACCGACGCGAAGAGATCGAGGTGAAGCTCGCCGATGGAGGCGCCTCGTTCTCCGTCGTCGAGCAGGTGCGCGACGAGGTCGAGCTCTGGAACGAGCAGATCTCGCTCCTCTGCAACGCGGAGGGTGGGCGCCTCTTGCGCGAGCACCCGGCGCCTGCGGTGCAGCCGATCTACCGCGTGCACGGAGGCCCCGACCCGGAGCGTCTGCATGCGCTCGCGGCGCTCACGCGCGAGCTCGCGCGCGTGCACGCGCTGCCGGAGGCGCCGTGGATCTGGGCCGAAGAGACGCAGAGCCTGGCGGCCTACCTCGCTGCGCTGCCCGTCGGCGCGCACGGAGCGCACGACGATCGCATCGCGCGCGCGATCACGCGGCAGGCGATCATGGTGAACCTCCGCAGCGCGTACTCGACCGAGCCCGGCCCTCACGTCGGCGTGGGCGCCGAGCCTTACGCGCGCTTCTCGGCGCCGATGCGCGAGATGGTGGGCGTGTTCCTCCACAAGGAGGCGGTCGAGATGCTCACGGGCGAGCACCCCGAGGTCGAGGTGGACGAGGCCCTGCGCGCCGAGGTCGTCGAGATCGCCAACCGCGCGAAGGACGTGCAGCGACGCGTCGCCGATCTCGCGAACGAGCTCGTGATCGATCGCGTGTTCCGTCCCGAGCTCGAGCGCTCCACCGAAGAGCGCACGCGCTTCGTCGGCACCGTCATGGGCATCACGTCCGGCAAGGTGCACGTGCGGCTCGACGCACCGCCCATCGACGTGAAGCTCTACCTACGGGATCTCGGACGCGACCTCGCGCCCACGGGCCCTCGAGGTGAGCGCAGGCCCGCGATCTGGCTCGAGCCCGACGAGCACGGCGTGGTCCTGCGCGAGCGCGACGGACACCGCCCGGTGCTCACGCTCGGCGCGGAGATCCGTGTGGTCGTGGTGCGACGCGACGACGCCCAGCGGCGCTGGGTGCTCGGTCTCGTGCCGTGACGACCCGGCGCAGCTGCCCTACGGTGTGCGCATGCGCATCAGCATTCTCGCAGGGCTCTCGATCAGCGCGCTCGCGTTCGTGGGCTGCTCGACCGGCCCGAGCCTCGACGCGAGCCTCGACGACGCGGGGCTCGACACCGGAAGCACGTCGCTCGACACGGGCACACGAGACGCCGGCTCTCTCGATGGCGCGATCGAGGCTGGGTCGTCCGATGCGGGCTCGTCCGATGCTGCGCCGGATCACGACGCCTTCGCGATCGCGGATGCGAGCGTCGACGCGCGTGCGAGCTCCGAGACGAGCTGCACGGACGGCCTCGACGAGGACGGCGATGGCCTCAAGGACTGCGACGACGTCGACTGCGTGCGCGACGACGCGTGCGCGTACTCGTGTGGCGCGTTCACGACTGCACCGGTGGGCTGGACGCTCGCCGAGGGCCTCCGCGCCGTCGTCGTGGCCGACGCGACGGATGGGCTCGAGGAGCCCGTCGGCCTGACGTTCGCGGGGGGCGATCTCGGAGGTCTGCTCTACGTCAGCGATCAGGCGGCGGCGGCGGTCTTCGCGATCGACGTCGACTCGGGCGACACGGCGGTCTTCGCGGCGACGAGCGCGTTCCCTGCGGCACCTGCGCTGCTCACCGCGATCGTGTGGGACGCCGATCGCGTGAACGACGGCAACCTCTACGTCACCGACTCGGTGAGCAACGCGGATCAGGACGCGGTGATCTACCGCCTCGATCCGAGCGGCACGGTGAGCGTGTTCGTGCGCGCACCCGGTCCGGGCCTCGACTCGATCTACGCCATGGCGTTCGCGCCACCGGGCTTCACGCCCGCAGGCCTCTACGTCGCCGGCGACACGGACGGCGCGGCGCGCATCGACTGGGGCGTCTTCGATCGTGACGGCATGGGCACCGCGTTCTCGGAGGTGGCGGGGATCGAAGGCATCGCGTTCGACCGGACGGGTCGTTACGGCACCGGCCCGATCGCAGCGCGACCGAGCGGCGGCGGCTACTCGGGCGACGGATCGATCACGCCGATCGGCAGCGACGGCGTCGCGCTCACACCGATCGCGACAGGCCTCGGTGGCGTCCACGCGAGCGTCGTCGCGCCCGCCGGCCTCTTCGGCGGCGACCTGATCGCCGCGAGCTGGTCGACGAACAGCATCTTCCGCGTGTCGCCGACGGGCGAGATCACCACGGTCGTCGCGGGCGTGTCGCTGTCGAACTACGACGCCAACGTGCTGGCGGTCTCGCCCGATGGGCGCGTTCTGCTCGTCGCCGATCGCAACGCCTCGCGCATCGTGTGCGTGGAGGAGCTGTGATCACGCGAGGCGCTCGAGCTCGAAGGGACGGCCGTCGCCGCGCGTGAGCACGTCGATGCGGAGTCAGTCGCATTCACCGGCCACGCACCTGCGGCTGCCCATGCACATCCCGCTGCCGCCGCACGTGCAGTTGCCCGAGCTCGAGCAGCCGTCGGCCCGGCCGCTCGTCGTGCAGTCCATGCAGGCACGCCCGTTGTCGCCGCAGGTGGTCGCGCTGCGCGTCTGACACACCTCGCCCTGGCAACAGCCGTCGCCGCACGACATCGCGTCGCACACGCAGTTGCCGCCCATGCAGCGCTGACCGGCCACGCACGCCGCGCCCGATCCACACGTGCATGCTCCGGAGGCCGAGCAGCCGTCGGCCGTGATGCCGCACGCCGTGCATGCGAGGCCGCCCACGCCGCACGCCGTTCGCGTGGGCGGGCTCACGCACGTCGAGCCGGAGCAGCAGCCGTCGGGGCAGCTCGTGGCGTTGCAGCCGCTGCACGTCCCACCGGTGCAGCTTCCGCTACCGCACGAGGTGCACGCCGCGCCCCCCGTCCCGCACGCGCTCGCGGACGTACCCGCCATGCAGGTCGAGCCGGAGCAGCAGCCGGTCGGACACGAGGTCGCATCGCACACACAGAGACCGCCGGCGCAGCGCTGTCCCATCGCGCAGGCCGCGCCGCTGCCGCAGCTGCAGGCGCCGCCGCTCGAGCA
>JAFLCL010000268.1 GCA_017303575.1 Deltaproteobacteria bacterium
CCTCGAGGCTCCACGGGTGCGCACGGAAGACCTCCGCGAGCGCCTGTGCCCACGCGACCAGCCGCCGGCGCCAGCTCCCCGCGAGCTTCGGCGGCGGCCCGAGCCCGTCGTCGAGCATGAGCGCCACCAGCGCAGCCTTGCCCGGCACGTGCCGATAGAGCGCCATCGCAGAGATCCCGAGCCGCGCCGCGACAGCCTCCATCGACACGGCCGCGAGCCCGCCTCGATCCGCGATCCGCACAGCGGCCCGCACCACGCGCGTGCGGGTCACCTTCGCGCGGGGGCCCCGCGCGCCGCGTCGTGGTCGTGTCCAGAGATCAGCGTGAGTCGGAGTGGGCATGAGGGCGCGTCGTGCTCGAAACAGTGTATGGTATACATGGTTTCATGCCCATCCTCGAGGAGTCGTTCGTCACGCTCTCTGGGCTCGAGCAGTGGGTGACCGTCCGCGGCGCGGGCGGGCAGGCGCCGGTGCTCCTCGTGCTGCACGGCGGCCCCGGCATGCCGTACTCGGTGCTGACCCCGGAGCTCGCCGCGTGGGAGCGCGACTTCACCGTGGTCCAGTGGGATCGCCGGGGCGCAGGGCGCACGTTCCGCCGCCACGGACGCGCGTGCGGCCCCGTCACGTTCGCGCAGCTGGTCGACGATGCGGAGGCGCTCTGCGTGTGGCTCGCCGCGCGGCTGCCAGGCGCGCCGCTCGTGCTGCTCAGCAGCTCCGCAGGCACGCCTGTCGCGCTGCCGCTCGCGCTCCGCCGCCCCGATCTCCTCGCCGCGTGGGTCGCGACCGACGTCAACACCGGTGTGCGATCGGATCCTGGCCTCGACGCGACGCTCGCGTGGCACCGCGTGCACGGGGCGCGCCGCGACGTGCGCTTCCTCGAGTCGATCTCCCCACGCCCGCTCGATCGCTCGTTCGCCCAGAGTGAACGCCTGAACCGCTTGATGGACAAGGCCGCTGGCCCGCTCGGCGTGTCGGCGGTGTTCATGACGGCGCTCAAGAGCCTCGCGCTCCGCCGCCCTCTCGACTTCGTGGCCATCCTCCGAGGCATGGGCTTCTCCTCCGAACAGCTCTTCGAGGAGCTGCGCACCTTCGACGCGTTCGCCCTGCCTCGTCGGCTCGAGGTGCCGCTCTTCGTGCTGCAGGGTGAGGCTGACCCATTCACCCCCGCCAGCGCCGCGCGCGCCTGGTTCGACCAGGTCGAGGCGCCTCGCAAGCACTTCAAGCTGATCCCCGGCGGTGGCCACGCGAGCGCCTTCGCGCGCTCGGACACCTCGCTCGCGTTTCTCCGGCGCGAGCTCCAGAACCTCTGAGCCGTGCCATCCTCGCGCGGGATGTTCGGCTTCCTCTTCGGATCGAAGGACAAGAAGCTCGTCGAGGCGGCGCGGCGAGGGGACGTGGACGAGGTGCGCGCGCTGCTCGCCAAGGGCGCCTCGCCGAGCGCGAGGCACGGAGGCTTCACCGCGTTGGGCACTGCGATCGGCGAAGGCCGTGGTGAGATCGTGCGCTTGCTGCTCGAGGCGGGCGCCGATCCGAACCGACCCGGAGACGGCGAGGCCGACGCGCTCTCGATCACGCTGATGACGCACGACGAGGCCACGACCGCGCTCTTGCTCGAGAAGGGCGCGCGCCTCGACGTGCGCGCAGACGAAGGCTTCACCGCGCTGCACCTCGCCGCCGGGCGCGGCACGCGCGTGCAGCTCGAGCTCGTGCTCGCGAAGTCCGCGGTGGACACGGCCACGAGCGACGGCCGCACCCCGCTCTACGAGGCCTGCTATTGGGGCGCGTTCGACAACGCGAACCTGCTGCTCGATCGCGGCGCGTCACCCACGAGCAAGTCGCACGACGGCATGACGCCGCTCGCCGCGCTCGTGGGCAACATGGGGATGTGGAGCGTCATGGAGGCCAGCCCCGACGGCACACAGGACGTGGCCGGGCTCGCCGCGCTTGTGCAGCTCGCGACCCAGGCGTCGAGCCCCGCGAAGAGCGCGCCCAAGGCGATGCTCGGCCTCATCGATCGCTTGATCACCGCGGGCGCGGACCTGAAGGGGCGCGATCACGAGGGACGCACCGTGCTCGAGCGCGCGATCCATCACGGCGCCGCGGAGGCCGTGCTCACCCGGCTCGTCGCGCGCGGCGCACGCTGACTGCTCGGTTGCATCGCGGTGCCCGCGAGTCTCAGGAGCCATCGTGATGAAACCCAGTGGACGGGTCACGCGGGCGGGGGCCTCCGCTCCGCGTGTTGTCTCCGCACCGACGCTGCGCTGCGACCCCCGCCCGCGCGCCCCTCGCGGTGTCTTTCTCATCAGGGACAGTCGTAGGCGTAGCGGTAGACGGTCTGGGTCCCGCCCGTGACGACGGCGGTCTCTTCGATGCGGTCGAGTCGGTCCCCGTCGTAGCGCCAGTCCGCGCGGTACGTCGCTTGTCCGGAGTACTCCACGTCGTGATGCGTGCGCCGACCCGCAGCATCGAGCTGAAAGACGACGCGGAACATGCCGCGCTCGAGCACGACCTCGTGGTCGCTCCACGTGAACGTGGTGTCGGCAGTCTGCGTCCAGCCGTACCACGCGTCCGAGCTCCAACCGGGCGCGCGCGCGATGCGAACCGGACGTCCCTCGTCGTCGTACGAGACCGTGGCGTCCTCGAGCAGCTCTCCCGTCCTCGGAAACGTCGAGGTCCAGCGCACCAGACGTCCCGCGTCGTCGTACGTCAGCCGCAGGGTCGCCTCGCGCTCCGGCGCGTTCACCGACAGCTCGTGCACCATCGTCGGACAGCCGTGCACCAGCAGCTCCGGCGGGACCACACACGTGGTCGGGCCTCCGTACTCGTACTCTGCCCACGGCACGCGCTCGGTGCCCCGCTCGAGCCCTTGGCTGCATGGCGCGTTGGCGGGACGGGGCGGGCGAGGTGGTGGTGGGGGAGCGACCGGCGCTGGAGCAGGCGGCGGCGGCGATGGCGTCACAGGCTCGGCTCGCGGTGGGGGCGCGTCGGGAGAGCGCCCGCTGCAACCGAAGAGCAGCAGAGCAGCCAGTGCCACCGCTCGTGAGTGATCGTCCATCGCGCCAAGCTACCTGGCCTCGTGGTGCGGCGTCAGGGCGAGTCGACGTCGAGCTCGAGGACGATGCCGTCGACGGGGCCGTCGAGGCCATCGCGTGTCATCGCGACGTAGACGTGACCGTCGCGGAAGAGCGGAGGGCCGAGGTCGGTGCCCCAGCCGACGAGGAGCTCTTCGTCGTGATCGACGCCGATGCGGCTCAGCGTGTCGCTGCCGCGCACGCCGCTCGGCTGCCGGAGGACGTAGATCCATGGGCCGTGCACGAAGAGGCGCGCGGGCGGGGGCACGATGATCTCCGTGTCTCCTTCCCACGTCGTGGCGACGTAGTCCTCGCGGCCGTCCGGCCCGAAGCGCCAGATCTCGTAGGGAGCATCGCGCCGCGTGAGGTAGATGCCTTCGTCGTCCACCGCGCGCAGCTCGGCGCCGCAGTGCGGCGAGGGGATCGTCGAGGACGCCAGGAGCTGGTCGTCGGTGCCATCGCGACGGATGCGCCTGACCTCGTTGTCGACCGCGCAGTAGTAGAGCCACGTGGGCGTCAGCCCGATCGCCGTGCCGTTCACGACGCGGCGGGTGCGGCCGCTCGGGACGTCGAGCTCGAGCACGGACTGTCGCCCGCTCTCGCTCACGTACCTCACGAGCCCGTCGGCCAGCACGCGCCCGCCCACCGCGTACCCGATCGCCTGGGACAGGACGGGCGCCTCGTAGTCGGGCGTGGGCGCGTGGGCGTCGATCGCGAGCATGCCCATGACGCGACGCGCGTCGGTGCCGGACCAGCCGTCGAAGAGGATGCGCCCATCGAGGTACGTCGGCGTGCTCGCGTCGGCGAGGCCTCGGTAGAGCAACGCGCGCTGGCTCGAGCCCGCCTCGCTGCGGAAGAACGCGCCGCGCGGGCTCGTCGTGTAGACGACCCCATCGACCACGTCGACGAGCTCGCTCCGCGGCGCGAGGCCACACGCGACGATGCTCGTGCCCAGCGGAGGGGTCGTGCCCTCGTAGAGCTGATCGACGCAGCGCACGGAGGGCTCGACCGGTTCCTCGCGCGTGCTCGCGCTCGCGCAGCCGAAGACGAGCGGTGTGCCCGCGCCGAGGAGGAGCGCCAGAGGGCGTGCGAAGCGAAGGGGGTGCGGGAGCATCGAAGACCTCGTGTCGTGGGGGTTCACGACGAGGTGTGGCAGCGCCGCGCCGCGAGGCGCCTTAAGCGAGCCCTTAATCCGCGCGTCACTCCACGAGGAGGCCTCTGGCCGAGATGCCTCGTTGACTCCACGCCGTGCGCGCGGGATGCCGCCCTGATGTACGCGTCCAAGCTCTTCGTGAAGGCGCTCGAGGCCGAAGGCGTCACCCACCTCTTCGGCGTCCCCGGCGAAGAGAACCTCGATCTGCTCGAGGCGCTGCGCGACTCGTCGATTCGGGTGGTGGTCACGCGACACGAGCAGGCCGCGGGCTTCATGGCGGCCACGTTCGGTCGGCTGACGGGCAACGCGGGCGTGTGCCTCTCCACGCTCGGCCCGGGCGCGACCAACCTCGTGACGGCCGCGGCCTACGCGCAGCTCGGCGGGATGCCGATGGTGATGATCACCGGCCAGAAGCCCATCAAGAAGAGCAAGCAGGGCAACTTCCAGATCGTCGACGTCGTCGACATGATGCGGCCGCTCACCAAGTACACGCGGCAGATCGTGAGCGCGGACACGATCCCCGCGCGCGTGCGCGAGTCGTTCCGACGCGCCGAAGAGGAGCGGCCCGGCGCCGTGCACCTCGAGCTGCCCGAAGACATCGCGCGCGACGACACCGACGCGTTCCTCCTCCACGAGACCAAGGCGCGGCGGCCGATCGCGGAGGACAAGGCGATCGCGCGCGCGGTCGAGGCCCTGAAGAACGCACACCATCCGCTGCTCGTCGTGGGCGCGGGCGCCAACCGCAAGCTCACGAGCAAGATGCTGCGTGAGCTCGTCGATCACCTGCAGATCCCGTTCTGCTCGACGCAGATGGGCAAGGGAGTGATCGACGAGGAGCACCCGCTCTACCTCGGCACCACAGCGCTCTCGGACGGTGACTTCGTGCATCGCGCGATCGAGGCAGCGGATCTGATCCTCAACGTCGGCCACGACGTGGTGGAGAAGCCGCCGTTCTTCATGCACACCGGCCGTCGCACGGTCATCCACGTGAACTTCCAAGGCGCGGAGGTGGACGCCGTCTACTTCCCGCAGATCGAGGTGATCGGTGACATCGCGAACGCGATCTGGCGCATCAAGGGGGCGCTCTCGCGCCCCGAGCACTGGGACCACGCGTACTTCGATCGCGTGAGGCGCCGCTTCGCCGAGCACCTCGAGGAAGGCACGCGCAGCGACGCGTTCCCGATGCTGCCCTCGCGCATCGTGTCCGACGTGCGTCAGGCGATGCCCGACGACGGAATCCTCTGTCTCGACAACGGCATGTACAAGATCTGGTTCGCGCGCGGCTACGCGGCGCGGAGGCCGAACACGATCCTCCTCGACAACGCGCTCGCGACGATGGGCGCCGGCATTCCCTCCGCCATCGCGGCGAAGATCCTCCACCCCGAGCGTCGCGTCGTCGCTGTGACGGGCGATGGTGGCTTCGGCATGAGCGGACAAGAGCTCGAGACCGCCGTGCGCCTCGGGCTCGACCTCACGATCGTGGTCGTGCGCGACGACGGCTACGGGATGATCCGCTGGAAGCAGCAGCACATGGCGCTGCCCGACTTCGGGCTCTCCTTCGGCAACCCCGACTTCGTGAAGCTCGCGGAGGCGTACGGGGCGCACGGACACCGCGTGACGAAGGCCGGAGAGCTCGTCCCGATCCTCGCGCGCTGCACCGAAGGCGTGCACGTCGTGGACGTGCCGATCGACTACACCGACAACCACCGCGCGCTGAACGTCGAGCTCCGAGAGCTCGCCCAGCTCGTCTGAAGAAGCCCGCCTGATGGAGGATCCGATGCTGCGAGAGCGATATCCCTTCTACGTCGCCAACGTCGCCGAGAGCCCGAACGCGGATCTCGAGGTCACCAACAAGTACACGGGCGAGGTGGCCACGCGCGTCGCGCTCGCCGACGCGAAGACCATCGATCGCGCGATCCAGGCGGCCGTCGACGCGCAAGACGCCATGCGGCGCTTTGCGCCCTACGAGCGCAAGGCCGTGCTCGAGCACTGCGTGAAGCGCTTCCGCGAGCGCTTCGAAGAGCTCGCGATGGCCCTCTGCATCGAGGCAGGAAAGCCCATCAAGGACGCGCGCGGCGAGGTCACGCGCCTCATCGACACGTTCACCGTGGCGGCGGAGGAGGCCACGCGCTTCGGTGGCGAGGTGCTGAACCTCCAGATCTCGGAGCGCGCCAAGGGCTACCGCGGGATGACGCAGCGCGTGCCGATCGGCCCGTGCTCGCTGATCGCGCCGTTCAACTTTCCGTTGAACCTCGCGGCCCACAAGATCGCGCCGGCGATCGCCGCGGGCTGCACGTGGGTGCTCAAGCCCGCGAGCAAGACGCCGATCGGCGCGATCCTGATCGGCGAGATCCTCGCGGAGACGAGCCTGCCGAAGGGGAGCTTCTCGATCCTGCCGGTGCACCGCGACGGCGCGGATCTCTTCACCACCGACGAGCGCTTCAAGCTCTTGTCGTTCACCGGCTCACCGGGCGTGGGCTGGGATCTCAAGGCGCGCGCAGGCAAGAAGAAGGTCGTGCTCGAGCTCGGCGGCAACGCGGCGTGCGTCGTCGATCGCGACGCGAACCTCGAGACCGCGGTGCCGCGCATCGTGTTCGGCGCGTTCTACCAGTCGGGCCAGAGCTGCATCTCGGTGCAGCGCATCGTGGTGCACGCCTCGATCTACGAGACCTTCCGCGAGAAGTTCGTCGCGGCGGTGAAGTCGCTCCGGGCAGGCGATCCGCGTGAGGAGACGACGTTCCTCGGGCCGATGATCTCGGAGGGTGAGGCCAAGCGCCTTCACGGCTGGATCCTCGAGGCGAAGGAGCGCGGCGCGAAGGTGCTGTGCGGCGGGGATCGGCAGGGCGCGATGCTCGAGGCGACCGTCGTCGAGGGCACGCCGCGCGACGCCGCGCTGTACCGCGAGGAGGCGTTCGGTCCCGTCGCGCTGCTCTCGAAGTTCGAGACGATGGACGAGGCGCTGAAGGAAATGAACGACTCGCAGTTCGGCCTCCAGGCGGGCCTCTTCACCAACGATCTCCAGGCCGCGATGCGCGCGTGGGACGAGCTCGACGTGGGCGGTGTGCTCGTCAACGAGGTGCCGAGCTTCCGCGTCGACAACATGCCGTACGGCGGCGTGAAGGAGTCGGGCCTCGGTCGCGAGGGCATCCGCTACGCGATGGAGGACATGACCGAGATCCGCATCCTCGTGATCAAGAGCTGAACGGGCCCCATGCAACGAGGCCGACGGATCGCTCCGCCGGCCTCGTGATCACGCGTGTTGTTGTCGAGTGTCAGCGCGGCGCGCGACGACCGCGGCCTCGTGCCGCCGCGGCCGGTGCCGCAGACGCTTCGACGCAGCCCTCGAGCTGACGCGGGCCCGACGCGGGCGCGGGGCTGATGATGTGGAACTCGACGCGGCGGTTGCGCTGACGACCCTCGGCCGTGAGGTTGGTCTCCGCGGGGTGCAGCTCGCCGCAGCCCCATGCTTCGAAGCGCTCGGCCGCCACGCCGTGCTCGATGAGCCAGCGCATGACGCTCGCCGCACGACGGCGCGAGAGGTCGAGGTTCGCCGCGTCGCGACCGCGGTCGTCGGTGTGACCTTCGACGCGCAGGCGCAGGAGCTGCGGGTTCGCCTCGACCACGGCGCGCACCTCCTCGAGGATCGGGAAGGATCGATCGAGGATGACGTCGCGGTTCGTCGCGAACTCGACGAGCTGGAGGATGTAGATCTGACCGGTCTCGGTATCGAGCCGCACCGAGCGCGGGCAGCCGTCGTCCTCGGGGCGGCCCGGCGCGAGCGGGCACTGATCGTTCACGTCGAGGACCGTGTCGCGATCGTTGTCGGGGTCGGGGCAGCCGTTGGCGTCCTCGAACGTGTCGACGTCCTCCGGCTCGAGCGGGCACTGATCGGCCGCGTCGAGGATGGTGTCGCGGTCGTTGTCCGGATCGGGCACGCCATCGGTGTCCTCGAAGCCGTCGCGATCCTCGGGATCCATCGGCGCGCCGTCGTTGACGTCGAGCACAGCGTCCTGGTCGTTGTCCGGATCGGGGCAGCCATTGCTGTCCTCGAACGTGTCGACGTCCTCCGGCTCGGTCGGGCACTGATCGTCCGGATCGAGGATGCCGTCGCCGTCGGTGTCGCCCGGCGCCGGGGGCGGCTCGTCCTGCACCACCGGCTCGGTCGGACGGCAGTGGGGATCGTGCGCGTAGCCGATCGTCAGGATGCCGCGGAAGTCCGGCGCGCCGTAGCCGCGCGAGATGCCGCCGCCGCCCGCGAGACCGATCTCCATCTCGCAGATGGGATGAACACGCGCGCCACCGATGAGCTCGACGGGCGTGCTCTCGCGGCCGAAGAAGCCGCCGCGGTCGTTGAGCGACTCGAAGCCCGTCGCCCCGTAGAGCTCGAGGAGGAGGTCGAGCACGTCCGGCACGAGCACGCCGATGACACCGGCGCCGAACGTGAGCTCGTGGCCCACGCGCAGCATCGCGACGTCGGTGCCCTCGCGGATGCGCGCGCCCACGTTGAGGCCGATGCGGATGCGGTTGTCGGCGAGGCGGATCTCACCCATCAAGCGCGGCAGGAACGTGACCGAGCGCTCGCCCGTGTACGACTGCGTGCTCGAGGCCGCATCGCCGAGGGGGAAGGTGAGCGCGAGCTGGAGGCCCAGCGCGAACACGTCCTGGCGCTCACCGAAGAGGCGCACGCGCACTCCGAGGTAGGGATCACCGACCTGCGTGCCGTCCGCGCGCACGACCGCCATGTCGCTGCCGTTGCTGAAGAGCGTGGCCGGCAGGCCGGCGTAGATCACGACGCGATCGAAGAGACCGAGCGCGAGGCCGACGTTGAGGCTGAGCTGGTTCTCGACCACCGAGTAGCGCTCGGTGCCCGCCATGCCGACCTGGTCTTCGTACACGAGCGGGTTGAGGGCGTAGTCGAGCGACAGGCGCGCGCCGACGTCGAGGTGACCGAGGTCGTTGGGGCTCGAGATCGCGAAGCCGTCGTTCGACGTCTCCGCAGCCCGGAACTGGTTCAGCTGGAAGCCCTGCGCCTCCGCCTCGCTCGGCGCCCCGAGAAGGAGCGCCGCGCCTCCGATGAGGCCCGCACCGAGCACGGTGGCCGTCGACATCGAGCTCTTCTTCATCTCTCTCACGACTTGTTCCTCCGACGCGCACGACCGCGCGCGAACAGCCAGACGGCACCGAGCACGGCCAGCGAGAGCCACCCGCGCCCAGCCCCGTCAGCGGCGGCGACTCTACAGCCGCACGCACCGCCCGCAAAGCCACCTCCAGTCGAAACGCCGGTGTCGGGCCCGCTCATGCCGACATCACCCGCGACGCCAGCGTCGGACGTCGCGCCACCCGCGTCCGCCCTCGGGCCACTGTCGCCAGCGACACCAGCGTCCGTGCCGACGACGCCGTCGGGGTCGAGGTAATTCGGCACGCCGTCACCGTCGTCGTCGCCGAAGCCCTCCTCGCGGTCGCCGCGCGCGTCGCCGTCCGCGTTGGTGTCGAGCCAGTTGGGATCCCCGTCGCCGTCGACGTCGCTACCGCTCGCGCCGAGGGCAGCGCCATCCGCGCGCTCGCGCGCCGTGAGGATGCCGTCGCCGTCGTCGTCTGCGTCGCGGTAATCGGGGGTGCCATCGGTGTCGGTGTCGCGACACGGCGCGGCCGCGCACTCTTCGGCGGTGGGCAGTCCATCGCCGTCGTCGTCGACGTCGAGGAAGTCCGGCGTACCGTCGCGATCGGTGTCGATCGACACGGCCGCAGGGCGCTCGTCGCGCGTGGGACGTCCGTCACCGTCGTCGTCTGCGTCGCGGTAGTCGGGGGTGCCGTCCGTGTCGGTGTCGCGGCACGCGGTCGGATCCGCGCACTCTTCGGCCGTGGGCACTCCGTCGCCGTCGTCGTCCGGATCGAGCTGGTCGGGCGTGCCGTCCGTGTCGGTGTCCGGGCACATCGCCGGCATCGGACACTCGACGGTGTCGAGGATGCCGTCACCATCGCTGTCGAGCACGGCGCGGTCGTAGACGAAGTCGTTGTCGTCGTCGTCGGTGTTGCCCACCGCGTCGGTCGACACGACCGAGACGTTGTGCATGCCCTCGGCGAGATCGCTCGGCTGCGGGATGGACCAGAGGCCGTCCTCGCCCGCGACGACGGTACCGATCTCGGTTCCGTCGACACTGACGACGACGGTCGCGCCCGCCTCGGCCACGCCTCGGTAGGTCGGGCGCGCCGAGCCCACGGTCGCGCCCTCGGTCGGACGCGTGATCGTGACGCTCGTCGTCGTGTCGACCACGAAGCTGCTGCTGGCCGTGGCCGTGTTGCCGCTCGCATCGCGCGCGACCGCACGCACCGTGTGCTCACCGTCGAGGAGCGCGACGGTCGTGGGGAACGACCATGTGCCGTCGCCTGCCGCGGTCACGGTCGCGAGCAGCACGCCGTCGACGAACACCTGCACGCTCGCGCCGGCCTCGGCCGTGCCGGTGATCACGGGCGTCGAGTCGCTCGTGCGCTCGCCGCTCGCGGGGCTCGTGATCGCGACGTCGGGCGCCGTGAGATCGACGGTGAAGGTGTGTTGATCCTCGGTCGTGTTGCCCGCGGCGTCCGTCGTGCTCGCGCGCGCGGTGTGCTCGCCCTCGGCGAGCGGGCTCGTGAGCACGAAGCTCCAGCTGCCGTCGGCGTCCGCGAGCGCGGTGCCGAGGATCACGCCGTCGACGATCACGGTGACGAGCTGGTTCGGGTCGCTCGATCCGGTGACGGTCGGCGTCGTGTCGTTCGTCGTGGTGCCGTCGCCGGGGTTGCGAAGCTCGAGCGAGGGCGCTGTGAGGTCCACCGTGAAGCGGCCCGTGTCCATCGCCGTGTTGCCCGCGGCGTCGGTCGCGGTGACCGACACGTCGTGCGCGCCTTCGGTGAGCGCCGTGGGAACGAGCAGCGTCCAGTTGCCCTCCGCGTCGACCGTCACGGTGCCGACGGCGGTGCCGTCCATCGAGACGACGACAGTGGCCCCCGGCTCACCGGTGCCCGAGAGCTCGGGCGTGGTGTCACCGATCGCGCCCTGATCCCCGGGCTGGAGGAAGTCGACCGACGTCACCGTGTCGAGCACGAAGCTCGTCGTGTCCGTCGCGGTGTGACCGTCGGCGTCCATCGCCGTCACGTTCGCCGTGTAGGGGCCGTCCGTCAGCGTCGTGGGCGTCACGCTCCACGTGCCGTCCGCCGCGACCGTGGTCGTCAGCGTCATGCCGCCGACCATCACCGTGACGCTCGCGCCCGCCTCGCCCGTGCCGCCGATGCTCGGGGTCGAGTCGCGTGTCGTGCCGGTCGGCGTCGTGACGTCGACGAAGGTGCTGTCGTCCACGCGGAACGTGACGTTCGGTGCGCTCGCCCTGTGGCCACCCGCATCGAGCGCCTCGGCGCGCACGCGGTGGGTGCCCGGCATCAGCGCGGTGGGGACATCGAGCGTCCACGTGCCATCCGCGGCGACGGTCACGGTGCCGATGACGGCCTCGTCGACGATCACGTCGACCATCGCACCCGGCTCGCCCGTGCCGGTGATCGACGGCGTGAGATCCGAGGTGACGCTGCCCTCGGTCGGACCGGTGATGGTCACGAACGTGCTCGTGTCGATCGTGACGGTCGTGGTGTCCCGCGTGACGTTGCCGAGGTCGTCGGTCGCCGTCGCCGTCACCGTGGCCGTGCCCTCCGCCATCGCCGTCGCGGGCGTGAAGCTCCAGTTGCCCGACGCGTCGGCCGTGACGGTGCCGAGCGTCGTGCCGCCCACCGAGATCGCCACCATGGCACCGGGGCTCGCGCGGCCGGTGAAGGTGGGCGTCGCGTCGTCGAGCACCACGCCGCTCGGTCCGAGGATGTCGACCTCGAGGCGGCACGCAGCGCTGCAGCCATCGCCCGCCGCGATGGCGCCGTCGTCGCACGTCTCGGGGGCGGTCACGCGCGTGTCGCCGCAGCGGGCGGTCGTCACGATGACGGTCGGCTGGTTGCCGGG
>JAFLCL010000269.1 GCA_017303575.1 Deltaproteobacteria bacterium
GTCGTCGCCGCGCCAGTCGCCGTCGAGCCAGTCGTCGTCGAGCCGGCGCGTGCGCGGCCGAGCGCCCGCAAGCCCGCGCCGATCGCGGAGGCGGAGATCGTCGAGACGCCCGTGGTCGTCCCGCCTGCGATCGCCGCCGCACGACCTGCGGTGACGAGCCTCGAGATCGAAGAGGCATCGCGGTGGGACTTCGATCCGACCGCCCCGCAGCCCGCGAGTGAGCTGCACGACGACGACATCGATCTCCTCGGTCGCGACGACGACGAGGAGCTGCCCCCCCGGCCGTCCGCGCGCACCCCCGTGTACGCGCCGCCCGAGGACGACGACGTGCCCATCGAGGTCGCCCACGAGATGACGAGGCAGGCCGACGCCCGCACCGCACCGAAGGCGCGGCCGGAGCACGAGGACGAGGACGCCGCCTCGCCCGAGGCGCGCATCGATCGCCTCCTCGACGAGGCCTCGCGCGCCGCCGACGATCCTGCGGCGCGCATGCGCATGGCCGAGGCCTTCTCCGAGATCGCGCACCAGCTCGGCGGCGAAGGCGCGGTCCCGGAGACCGAAGACCCGGGCATGCTCAGCTCGGCGCGCGAGCTGCTCAGTCCCGAGTACTACGTGAAGCAGTGGGGCCGCGTCGCGATGCGCAACCGCAGCGAGGAGGTCGACGACTTCGGCCTCGATCGCGCCTACGAGCAGCGCATGCGGCCGCGGCTCGAGCTGCTCTACCGTCGCTGGTTCCGCGCACAGGCGCACGGCGTCGCGAACGTGCCGAACGAGGGTCGCGCCCTGCTCGTGGGCAACCACGCGGGCGCGCTGCCGTGGGACGGCCTGATGCTGCAGACGGCGATCCGTCTCGAGCACCCGGCGCATCGCGAGGTGCGCTGGCTCGCGGAGGACTTCGTCGCGCACACGCCGTTCCTCGGCGCGATCACGAACCGCCTCGGCGCGGTGCGAGCGTGCCCCGAGAACGCCGAGCGCCTGCTGGGCGAGGACAAGCTCGTCGCGGTCTTCCCCGAGGGCGAAAAGGGCCTCGGCAAGCCGTGGGCACGTCGCTACGAGATCCAGCGCTTCGGCCGCGGCGGCTTCGTGAAGCTCGCGCTGCGGATGAAGGCGCCGATCGTGCCCGTCGCGATCGTCGGCTCGGAAGAGACGCACCCGACGCTGCTCCGCAGCGATCGCCTCGCGCGCTTCCTCGGCGTCCCGTTCCTCCCGATCACACCGACGTTCCCACTGCTCGGCCCGCTCGGGCTCGTGCCACTGCCGAGCCGCTGGGTGATCCGCTTCGGCAAGCCCATCGATCTCTCGGGCGAGCCCGAGGGCACGCAGAACGATCCGGTGCGCGTGCAGCACCTCGCAGAAGAAGTCCGCAGCGCGGTCCAGTCGCTGGTGAAGCGCGCCCTCGAAGATCGCCCGCAGGCGTTCTGATCAAGGGAGGGCGCGGAGCTCGCGCGAGACGAGGTGATGGAACCAGTGCGGGCCTCGCTCGCCCTCGGGCGCGAAGCGGCCGCGCGGGGTGACCCCTGATCGCAGGCCGCGCTGCACCTGCGCCATCGCGTCCACATCCTCGGCGTCCACCTGCGCGCTGAGCCAGTCACGATCACGACGGGCGTACTTCTCCGCGTCGCGCACGCGATGAAACCAGCAGAAGCGCGTGGTGTCCGGCTTGCCCGGCACCGGCAGGTAGAGGTTCACCGAGAGGCCCCACGGGTAGAAGTTCAGCGCGAGGTTCGGGAACACGAACCACCAGAGCGCGAACACACGACGCCCCGCAGGATCACGGAACCGCTCGGGCAGCTCGTCGGGATTGAAGCCTGCGCGCGCGTCCCGCGCATACGCCCACTGGAGCGCGCTCCAGCGATGGAGCTCGGTGCGGTACGAGCTCATGTCGATCGCGTCCGCGAGCCCTCCCGGCGCGCGGTGGATGTAGGTCACGTGGAAGCTGTCCATGTAGTTCCACGCGTGCTGCTTCCAGTTGCCGGCGACGTCGCGGATCTCGTGATCGAGCGGCGCCAGGCGCAACCCCTCGAGCGGCATCTTCGCGAGGCTCGCGTCGATCTCGGCGAACGCCTCGCCGTGCTCGACGCGCGGCGTGTCGAGCGACGTGAAGAGAAAGCCGCGCCACTCGAGCGCGCGCGAGGCGCGCAGGTGATCGCACGCGCGCGGGAAGTCGGGCAGATCCTTGAAGCCGGGCTGCGAGAGGAAGCGGCCCGCGCAGTCGAGCTTGCGGCCGTGTTGTCCACACGCGATCGCGTTGCCGCGCGAGGGACCGTGCACGAGCGGGTACCACGCGTGCGTGCACGCGTTGGGGAACAGGCGGAGCGCGTCGTCGTCCCATCCGCGCTGGAGGAACAGTGATCGATCGAGGAACGACAGCGGCGTGCGCGCGCCCCGCGCCGCGACCTGCTCGGCGAGCGTGCGCGCATCGTCCCTTCGCTCGAGGGTCGTGCGCTCGGGGAGCATCAGCCATTGACGCGCGAAGATCGTCTCGCGCTCGCGCTGCGCGATCGACTCGTCGGTGAACGTGCGCGCGGGGAGCGACTCGGCGCGCTGGATGTCGTCGTCCACGATCAGGTCGTCATCCATCGTCAGTGCCTCAGGTCCCACGCCATGCCGCACACCACCACGGCGATCACGACGAGGACGCCGACGAAGATCCACGCGCGCACGTTCGCAGCGTTGCTCCGTGCGGCGGGGAACGCCGAGCGCGTCGAGGGCGCGGCGATCGCAGTGGGCGGCGTCGAGGGGACAGACTTCGCGGCGGACGGGGGAGGCGGTGTGCTGCGCGGCGCGCGCGGGCCTTCGGATCGCGGCCCATCCGATCGAAGGCCTGCGATCTCGGCCAAGCGCATCGCGAAGAGCTCGGCGCTCGGGAGGCGCGCCTCGGGATCACGCGCCGTCGCCTCGACGAGCAACGCTTCGAGCTCTTCGGACGCGTCGGGGAGCACGTCACGGAGACGGATCGTCCGACCTTGGAGGATGCAGCCCACGAGCTGCGAGAAGTCGTCGGCGGGATAGATCGAGCGAGCGGTGAGCATCTCGAACGCCAGCACACCGAGCGCGTAGACGTCGGCCCGACCATCGAGCACACGCGCGTCGGCGAGCACCTCGGGCGCCATGAACCGCGGGGTGCCGATGAGCGCGCCGGTCGCCGTGATGCGCGCTTGTTTGGTCTTGTGACGCGCGAACCCGAAGTCGAGGATCTTGCAGGCAGGACGTCCACTCGCCGGCAGGAACACGTTGTCGGGCTTGAGGTCGCGGTGCACGTAGCCGGCGCGGTGCGCGGCCGCGAGACCTCCCGCGAGGGTGCCGAGGATCGGCCATGCCTCGGCGAGCGGCATCGCGCCCGTTCGCTTGAGACGCGCGCCGAGCGTCTCGCCATCGAGGAGCTCCATCGCGATCCACCACCGGCCATCGCTCGCGCGATCGTGCGCGACGATCTTCACCACCGCGGGGTGATCGATCTCGCTCAGCGCGACGACCTCGCGGACGAAGCGCTCCGACGATCCCATCGCGCCCGGGGTCACGTCGGGCGAAGGCGAGTCGGGGCGCTTCTTCTTCTTCGGAGGGTGGAGGATCTTCAGCGCGACGCGCTGGTCGGTCCTGAGATCGAGCGCGAGCACGACCCGCCCCGTCGCGCCCTCCCCCAGCTCACCCTCCACACGAAAACGATCGCCGAAGATGCCGCCCACGTCGGACGGCTTCAGCGCGATGGTCGCGTCGTCGAAGTCGAACGGATCGTCCGCTTCGACCTCGCTCGCATCGTCCGGGGCCTGCTCGCTCACGCAGGCAGGCTACGCGATTTCGCGGCGGCTCCCGGGAACGAAGGTTCGCGTCATCCCATCTTGCGGTACATGCCGACGACGACGCCGAGGATCTGCGTCTCGCGCCAGTCGCTCTTGGACACGTAGATCGGCTTCATCGTCGCGTTCGCGGGCTCGAGGCGGATCTGGCTCGCCTCGGGGAAGTAGTACTTGCAGGTGGCCTCGTCGCCGACCATCGCGACGATGATCGAGCCCTTGGGGGCCTCGATCGTCTTGCGCACGAAGACGTAGTCGCCGTCGTGGATGCCGGCGTCGATCATCGACTCGCCGCGGATCTTGAGACCGAAGACGTTGTCGCTCGTCACGCTGCCCGCCGAGCGACCGAGCATCACGCGATCGATGCGGACGGTGTCCTCGACGTTCTGGAACGCGGACGTCAGCGGCCCTGCGGCCACGCGACCGATGACGTCGATCGAGAGCATGTCGTCGTTGGCGGCGGGGCCCGTGCCGTCGATCTCGCGCGCCAGGCCGAGGCTCGAGCGCCCCGGCTTCGTGAGCGAGGTCGGCGTGTCCTTCTGTCCGCCCACGAGCGTGAGCGTGAGCGAGGTGGGACGCAGCGTGCGGGACTTCATGTCCTCACGCGTGAGGTAGCCCTTGCGCTCGAGCGCGCGCAGGTGGTCGTTCACGCCGTTGGTGCTGCGGATGCCGAGCTTGTTGCCGATCTCACGCAGCGTCGGGGGATAGCCGCAGTCCTCGATCGAGCGACAGATGTACTCGAGGACCAGACGCTGGCGGTCGGTGAGGGCGCGGTCGCCAGCGGGGGCTGAGGGCGCGGAGACGGAGTCGAGCATCGGGTCCTCGTGGGGTTGGCCGCAGGTAAGAAGGTATCCCTGGGCAAAAACGACTGTTCGTCTGAACAGGTGGGACAAAGGGTTACGCAACGGACGTACACCCGTCAAATTTCCAGCGCAGTTTTTCCCGCGCCTTCGGCGCTCGGGTCGGCAGTACGAGCCGTGCGACGCAGAACAATTTTCGGGCGGGCGAGATCCGTCCCGACATCGGCGCGTCCGACGCCCGATGCGTTCTTCGCCCACGCACGTCCTTCCGCGCGCCCTCCTCGGCGTCGTCCTCGCGTCGATCGCCCTCTTCGGTGCTCCGGAGAGGGCGTTCGCGATCGGCTTCCTCGTGCCGACCGACGGGTCGCTCGAGCCGATGCGGATCCATCACCACCGCGTGTCGGTGGACGTGCGCGAGCGAATCGCGGAGACGCGCGTCGAGCAGACGTTCCTCAACACCACCGATCGCACGCTCGAGGCCACCTACATCTTTCCCGTCCCGGAGGGCGCGACGGTCAGCGGCTTCGCGATGTGGGTGAACGGCCAGCGCATGGAGGGCGAGCTGCTCGACGCGGCGCAGGCGCGCAGCGTGTACGAGTCGATCGTCGCGCGCATGCGCGATCCGGGTCTGGTCGAGCACATGGGCGGCAACCTGTTCCGCGCGCGCGTCTTCCCGATCGCGCCGCACAGCGAGCAGCGCATCGAGATCCGCTTCTCACAGACGCTCGAGTACCAAGGCTCGGTCGTTCACTACCGCTACCCGCTGCGCACGAACGGACCCGCGACCGAGACGCTCGCGGACTTCACGGTGAGCTTCGACATCGCGTCGCGCACGGCGATCCGCGCCGTGTACTCGCCCACGCACAACCTCTCGGTCAGCCGCGACGGCGATCACCACGTCATCGCGAGCTACGAGGGCTCGCGCACCTCGCTCGATCGCGACTTCGACCTCTACTACGCGGTCGACGACGGCGACGTCGGGCTCTCGCTGCTCACGCACCGGGCGCCAGGTGAGGACGGCTACTTCCTCGCGATGATCGCGCCGCGCACCGAGCTCACGGACGCGGAGCTCGCGAGCAAGGAGGTGCTCTTCGTCTTCGACACGTCGGGCTCGATGGCGGGCGACAAGATCGCGCGCGCCCGTGCCGCGCTCGACTACATGCTCCAGCGCTTGCGCCCGACCGATCGCTTCCAGGTCGTGCGCTTCTCGACCGACGTCGAGACGCTCTTCGATCGCGGCAGCTCGGAGCCCGCGACGCCCGAGAACGTCGCGCGCGCGCGGCAGTTCGCGAGCCGCTTCGTGGCCGCGGGCGGGACGGCGATCGAGCCTGCGCTGCGCGAGGCCCTGCGCACGAACGGCGCGAGCGAGGCGAGCCCGCGCATGGTCGTGTTCCTCACCGATGGCATGCCGACCGTGGGCACGACCGATCCGACGACGATCGTGCGCAGCATCTCGGCGAGCGCGGCGCAGTCGGCGCCGGGCGGGGCGCGCCTCTTCGCGTTCGGCGTGGGTGACGACGTGAACGCCACGTTCCTCGACGCGCTCGCGCGCAGCGCGTCGGGGCACGGCGAGTACTTCCGCGACGGCACGGAGATGGAGCGACGTCTCTCCGCGTTCTACGACCGCATCGCGTACCCCGCGGTGACGAACGTCCGGCTCACGCTGCCAGGCGCGAGCTCGTACGACCTCTACCCGCGCGAGCTCCACGAGCTCTACCGCGGCGAGCAGGTGCTCGTCGTCGGTCGCTACCGTGGCGAGGGGCCCGCGCGTGTCGTGCTCGAGGGACGCGTCGGCGGCGAGGCGACGAGCCGTACGTTCGGCTTCGACGTGAGCTTTCCTCGGAACGAGCTGCGCAACGACTTCGTGCCGCGCGTGTGGGCGGTGCGAAAGGTGGGCGCGCTGCTCGACGAGATCCGCTTGAACGGCGAGCGGCCCGAGCTGCGCGAAGAGGTCACGTCACTCGCGCGCCGCTTCGGTCTCGTCACGCCGTACACGAGCTACCTCGTGGCGCCCGAGATCGAGATGCAGCGGCCGCTCGTGCAGGTGCCTGGCGTTCGCCTCGAAGGGACGATGCAGTTCCAGGTGCGCGACGAGGCACCTCTGGCCCCCTCCGAGTCCGATCGCTTCGCAGGCTTCGACACCACGGTCGCCGCGCCGCCGGCTCACGAGCCTGCGCCGCACGTGACGAGCGGCGGTACGACGACGCGCACAGGCAGCGGATCGACCGCCAGCGCCTCGACGAGCCCGTCGGTGGCACCGAGCGGCGCGACGGGCGAGCGTGGTCGCCGCATCTCCGAGACGCTGCGCGAGATGGAGGACGCCGAGCGCGTCGATCAGGGCGCGAGCCGGGGCACCCGCTTCGCGCTCGGGCGGGCGTTCACGTTCGAGTCGAACCGCTACGTCGACCCGAGCTACCGGTCGAGCATGCGCGTGATCCACATCCGTGCGCTCTCGCGCGCGTACTTCGCGATCCTCGCGCGACGCCCGGACCTGAGGCAGGCGTTCGCGATCGGCGAGCGCGTGACGATCGCGATCGACGCGACGCGCGCGATCGTGATCGAGCCCGACGCGCCCGACGTGTCCGAGGCCGACGCAACTCGCTTCCTCGAGTGACTGATCAGAAACCGACGCGACGCATCACGAAGCGCGGGAGGTTCCGGATCACCGTCATGATCGGGCCCCACGCGAGCGGCGCGTAGACGACCGGCAGGCCGAGATCGATCGCCCCCACGACGAGCGTCGCGACGTCGTCGGCCTCGCCTGCGAACGGAGGGGGCGGCAGGTGCGCGGTCATCGCCGTCTTCACGAAGCCGGGCTTCACGGTGACCACACGCAGGCCCGCGCCGTGGTGCCTGTGATCGAGCGCCTCGAGGTAGCGCGTGAGGCCTGCCTTGGCTGCGCCGTAGAGGCCGATCGGCTTGCGACCGCGCTCGCCCGCGACGGAGCTGAACACGCAGAGGGTGCCGCCACCGCGCGTGAGCAGGCGCTCCTTGGCCTCTTCGCAGAAGAGCACGGTGTTGGTGAAGTCTGCGGTGAGCAGGCGCTCCGCGAGCTTGCGATCCCTCTCGAGGTCGTCCTGCGTGGCGAAGAGCGCAGCGGTGACGATCACTGTGTCGAAGCCACCGAGCGCGGCGTGCGCCGCATCGAGCGCGGGCGCGAACGTCTCGGGGCGCAAGAGATCACAGAGCGCCCATCCCACGGGGCTCTTCGCGCGCACCGACAGATCGGCCGCGCTCTTGTCGAGCTCGGGCTCGTCGATGCCGAGCAGGAAGATGCGATCACCGCGCTGAGCGAGCGCGCGCGCCACGGCGCGGCCCATGCCGCTCGTGCCGCCGAGGATCACCGCGTGGAGAGGTCGCTTCATCGCGCGCGGCGTTTACCCGAGCGCCTCGATCGCGTCGAGCATCCCGCTCCATCCTCCGCCCCAGATCCCGTACGCCACTTCGCTCGCCAGAGGGCTTCTCGCGCGCTCAGCGACGCTCGTCGAACAAGCGCACCGACTGCGCGCTGCGGATGCGGCCCTCGGGATCCCAGTGCCGACGGATCTCCTGGAAGCGCGGCAGGCGCGGCTCCATCGCGTGGAAGTGCTCGCGACGCGTGAACTGATCCTTGGTGAGGTAGATGCGGCCGCCCTCGCGGATGACCTGCTCGTTGAGCGCGTCGACGAGCGCCTGCGTGTCGTCGCGCACGGGGATGTCGAGCGCGATCGAGATGCCCTTCATGGGGAACGAGAGCAGCCCCTCGCCCTCGGGCCCGCAGTCCTTGATGACGCAGAGGAACGATGCGCCGCCACGACGCGTGAGGATGTCGAGCACCCGACGCGCGGCGTCGCGACCGGCCGAGGTGGGCAGCACGCATTGGTACTGGGTGAAGCCGCGCTTGCCGTACATGCGGTTCCACTCGCCGATCGCGTCGAGCGGATAGAAGAAGGTCTCCCAGTGCACGATGCCGCTCATCTCGCGGGGCAGGTGCTTCCAGTAGAAGGCCTCGTTGAAGGCGGCGACGGTGGCGCGACCGAGCACGAAGCTCGGGAGATCGAAGGGCATCGCGATGCGTGGGTGCGGTTTGGGGAAGCGTGTGGGCGCCTCGCTCGCGGGTGCCCAGTCGCCGGCCATCAGGATGCCGCGGCCCATGTGCGCGCCGCGCGTGAGGCAGTCGATCCAGCCCACCGTGTAGGGCCACCGGTGTGCGCCGTCCTCGAGCGCGTCGAGGAACTCGTCGATGTCGCCGACGCGCCGCGAGGTCTGCTGGATCCACGGGCTCGGGATGCGCCGCATCGAGAGCTCCACGTCGAGGATGTGACCCGTGAGGCCCATGCCGCCGACGGTCGCGGCGAACAGATCTGCATGCTCCTCGCGCGAGCACGTGACGATGCGGCCATCGGCCACGCGCATGCGGAGGCGTCGGACGTGCTGGCCGATCGTGCCGTGGGCGTGGTGATCTTTGCCGTGCACGTCGGAGGCGACCATGCCGCCGAGCGTCACGAACTGCGTGCCGGGCGTGACGGGGACGAACACGTTGCGCGGCAAGAACACGCGGTTGAGCGCGAGCAGCGAGCAGCCTGCTTCGGCGCGGAGCACGTTCGTCTCTTCGTCGAACGAGAGCAGACGATCGGCCAGCGTGGTGTTGACGACGGTGCCGTCCGGGCTCGCGGGCAGCGAGCTGTCGCCGTAGCTGCGGCCCAGGCCGCGCGAGAGCGTCGCGCCCACGGTCGCGCGCTCGAGATCGTCGGAGCGCACCTCGCGGCCACGCATGCCGATTCGGCCCCAGCCGCGGATCGTGCTCGTCGGCGGGACGCTGACGCGGGCCTGCTTCGGGGCGGCGTCGGGCAGGCTCGCGCGAGTGATGGAAGGCATGGGCGTGGACTACCGCCGAACGCGGGGGAGCGGAAGTCCGGGGGCAGTGAGCGGCAGCCGCAGGCGGCGAGCCGTCGTGCGGAGGCCGCGAGCGGCGACTCAATCCAGGTCGCGACCGTCGAGGGTGAGCGTGACGGGGCAGTGATCCGAGACGTGCGCGAGCCAGGGGTCGTCGCGGCGCACCCGACAGCGCTCGCGTCCGCACGGTCCGCCCACTGTCGCGCGCGCGCTCGGCGCCAGCTCGTCCATGCTCGCGGAGACCACGACCTGATCGAGCATCGACGCGCGACCGCCCGAGATCTCGGTGCAGCCGGGCTCGAGCCACAGCCTGCGGAACGACGCGCGATCGAGCACCCGCTCGAGCTGGCCGATCTCGTCGAGGCCCGCGACGCCACGCTCGCTGCCCATGACGTTGAAGTCGCCGAGCACGATCACGTCGCGATCGCCGTGCGTGCGCGCGAGCTCGGACGTGAGCGAGTCGAAGGCCTGGTAGGCGCGCGCGCGACGCTCGAACGCGCGATCGTCGGTGCCGCTGTCGAGGTGCACGACGACGAGCCAGGCATCGAGGCCGGAGGTGAAGCGCAGCGCGACGCCGAGGCCCGGTCGCATGTAGCCGCTGCAGCCATCGCCGCGCTCGTTGCCCGCGAGCGCGTCCACGCGGTGAACGGCGAGGCGCTCGGCGCGCGAGGCGTCGTAGAGCAGGCCCACGTGCTGACGGCCTTCGTCGTCGGGGCAGCCGTCGAGCTCGATCTCCCAGTCTCCGTGGGTGAGCGCGTCGAGGCGTGTGCGGAGGCGATCCATGGCGCGGAGACCACGCTCGTGCGTGAGGATCTCCTGCACGCCGAGCGCGGCCACGTCGAGCTGGGCGATCGAGGCCGCGAGCGTGTCGACGTCCGTGGTGTGATCGCCGGGGCCGCGCGCATCGCCATCGGGGAACCAGCGCACGTTGAGGGTGCCGATGCGCACCTCGGAGGTCGCGTCGGCGCTCACCGTCGTCGCGGGTGGTGCCGCGGGCGGTGTGGGGCTCGCAGTGACGGTCTCGACGCGCGGAGCGACGGGCGCCACCGGCGCGGTCACCTCGTCACGCGCGCCGCATGCGACGAGGGACAGACCCGCGAGCACGGGCGCGTGTAGGATGCGTCGCATGGCTCGCTGGATCACGTCGTCGTTGGCCATCGTCATCGCGTGCGCTCTCGGATCGGTCGGAAGCGGATGCGGCGGCAGTATGGCCGAGATCTCGAGCGACGAGCGGGATCGCGAGGATGAAGCGCTGCTCGCGCGCGGCTACCACGACGACGTCGTGCGCCTCGTCGGCGACGCAGAGGCCGCGCCGATCGCGGCCGACGGATGCGCGGACCAGTGCTCTCGCCGCGAGCGCGTCCGCTCGCTCGCCGATCGCCTCTGCGTGATCGCCGAGCGCGACGATCACGACGAGGCCACCCAGTTCCTCTGTGAGGACGCGCGCTCGCGCGAGAGCAACCTCGCCCAGCGCCTCGCGGCCTGCGGCTGCTGACGCTCTTCGTGGGCTGCGCGGCTCAGCAGTCGATGACGCGCTGATCGGTGACGATCACGTGGACGCGCTCGTCGCCGGGCGTCTCGGGCACCTCGGCGATGAGCTGGAAGTCGAAGGCGACGGCCACCCTGCGCGCGCGCGGGATCGTCGCGAGCAAGCGATCGTAGAAGCCCTTGCCGTACCCGATGCGCGCGCCCTCGGGCGAGAGCGCGAGCGCAGGCACCACGACGAGATCGATCGTCGCGACGTCGATCCGCGGAGCGTCCGGCGGCGGCTCGGGCGCGAGGCGTCCTTGCTCGTACGGCGCGACGCCGTCGTCCCACACGCGCGGGTCGAGGTCGGTCATGTCCTCGTTCATGCGCGGCGCAGCGACGATCTTTCCCTCGCTGCGCGCGCGTCGCTCGATGGGGCCGGTGTCGACCTCGGTGCGCATCGAGGCGAAGAGCAAGACGGTGCGCGCGTCGTTCCACTCGGGGCGCGCGAAGAGCGCTGTGTGGATGCGGGCGGAGCGCTCGGCGCGGCTCGCGGCGGGGATCGCCTTGCGCACCTGCCGCATGCGATAGCGGATCTCGTCCTTCACCTTGCGGCGGAGCTGCTCCTCGGGCGCGCGGCTGATGGCGTCCATCGCCGGGTCAGTCCCGCGGTGCGCTCTCGGCCTCGAGGCGCTGCGCGCTGGTGATCGCGTGATCGAGGCGCTCGAGCGCTCGGCCCACGGCGTCCTTGGCGGTGCGCTCCACGTGCTTGCGCCGCTCCTCGGCCTGGACGAGCTCGTCGGCGAGGCCCAGCGCCACGACAGCGAGCAGCTGCGCGGGGCTCGCCGTGCGCGCGACCTTGGGGCCCAGCGCGGCGACGCGATCGTTGATGAGATCGGAGAGGCGCGTGAGGTGCGACTCGTCGGCGTCCGACGCCATCCGGTAGCGCGCGCCCGCGATCTCGAGCGTGATCGTCCGCTTCATGGGCGGCGAACGTACCAGCGCGGCGCGCGAGGAGCGAGCGCCCATCTCTTTCCTCGACGGCGAGGCCCCGTGTAGGCTTCGGCGCGCATGATCAAGGTCGCCTGCATCTCTTGCGAGAACCCCTACGAGCTCGATGAGCGGCGCCTTCCGCCGAGCGGCCTGAAGATGAAGTGCCCCAAGTGCGGCACGTCGTTCCTCGTGTACCCGGATGGCCGGACCGCGGCGGCGCCGGCG
>JAFLCL010000027.1 GCA_017303575.1 Deltaproteobacteria bacterium
GCGGGCGATGGTGGGGTAGGCGCACGCGGGCGCAGCGTACACCGCCGCGCGCGCGGCGCGGAGGGGCGAGGGTGATCGTGGTTCTAGCGTCGCCGGGGCCGCCGCACGGCCCGCACGGTGCCGCTGCTGCCGCCACCGCAGTAGAAGCGGTCTCGACCGTCGGACTCCAGCCCCGAGACGCCGGTGCCCGGGGGCATCTCGAGGCGCTCGAGCACCTCACCGGTCTGTGCGTCGAGACGTCGGAGGTCGCTCTCGTCGCCCTCCCACGTGCCGTGCCACAGCTCGCCGTCGACCCAGGTCACGCCGGTGACGAAGCGGTTGGACTCGAGGGTGCGCAGGACGGCGCCGGTTTCCGGGTCGATCTGGTGGATCTTGCGATCGCGATACTGCCCCACCCACAGCGTGCCCTCGGCCCAGGTGAGGCCCGAGTCTCCGCCGCCCCCGGGCGCGGGGATGCTGCGCAAGATCTGGCCCGTCTGGGGGTCGATCGTGTGGATGCGATCTTCGGCCAGCTGGTACAGGTGCCGGCCGTCGAACGCGGTGCCCGCGTGGCCCGCGACGTCGAGCGCGCGCACGGTCTCGCCGCTCGCCGGATCGAGCGCGTGGAGGCGGTCTCCCCCGGCGAACCACACACGCGCGCCGTCGTAGGTCACGCCGTGCACACGGGCGGTGCCCTCGAAGGGACCATACTCACGGAGTATTTCTGCGGGTGCTCGGCTCATGCACAGAACCTAGCCCGGCAGCGGCGGGCCCGGGAGTAACAACGTCGTCGTGAAGCCGACCAGCGGCGGACTGGTCCAGCGGCGGCTGCGACCGGCGCCCACCGCGCGCACCTGGCCGGCAGCGAGCAGGCTCTCCAGCGTGCGCTGCGCGGTACGCTGGCTGGTGCCCAGCGCCAGGCCCAGCGCCGAGCTCGACCAGGCCTCACCGTCGGTGAGCAGGGCCAGCACGCTCGCGTGCGGCGTCGATCCCGTCGAGGCGCCGGGCTGTCCTGCGTGCCCGAACGGAACGCGCTGCGAGGCGGGCGAGCGCTGCAGCGGCGGTGACTGCTGCGCGCCCACGTGCGCGCCTCCCTCGACGCGACGTTGCGGCGAACGACCGAGCGATGGCTGCGGCGGTACCTGCAGCGCGGGCACTGCGTGTGACTCACCGAGCGAGATGTGCGTGGGCTCGCGCTGCGTGTGTCGTCCCTCGTGCGAGGGTCGTCGCTGCGGCGAGTCCGACGGCTGCGGCGGTGAGTGCCCCGGCACCTGCGATCCCGGATTCGCGTGCGGCCAGCTCCCGCCGCCCGCAGCGCCCGGCGACTACCAGTGCGAGCCGAGCACGTGCTCACCCGCATGCGGTCTGTGTCAGTCGTGCGTCGGCGGCTCGTGTGAGCCGATGATCTGCGCGCCCGGCGAGTCTGCGTGCCTGCTCACCTGCGAGTGCTGCGGCGGCGACGAAGCCTGCACGCCGACCGGCTGTCAGTCGGTGTCCTGATCACGCGCTCACGCCGCGCCGTAGGCCTTGAGCTTGCGATAGAGCGTGGCCGAGCCGATGCCGAGCTGCGTGGCCGTGCGCTCTCGGTGGCCCTCGTTGCGCGCGAGCACCGCGAGGATGTGCGCGCGCTCGACCGCGGCCAGCGTCTCGGGCGCCTCGGGTGGAATGCTCAGCGCGCTCGTCGAGTCGAGCGGCAGATCGCCGACCTCGATCCGCCCTCCTCGCGCGAGTGCGACGGCGCGCTCGATCGCGTTCTCGAGCTCGCGCACGTTGCCTGGCCAGGGATGCGAGAGGAGGCGCTCGCCTGCCTCCTTCGACAGATCGGAGATCGCGCGATCGAAGCGCAGCGCCGCGTCGAGCACCAGCGCGCGCGCGAGCGGCAAGATGTCGTCGGGTCGATCCCGCAGCGGCGGAACGCGCAGCTCGATCACCTGCAGCCGGTAGAAGAGATCGCGACGAAACGATCCGTTGGCCACGCACACCGCGAGATCGCGGTGCGTCGCCGCCAGGATGCGCACGTCGATCGCACGCTCGCGCGTCTCACCCACGCGCCGCACGGTGCGCTCCTGCAGCACGCGAAGGAGCTTGAGCTGCATGGACGGCGAGACGTCACCCACCTCGTCGAGGAACAACGTGCCGCCGCGCGCTGCTTCGAAGAGACCGATGCGCTCCGTCGCTGCGCCGGTGAACGCGCCACGCACGTGCCCGAAGAGATCGCTCTCGAGCAGCGACTCCGCGATGGCGCCGCAGTTCACCGCCACGAACGCACCCTCGCGCCTGCGCGAGCCCTGGTGGAGGAGCTTGGCGATGCGCTCCTTGCCCACACCGGTCTCGCCCGTGACGAGGATCGTCGTCTCGAGCGGCGCCAGACGCGCCGTCGCCTCGAGCAGCTCCGTCATCGCGCGACTCACCGCCAAGAGCGGCCTCTGCATCGGCGAGCCGTACGCGCGCGGCCCGCTCTGTCGCGGAGCGTCTCGTCGTTCCTCGTCGGGCTCGTCGCTCACGTCGGCCGCACGCGTCCCTCGGAGGAGATCGGTCCGGCTGCGGCGAGGGCGTCCATCGATTTGATGGCCCGTACCATCGATCCGACCGACTCACCATGTGGCCCCATCTGATTCACGGCCGTGGATGCGCATTGCGTCGCGGCTCGATCCCTGCACTGGGGCTGCGCGATGACCAACAAACGCTACTTCGGGCCAGACCCCGACACGAGCCGACTGCGCGCCACCGTGGCGCTCCTCGGCCGAGAGATCGATCGTCTCGCGCCCGCTGCGGCCACGCCCTCGATCGTGCAGGAAGCGTTTCGCCTCCTCGTGGTCCAGCTCGCGCTCGGTCCCGAGCCCGTCGGGCGCGCCTGCGCGCACTGCAAGACGCTCGGAACGGGAGAGTCGACCCTCTGCGGCAACTGCTGGGCGCCCTTCTCGCCCGAGGCAGCCGTCATGAGCCTGGCATGACGGTGCGCGCAGACGATCTCACCCGCGCGGAGGCACCGCGTCGCGAGCGATCACGCGGAGAGCGCTTCACGCTCACCGAGCTCGGCGTCGCGTGCGTGCGCGACTACCTCGACACCGTCGTGGCGTCGCGCGCCACCGCGGGACGCGCCTCGTTCGAAGAAGCCTGTGCGGCGTGGGCCGCGCGTCACCTGCTCCGTCCGATCCACGGGCAGCTGCTCTCCGAGCTGTGGGGCGAGCCGATGACAGCGCGTGTCCTCTCGCAGAAGGTCGACGGCTACGGCGCGACGATCGCCGAGGCGCGCACCGCGCTCGACGAGCTCCTCGACGCCAAGCTGGTCTCGACCACCTGACCGCGGAACCGTCGTGCGAGACCGCCGCGTCGCGAGAGCTGCGGCGCTCGGACGACGAACCCCAGTCCGCGCTGGGCGATCGACGGATGTCCGACGCCATGCGCGCCCGTGTGGCCAGTCACGCCCCGTTGACGCCGCCTCTGGGATCGGCCAGTCCGTCGAGGCATGGGCAGCTCGCCCAAACGACCGACCGCGGATGCGGAAGCGTGCGACACGTCCCCCTCGGACGACGCCGAGGCTCCGGAGTTCAGGGTGCCGGAGAACCCCACGGCGCAGGCCATCGTGGACCTCGTGACCGATCGCATCCGTCGATCGAGCTCGGGCGTCTATGCAGTCGTCCAGCCCGTGACCAAGCGCCACGGCAAGGTCTGACGCGCCCGACGTCGTGCCCCGACGACGGGCGTGTATCCTCGGCGGCGATGATCCGGAACGTCGTCTTCGCCGCACCCTTCCCGCTCGAGACCACCATGCGCTTCGCGCGCGCCGCGGCGCGCCTGCCGAACGTGCGCTTGCTCGCCGTGATGCAGGAGGCGCCCAAGGGCGAGGACGCGCGCATCTTCTCGGATCTCGTGCGCGTCTCGGATGGGCTCTCCACGCAGGACCTCGTCGATGCGTGCCGCGTGCTCACCAAGCGTCACGGTCCGATCCATCGACTCGCAGGCATCCTCGAGCCGCTCCAGGTGCAGCTCGCCGAGGCGCGTCACGTGCTCGGCATCCCCGGCACCGATCCGAAGACCGCGGATCTCTTTCGCGACAAGGCGCGCATGAAGGACGCCCTCCGCGGCGCAGGCCTGCCCACCGCGCGGCACAAGCTCGTGTGCTCGTGGAAGGACGCCGAGGACTTCGTGAACGAGGTGGGCTTTCCCATCGTGATGAAGCCGCCGGCGGGCATGGGCGCCAAGGCCACGTTCCGCGTGAACGACGTGCCCTCGCTGCGCGGCGCGCTCGAGGCGATCCAGCCGAGCGACGCGCGGCCCGTGCTCGCCGAGGAATTCCTCAAGGGCCGGGAGTTCAGCTTCGAGACGATCACGATCGAAGGAAAGCCGCTCTTCCACTCGATCTCACACTACCTGCCGGCGTGCCTCGAGGTGCTCGAGAACCCGTGGATCCAGTGGCAGTGTCTGCTGCCGCGAGACCTCTCCGGCCCCGAGTACGACGCGCCGAAGAAGATGGGCCTGGCGGCCGTGTCGGCGCTCGGTCTCGACAGCGGCTTCACCCACATGGAGTGGTTCCAGCGCACCGACGAGTCGCTCGCGATCGGCGAGATCGCGCAGCGCCCGCCGGGCGCGAACATCACGCGCATGACGGGCCTCGCGCACGACTTCGATCCCTACCGCGCGTGGGCGCGCGCCGTGATCGATCAGGCCTTCGATGGCCCGTACGAGCGCAAGTACGCGGTGGGCTGCGCGTACCTCCGAGGCATGGGCCGTGGTCGCGTCGCTCGCGTGCTCGGCATCGACGCCGCGCAGGAGAAGGTCGCGGGGCTCATCGAGGAGTTCAAGCTGCCGACCGTGGGCGCCCCCAAGAGCGACAGCTACGAGGGCGATGGCTTCGTGATCGTGAAGCACCGCGACACCGACGTGGTGCGCGCCGCGCTCAAGGCGATCGTGGAGACGATCCGCGTCGAGTACGTCTGACTCGAGGGCGAGCGCCGCAGGGGCGAGAAGCTCAGCGACAGGTCTGCACGCGCGTCGAACGGCCCGCACCGCAGACGGCGGCCAGGCCACGGCAGTCGACCCACGTACCGTCCTCGCCGCAGGCGGGCGCGGAGCTCTGCCAGCCATCGCCCCGGTCGCAGAAGCCGAGGCGGAGCGTGGTGCAGGTCGAGATCCGGAGCTCCGCGCGCTCGTCGAACCTGTCGCAGTCGTAGTCGAACGCGCACGTGTCCGCGGTCGGGCAGTACGGCACCGGAAAGAACGTGCGCTGCCCCGGGTGAACGAGCGCTGCCTCGTCGCGGCGCGCGGGATCGCTCGCGTCGTAGCAGTCGGTGCAGTCGCGCACGAAGCCGGGTCCGGGGATCGCACAGGCCGACACGGCCGTCAGCGGATCACCGAAGCCGTCGCGATCGCCATCGAGGCACCACTCGACCATCGTCGTCTCGTCGTCCTCGAGACCGTCACAGTCGTCGTCGACGAAGTTGCAGACCTCGACAGCGCCCGGATGGACGTCCGGATCTCCATCGTCGCAGTCGTCGCCGACTCCATCGCAGCCGGAGAGGACGGAGAAGCCGTCGCCATCGGCGTCGCCCTCGAGCACCTCGGTGCACTCGGCTTCGCCGTCTTCGTTGGTCGAGCACACGGCCGAGAAGCAGGCCGCCGCTTCGCAGAAGACCACTTCGCCGCGCTCGCAGGTCTTGCCCGCCACGGCGCCCGTGCCGCCGACGACGTCCTCGCAGGACTCGACGCCGTTGCACGCGTCGCCGTCGGAGCAGTCATCGTTGGTCAGACACTCGAAGCGACACGCGACGCACCCAGGGACGGCCGTGCGCGAGTCGCACTGCTCCCCGAGATCCGTGTTGACGACGCCATTGCCGCAGCCGTCCGGGATGCAGCCTCCGCCGCTGCACGTTCCGGGGTGGCCCTCGAACACGCACTCGCCGGGCAGCTCGGTGAACACGCACACGCCCTCATCGCAGGAGCCCGCCGAGCACGTCGTGGCCGTGACGCAGTCGAGGTCGATGGTGCACTCCACGCGGCACGAGGGGCTGCACTCCGGGTCGCTCGCCGCCTCGCAGCTCTCGCCAGCGGCGACGTCGACGAAGCCGTCGCCGCAGAACGAGGGCACGCACTCGCCTCCGACGCAGATCAAGCGCGAGGGCCCGCCGCGCGAGCACTCGTCACCGTCCAGCAGCCCGTCGCACGGATGGCGCACCTCGAAGGCATCGAGCTCGCCCTCCGTCGCGTCGGGCGTGAGCGGATCGTGCGCGTCGGGACGCGCGGCATCGATGCCGGAATCGCGATCCCGGGGCGGCGACGCATCGCGCACGAGCCCGCAGCCAGCCCACAGCGAGGCGCACGCGAGCACTACGACTGCACGAAGCACAGCGACACTGTAGCCGCCGCGCGGTGCGCTCGTCACTCGGGACGCCGGAGCCCTCACTCCGGTCGCTGGAGAAAGTGCTCCCGCGCGCGGAGGGTCGTCCATCGATGGAGAGTGTCGAGCGTCTCTGCGTCCGCCGTCGCGAGCTTCTCGAAGAGGTAGTCCTGGATGCCCTTGTGCACGTTGCACACGGAGCTCTCGCGCATGCGGCCGAAGATGGTGCCGAGCGTCTTGTGGTTGTGGGCGGTCTGCGTGCCGCAGTAGGGGTTGTAGGGGCAGTCGACGCAGTCGGGCTGACCATCGAGGTTCGAGGCGAGCACCGAGGCCCGCACCGTCGGATGACCGACGACGTCGCGGTAGCGCGCGGTGCGCACGTCGGGCGCGACGAGGAACGTGTCGTCGCCCTTCTCGTGCAGCATGCGGCCCTCGTCCGAGCTGAAGACCGAGCCGTCGTAGTTGTAGGCGAGCGCGCCGATGCCCGCGCCCTCGGGGCTGCGGATGTCGAGGAAGTTCGGGTCCTCGCCGGCGAGGATCTTCGTCAGGAAGATCGCCGCGTAGCGCTCGAGCATCTGCGTGCCGCTCTTGTTCTTCTCGAGGATGTAGTCGGTCGCCTGTCGGTAGTACGCGAGGTAGTCCGAGCGCGGGTACTCGACGACCCTCGCCGTCTTCTCCGCGAAGCCGAAGGGATCGATCGGCCGCAAGAACATCGAGCGCACGCCGAGCGACGCGAACGTGTCGACCACTTCCTTCCATCGCTCGAGCGAGGCACGTGTCGTCGTGAGCAATGCCTCCACGTGATAGAGGTTCGGGTCGAGGCCGGCGGTGACGTAGGCCTCGTTGATGCGGCGGATCCAGTGCTCGGCGACCTTGTACGCCGAGCCTTCGTTCGTGGGCGCCAGCGGGAGCTTTCGCTGCTTGTCGTGGAGATCGTGGGGGCCGTCGATGGAGGTGCAGATCTGCACCTTGTGCTCGAGGAGGTACGCGAGCTTCTCCTCGTCCATGAGCGAGAGGTTCGAGACCATCGTGAGCTCGACGGTCTTGCCGGTCTCCTGGCTCTTCTTCTTCGCGCGCTCGCAGATGCGCTGCACGATCGGGAAGTTCGCGAGCGGCTCGCCGCCCTGGAACTCGATGGTGAGCGAGGGGCTCGTGGTCTGGAACGCGAGGTCGACCGAGGCGTCGGCGATCTCGGGCGTCATGTCGGTGTGGACCGCGTCCATGTCGGCGCGCGACGCGTGGCAGTACACGCACGTCTCGTTGCAGCGCAGCGTGACGATCATCATGTGGAGGATCGGCCCCCGATCGAGGTGCTGACGGCGTCGCTCGATGCGGGCGCGCGCGGCGTCGACGTCGTGATGCGCCTTGAGGAAGTTGCGCTCGCGCAGCGTCGCGTACGTGGCCGAGCTCGGGTCGAGCGTGCCCGACACGAACGCGCGGAAGTCGGCCGAGCCGAGCACCGCCCAGTTGCCCTCGAGGTTCGTCACGACGACGCGATCACTCTCGGGGAGCTTGCGGAAGCGGAAGAACGCGGGCGTCGAGACGTCGGTCGCGACGTTGCGCAGGAGCGCGCCGTCCTCGTGTGTGGAGAGATGGCTCACGAGTCGAACGCTACCAACGATCGCGCGAGGCGTGTTACGCGTCTGTGATGACCGACGCGGTTCCGTCCCTGCCTCCGGAGATCGCTGCGATGGATCTCGCGGACGCGAGCGTCGCGCTCTCGATCGACGCGTCCACCTACGGCCTCGAGGCGCTCTACGCCGCGAGCTACGCGTTCCTCGATCGCGCCTACGTGCTGCTCGAGCGTCCTTCGCCCGAGCGCTACCGCGTGATCCTCGCGCCCAAGAAGCGCGACGCAGGCGAGCTCCGCGATCAGCTGACGCGCCTCGCGGGTGAGCTGGCGAACGAGCTGCTCGCGTCCGCGTACCGACAGCGCCTCCACGCCGAGAACCGAGCGCTGATCGAGAGCGTGACGATGCGCGCGGTCGCCGGCGCGCTGGGCCCGAACGTCGAGGCGCCACCGTCGCTGGAGGATCTCGAGGCGTTCGACTTCTCCGCCGAGGCCTTCGAGGATCCGCTGGGGATCGCGATGAGCTGGGAAGAGAAGTACGGCAAGAAGACGCCGCCCAAGGCCGGTGAGGATCCGCCGGCGAAGGCGGGCGAGACGAACGAGGACGCAGGCTGATGCGCGAGCTGCGTCTCCATCGAGAGCTCTACCGAGGCGAGGCCGTCGACGCGGCGGCCAAGGTGTACGCGCCCTACGCGAGCATCGAGCTGATCGACGACCCGACGCACTGGATTGTGCGCGTGACGTCGAGCACGCCTGCGCGCGAGGTGCGCGTCGCGCGTGAGCTCGCGAACCACGCGCTCGGGACTTCCATTCGCGATCGAGGGTGATCGGGTGATCGCCGTTCGGAGTGGGGGCCTCCGCTCCGCGTGTCGTGTCCGCGCCGACGCTGCGCTCTGACCCCCACCCGTGCGGCCCTCGCGTTGATCAGCGCGGGCGCGTCGTGCCGACGAGGCCTGTGCGGACCAGCCAGGGGAGGTCGAGTCGCCGATCCTCCAACGTCGAGTGATCGAAGCCCGCGCGTTCGATGGACGTGCGCGCGTCCGTGAGGGGATCGCAGCCTGCGAGGAGCGTCTTCCACAGGGGTCGCGCGACGCGTTGAGCACGACGACGCAGACCGCGCGGCGCGGCCACGTGCTCGGCGATCACGAGGCGACCTTCCGGTCGGAGCAGGCGCCGTGCTTCGGCGAGCATCGCCTCGGGGTGACGCACCGAGCAGAGCACGAACGTGATCACGACGACGTCGTACGTGCCGCTCTCGAGATCGATCGGGCGTGTGCCCGACGCGACGGTGAGGCGCGTGGGGATCCGCGTCTCGAGAGTCCAGCGATCGAGGCGTTCCTTCGCGAGCTGGGCGAGGCCTTCGGCGGGCTCGATCGCGACGAGCTCCTCGAGGCCTTCACGCGGGTAGTGAGCGAGGTTCGAGCCGGTGCCGAAGCCGATCTCGACCACGCGACCACCCACGTCCCGCAAGAGCTCGCCGCGCAGCGGCTCGACGCCGCGCATGCCGCGATCGAGCAGGTGCGAGAGGACGTGTTTCTGGACTGCGCGGTCGAGGCGCGACTGCACGGAGAGCGATCAGCCGCCGTCGGCCATGAGCGCGGTGATGCCCTGCGCGATCGTGCCCTGCTCGGCAGGCGCGAAGCCCTCGCGCTCCCACGTGATGCGGCCCGCGCGGTTGACCCACACGCTGAATGGCGCCGAGCGGCGCGGGTTGAGCTGGGTGGTGACGCGGGTGTCGAGATCGGTCACGACGTCGAAGGTGATGCCGAGGCGACGGGCCGCGGGACCGACGCGCGTGAGGGTCGTGGCGTTGTCCATCGAGATGCCGACCACACGCAGGCCCGCGGCGCGGTGCTGCTGGTAGAGCGTCTCGTAGAACGGCAGCTCCTGCTGACACGGCACGCACCACGTGGCCCAGAAGAGGATGACGACGGGGTTGTGCCCGAGCAGCTCGCTCATGCGGAACTGCCCCGTGCTCGGTCCACCGACGGCCGCCGGCAGCGTGAACGGCGGGGGCTGACCACCGACGCGAGCGCGCGCGGAGGACACCGGCGAGAGCGTGTCGAGGAGCGTTCCGAGCGAGGCGCGCGTCTGGTCGGAGGCGACGTCACGCGGGCGCGGCGCGATCGCGAGACCACCGACGAGGAGGAGGGCGAGGCTCACGATCGAGAGGGCACGGCTCAAGCGCATGACGGGCTCCGACGGCTGGAGGGAGCTCGCATTCAAGACCGCGCGGCGCACGGGCGCAACGCGCCACGCGGTGAGGCTCGCGAATCGCCCTATTTCGTGGGCGATCCACGCTTGCGACGGCGCGCACGAAGCGCGAGGAGCCCCACCGCGAACGCGACGGGACCGAAGCCCGAGACCGTGCTGCCGCTCACCGCGCAGAAGAGGCCGCCTCCCGAGGAGCGCGACCCACGCGAGGCCTCCGCGCAGAAGGGCTCGCTCAGCGCGTGCTCGGGCGAGCGGAACCACGCCTCGGGGATCGCAGGCGGGCTCGCCGTGCGCGGGTAGCTGCGCTCGTAGGTGAAGGTGCGCGGCGGGGCCGACGCGGACGCGACGCTCCCGCCCTGACAGCACGGCAGCGGGATGCGCACGCGGGTGGTGCGCTCCACGTCCGTGCTCGGCGCGGCGGGCGCGGTGCCGATGATCGGCACGATGCGCGAGTCCTCGGCCTCGAGCTGCTGCTGCCGCGCGACGCGGAGGTGCGTGAGCTGTCCGCGCGAGAGACCGAAGCTCGCGAGCGAGCCCTCGAGCTCGGTCGCGCCCGCAGAGAGCGTGAGCGCCGAGCCGTCCTCCGCGTCCACGCGATGCGACGAGAGCACGTACGCGTCGGTGATCACGGTGCCGCCGTCTGGATCGAACTGGAGGCGGTTCTGGATCGGGATCACCTCGCCCGGCCAGCTCACCACGAGCGGCGCGAGGCCCGTGACGCCGAGCTCCGTCGTCTCGACGTCGCTCGGCGGATGAACGTCGAGCGCGACGAACCAGCGATCGTCGCCGACGTAGGCGGCGAACGCGGCGTCGTCGATCGCGTCGTGCACGAAGTGGTGCTCGTCCATCCACCGCGCGAGCGCCTCGAGGCTCGAGGCCGAGAGCGCGGTGACCGTGTACGCGTCCGAGACCGGGATGGTCTCGTAGGAGACGGAGCCTTCCTCGCCGTAGTCGATCTCGCGCGTGCCGCGGCTGCCCGTGCCCGGGCGGTAGTAGGGCGAGCCGTCTGCGCCGCAGCCGTAGATCGCGAGCGGCGCCGCGGCGATCGAGGCCAGCACCTCGGAGGGCTCGAGCCCCTCGGCCTCCGACGTGTAGTGGGGGTCGGTGCACTGAAAGCCCAGGCTCGGGTCCTCCGTGACGACGACCGTCTCTCGGATCTGCTCCGACATCGCGGTCGAGATCGCCGAGAGCGAGCTGAACGCGTCGCTCGGTCCGAGCGCCACGTCGGGACGCGCATCGACGGGCATCACGAGGCCCGCGCGCCCGCCGCCGTCCAAGAGGCGCGGCTGGATCACGAGGCTCACGAGCGGGCTGTGCACCTCCGTCGCCGGCGTTCCGTCGCGGCAGACACGCACGAGCCCTCCTGCGTCGGGCGGCCCGGCGTCTGCGCCCACGTACGCGGGGATGGCAGCCCCGAACGGTGTGAACGCCGCGAGCTCGCTCACCGGCAGCTCGCGATCGATCACGTCGCCGGCCTGACGACGCGCGAGCTCGGAGAGCTGCCGCACCGGCTCGCCGTCCTCGGGACACGTGTAGTCGATGATCACGTCGTCCACGACGACGAAGAACGCGCTCGTGGTCGCATCGAACGCGACCGGCGGCGCATCCTCGGACTCCACGACGCGGCAGATCGCGCGCGCGCGCGACGGCGCGATCGCGCCCGCGAGAAGGACGCTCGCGGTGAGCAGACGGAGCACATCCTCGGCCGCGCGAGACGCGCGACGAGGCGAAGCAAGCGATGTCATCCGAACCTCCCGAACGAAGCCAAGACAGAGAGCCGCGCCCGACGCGCGGTCTCTCGCGCGTATCAAGAAGCGGGCCCGACGAGATCACTGACGGATCGCCCCGCCCGCGGGCGCGCCGCTGTGCCAGTGGCACACGAGCCGCGCCTCAGAGCCAGCGTCGACGTCGGAGCTCGAGCGCGCAGAGGAAGGACAGCACGAGCGACAGCGCGATCAACGCGAGGAACGCCCACGGCTCCCGTGCCCACGGGACGGGCACGTTCATGCCCCAGTACCCCGCGACGGCGATCGGCGGCGTGAGCACGACCGTGACGGACGCGAGCAGCTTCATCACGTCGTTGAGGTTGTTCGAGATGACCGACGCGAACGCGTCCATCGTCGCGCCGAGCGTCTCGCGCTCGAGGTCGCACGTCTCGAGCGCCTGGCGCAGCTCGATGCGCGCATCCTCCAGCGCACAGCGATCTTCGTCGGGCACCTCGAGCCCGCCGAACTTGGTGAGGCGATCCACCACGTGATCGAGGGACCGCAGCGCGGAGCTGAACTGCACGAGCGACTTCATCAGGCGCACGAGCTCGAGCACCTCGCGGTTACCGAGCGCGTGCGCGAGCCGCACCTCGGCGGCGTCGATCGTCTTCTCGATCTCCGCGATCGCATCGAGGAACGCGTCGGCGGTCGCGCGCACGTGGGCGATCACGATGCGATGGGGCGCGCACGGGATGAGATCGTCCGATCGCCTCGCGCGCTCGATCACCTCGGCGCCCGAGGTGTCGCGCGCGATCGTGACCACCGCCCGCGGTCCGAGCACGAGGCTCACGGGCGAGCTCGACCACGGCACGTCCGCGCCGGCAGGCATGCGACGCGGCGCGCGCAGCACCACGAGCAGCGCGCCTTCTTTCTCGGTGACGTGGGGGCGCTCGTTCGGATCGAGCGCGTGCGCGAGCAAGACCGAAGGCACGCCGTGCTCCGACCCGAGGCGTGCGCTCTCCTCTTCGGTCGGCGCGACGGCGACGACCCAGGGTCGTCCTTCGCTGATCTCGTCGACGATCTCCAGCATCGTTCACCCGAACAGCGAAGCGCCGTCGCTGATCCACGCGAAGCGCGCGATCGGATAGAGGGCGACGACAATCGTGACGAGCCACGCGGTCGCCGCCGTCACCGCGAAGCGACGACGGAGCGGCCACGCGAGCGCGGGCTCGGGCACGCGACGCGACGAGAGTGCAGAGACACCGAGCGCGAGGCTCGCGCCGAGGGCCGTCGCGAGCGCGACGTAGAGCGGCCAGCCGATCCCACCGCTCTCCTCCACGCGGAGGAGACAGAAAGGGCACTGGTGCACCGGCGTCTCGTAGGCGTGCGGCGCCACGTAGCCCACGATGGCCGGCACGCTCGCCAGCGCGGCACCGATCGCGCACACGCTCGCGAGCACCGCGAGCACCTCGCCCGCGCGCGCCCTTCGTGTGGAGGCGATCGCGAGGACCGCGGTGAGCCCCCCGAGCACGACCATCGCGATCATCGCGGTCGGCTCTGCGCCTCCCTCACGACCGAGGATCGCCGCCGCGCGAGGGCCGAAGCCCGTCGAGCAGCACGACGCGATCACGCGGAAGTCGAGATCGAGGGCGAAGCGCGTCGAGGCCGCGAAGCTCGCGAGCACGAGCGGGCCCACGAAGAAGGCGCCCGTGAGCTTGCCGCGCGTGAGCGCTCCCTCGCGCTGCGTCAGATCCACGGCGTGCAGCGCCCGCCACGACGAGGCCGCGAGCGCAGCGACGATCGCGAGCACGAGCGCACGGAAGCCCCACGGGCTCGCGTCGAGCACCCCGTACGCGCACATCGCCCCGCGCAGCGAGCCCGCGAGGCGATCGGCGCCCGTGACCGCGAGGAGCAGATCGAGCCACGCGAACGCGCCCGCCAGCGAGAAGAGCGTGGAGACCAGCTCGATGCGCTTCTCGTCGTGGAGGCGCGTGACGGGCCCCACGCGCGCGGGGTCGCGCGAGAGAGCGCGCGCCGCCACGATCATCGCCGCGATCGCCAGCACCGACGCGCTCAGGCCCACGATCACGCGCGCCACGAGCCACGGGCGAAGAAGATTCTCGATCACGACGAGCCCTCCTCGATGCGGCCCTCGGTCATGCTGAGCGTGCGATCGACACCCGGGTGCTCGAGCACGCGAGGATCGTGGGTCGCGATCACGATGGTGCGGCGTGCGTCCTTCGTGAGCGTCCGCAGATCACCATCGAGCCACGCGAGCAGCTCCCGCGTGGTGTCGGCGTCAAGGTGCGCGGTGGGCTCGTCGAGGAGGAGGATGGGCGGATCGAGCACCAGCGCGCGGAGGATCGCGACCCGCTGCCGCTCGCCGCCAGAGAGCTTCTTCGCGAGCGTCTGCTTCTGCGCGGTGAGGCCCACGCGTGACAGCCGCTCGTCGAGGCGCGCCTCGTCGTCCTTCGTCGGACCGCCCACGGGCACGAGCGGGAGCCAGAGGTTCTCCTCGACGGTCATCTCCGGCACGAGCGCGAGCTCCTGGAACACGAAGCCCACCTCGTCGCGCCGCAGCGCAGCGCGGTGTCGATCGCGCAGGTGCACGATCGAGCGACCGAGCACGCGGATCTCTCCCGAGGTGGGCGCGATCATCCCGCCGAAGAGGGAGAGAAGCGTCGTCTTGCCGCAGCCGCTCGGACCGCGGATCACGGTGAGGGAGCCCTCCTCGATCGCGACGCTCACCCCGCGCACGGCGTGCACCACGCGCGACCCATCGGGGTAGCGCTTGTCGACGTCGAGGCACTCGAGGGCAGCAGGCACGCGGTCACCTTACCGCGGGAGCGGGACCGTCGCGGACCGGTGCTACCCAGCCGTGCGATCCGCTGCGGCCCTGCGGGTGGTGTATGTGGGCCCCGACGTAGGCTACGGTCCCCTCTCGGGACCAAAGGCGCTCGTGACTCGCGGCCCCCATTGGACGGCACTCGTCCAGACGGGAGTCAGCATGATGCCCACCGAGCCGAGCTTCCCCATCGTGGGGATCGGCGCCGCCGCAGGGGCCGCGGCCCTCGAGGCATTCTTCTCGCGCATCACCGATGCGTGGAGCGCTGCGTTCGTGGTGATCGAGGGCTCGACGCCAGATCAACCAGCGCTCGCACCCGATCGCGTGCGTCGGCTCACGCCGCTCGAGGTGGTCGTCGCGGACGACGCGACGCTCGCGCGACCCGACTGCGTCTTCCTCGCGCCGCCAGGGCACACGCTCGTGCTGCGGGGGGGCGTCTTCGATCTGCGGGCGCGCGCGGCGGCGCCCGTGCCGTGGCGACCCATCGATGTGTTCTTCCGCTCGCTCGCCTCCGAGCGCGGCGCGAGCGCCCTCTGCGTGGTGCTCTCCGGCACGGGGACGGACGGCACCGAGGGGATGCGCGCGGTGAAGAGCGCGGGCGGCCTCGTGATCGCGCAGAGCCCCGCGACTGCAGAGCACGGCGAGATGCCAGAGAGCGCGATCGCGACCGGGCAGGTGGACCACGAGGTCGCGCCCGCGGACATGGCGGCACTGCTGAGCGCGCACGTTCTCAGCGGTGGGAGGGCGCCGCCGCGCGAGCGCGACGGTGACGCGATGGACGAGCTCTTCGCTGCGCTCCGTGCTGCCACGGGCCACGACTTCTCCCACTACAAGCCGAGCACGCTTCGGAGACGCATCGAGCGCCGAATGGCTGCCGTCGGCGTCACGACCGTGGCTGCGTACGCCGAGCGTGTTCGCGGCTCGAGATCGGAAGCCGACCTCGCCTTCCACGATCTCTTGATCGGAGTCACGAGCTTCTTCCGCGATCCCGAGGCGTTCCACGCGCTCGAGGCGGGCGCGCTGAGCGCGCTCCTGGCGGACAAGTCCGATGACGCGCCGGTGCGCGCGTGGTCGGTGGGGTGCTCGACCGGAGAGGAGGCGTACTCGCTCGCCATCGTCCTCGCCGAGCAGGCTCGAAGTACCGGTCGACGGCTCCGCATCCAGGTGTTCGCGACCGACGTCGACGAGCGGTCGATCGCCGTCGCGCGCGCGGGCCGCTACCCGGCGCGAATCGCGGCATCGCTCAGCCGCGAGCGCCTCGAGCGTTTCTTCTCGCTCGAGCCCGATGGCTCCTACCGCGTGAGCAAGGCGCTCCGCGAGATGCTCGTGTTCTCCGACCACGACGTGCTGAGTGATCCGCCGTTCTCGAGGCTCGATGTCGTGGTCTGTCGCAACCTGCTGATCTACGTCGACACGTCCCAGCAACGGAAGATGTTCGAGCTCTTCCACTTCGCGCTGCGCCCCAGAGGGATCCTCTTCCTCGGAAGCTCGGAGAGCGTCGGAGAGCTGGACGACGCGTTCGTGGCGATCGACCGCGCCTCGAAGCTCTACCGACGACGAGACTCGCTCGACCGCCACACGCGCGCGCCGTTCACCTCCGCGTCTCCTCTGAGCCACCCCCCCGCGAGCGCCGCCCGGCCCGACGCGGAGCCACCGACGCTCCGCGAGCGGATGGAGGCCGCCCTGCTCGATGCGAGCCCACCCAGCGCCCTCGTGGACTCGCTCGGGGAGATCCTCTACCTCCATGGCCGCGCGGGCCTGTTCCTCGAGCCGATGCCGGGGGAGGTGCGAGGAAGCAACATCCTCTCGATGGCGCGCGATGGGTTGCGGAGCGCGCTGGAGATCGCTCTGGCCGAGGCCGTGCGCACACACGGCGAGGCGGTGAGGCGCGACGTGCGCGTGCGAACCCACGGCGACGTCGCGAGCGTCGACGTCAGGGTCCACCCGCTCGCCGCCACCGCAGCACCGATGGATCGCCCGCTCTTTCTCGTCGTGCTCGCCGCGCGCGGCGGCGACGACGTGCCGCCGGCGCCGACGGAGATGGGGGCGGCCTCGCAGGTGGCCGAGCTCGAGCGCGAGCTGGCCGCCAAGGATCAGCTCCTCAGCACGACGCGCATCGCGCTCGAGCGCTCGATCCGCGAGCTGAGCCTCACCAACGAAGAGCTCCAGTCCGCCAACGAAGAGCTGCAGTCCACCAACGAGGAGCTCGAGACCTCTCAAGAAGAGCTGCATTCACTCAACGACGAGCTCACCGCGGTCAACACCGACCTCCAGCAGAAGATCGTCGAGCTCTCGAACGCCAACGACGACCTCGACAACCTGCTCGCCGGCACCGGGATCGCGACCCTGTTCCTCGACCTCGGGCTGCGCATCCTCCGCTACACACCGACCCTTCGGCGGATCATCCAGCTGATCCCCGCCGATGTCGGGCGGCCCGTCGCGCATCTTGCGTGGAGCCTCGTCGGATACGACGAGCTCGTGAGTGACGTCCATCGCGTCCTCGACACGCTCGTGCCGTGTGAGCGTGAGGTGCAGTCCAGGGACGGGTGCTGGTTCACTCTGCGAATCCTCCCGTATCGAACGCGCGAGAACGTGATCGCAGGCGCCGTGATCACCTTCGTCGACGTGACCGAGATCGTCCGCGTGCGCGAGGCGCTGCGCCGAGCGACGCACGCCGAGCGCTCGGAGACGACGTGAAGCGCGAGGGGACGCCTCCGACGCCCGCCGTGCTCCGTGCGCGCGCCGAGGCTCACGCGCTCGAGACCGCCAGTGCGTTCGAGGCGGACCTGGCGACGCGCACTCCGCACGAGACGCTCGGGCTCCTCCACGAGCTGCGGGTCCATCAGATCGAGCTCGAGATGCAGAACGACGAGCTGCGCCGAGCCTACGCCGAGCTCGACGGTGCTCGCCTGCGGTACTTCGACGTGTATGACCAAGCCCCGCTGGGCTACTGCACGCTCGACGTCGACGGCACGGTGCTCGATGTGAACCGGACGGCGTGCGTGTTGCTCGCCATCGCGCGCGACGAGCTGGTGGGCCACAAGCTCTCGCGCGTGGTCCTCTCCGAGGACCAGGACGTGCTCTATCGCCATCGACGAGAGCTCGCGCGCGACGTGGCGTCGAGGTCGTGCGAGCTGCGGATGCGACGCAGCGACGGCAGCGTGATCTGGATGCAGCTCTCGACGAGCGTCGGCGAGGACAGGACGGGCGCTCCCGTGCTGCGGGGCGTGCTCAGCGACATCACGCAGCGACGCGAGGCACAGGCCGAGCTCGCGCGCAGTGTCGCGCTCACCCGCGCGACGCTCGACTCGATGGCGTCGCAGGTCGCCGTGATCGATGCCCGAGGGTGCATCGTGGCCGTGAATCGGCCCTGGGTGAAGGGCGCGGAGCGCCACGAGCGCGCGGGAGACGACCATGCTCGGGTGGGCGTGGGCGCCAACCTCCTCGCGGCCTGCGAGCCCTCGGCCACGGTCGCGGAGAGCGAGGAACGACTGAAGCAGATGCGAGAGATCCGCGACGGTGTCGCCGCGGTGCTCGAGGGGCGGCTCTCGCACTTCGCGACCGAGTACGTGTGTCGATCCTCTCACGGGGACACCTGGTTCAGGGTGAGCGCGACGCCCCTCGAGATCGTCGAGCGCGGCGCGGTGGTGGCCTACACCGACATCACCGGGGACAAGCGTGCGGCGGCCGAGCGAGCTCTGTTCGAGGAGCGGCTGCAGCAGGTCGCCAAGATGCAGTCGATCGGCCGCCTCGCGGGCGGGGTGGCGCACGACTTCAACAACATGCTCGCAGCCATCCTCACGAGCTCCGAGCTCGCGCTCCAGCAGATCCCGCTCGAGCACCCGGCGCGCGTCGAGCTCGTCGCGATTCAGGAGGCCGCCCAGCGCTCCGCCGACCTCACGCGCCAGCTGCTCGCGTTCGCCCGACAGCAAGCCATCGTGCCGCGGGCCGTCGATCTGAACGCATGCGTCGAGCCCATGCTTCGGATCCTCCGTCGGCTCGCCGGCGAGAGCGTCCGCCTGCGCTGGCACCCGGAGCCGAACCTGTGGACGGTCCTCGTGGACCCAGCGCAGATCGATCAGATGCTCGCCAACCTCTGCACCAACGCCCGCGACGCGATGCCGAACGGCGGCACGATCGTGCTGTCGAGCGCGAACTGCGTGATCGATGCGGACTACTGCGCGGTCCATCACGAAGCGACCCCGGGCGAGTTCGTGCGGCTCACCGTCGAGGACGACGGCTGCGGCATGGGACAGGAGGTCTTGGCCCACATCTTCGAGCCCTTCTTCACGACGAAGGAGCTGGGGGCAGGGACGGGCCTGGGACTGGCGACGGTTCACGGCGCGGTCGTCCAGAACGGAGGGTTCGTCACCGTCTGGAGCGAGCCGAGCCGAGGCACGCGCTTCGAGATCCACCTGCCTCGCACGAGCAGGAAGGCCGTCGAGCCAGAGCGCGTCGTGCAAACAGGACCCGCCACGGGCGGGAACGAGCGGATCCTCCTCGTGGAGGACGAGCCAGCGATCCTGAAGATCACCGCGAGGATCCTGGAGAAGCAGGGATACACGGTGCTTCGCGCGGGCAGCGCGGCCGAGGCGATCGGCATCGCCGAGACCGAGCGCGAGCCGATCCACTTGCTGGTGACGGACGTGGTCATGCCGAACACGAGCGGGCGCGAGCTCGCGAGCGAGCTCCTCGCGCGACGCCCAGACCTCAAGTGTCTCTTCGTGTCGGGCTACACGGCGGACGTGATCGCGCGACACGGCGTGCTCGACGACGGCCTCGAGTTCCTACAGAAGCCGTTCTCGATCCACGAGCTCACGGCCAAGGTCCGTGCCGTGCTCGACGCCGTGCCGACGAAGCAGACGAGGTAGCGACGCACGGCGGGCCCATGCGAAGGTCGGCGCATGCACGGCCTGCGCACCTTCAAGCTCGAGACGAAGGATCTGGATGCTGCCAAGCGCTTCTACGAGCGCGCGCTGGGCAAGCCGCCCTACTTCGATCAGCCCTTCTACGTGGGCTTCGACGTCGACGGCTTCGAGATCGGGATCACGCCCGAGGAGAGCCCGCGCGGCGCGGGACAGACCACGACCTACCTCGCGGCCGACGACGTGGACGCGGAGATGAAGCGGTGGATCGAGCTCGGCGCGAGCGAGCACGAGCCCGCGAGCGACGTGGGCGACGGCATCCGCGTCGGCGCGGTGCTCGATCCGTTCGGCAACGCGGTCGGCTTCATCCGCAATCCCCACTTCTCGCCGCGCCTCGTGAGCGCCTCGGCCGACGACGTGTCGGCGAGAGAGATCGTGCACGAGGTGCTCGTGCCGATCGCACGTGAGCGTGCGTGGGCGCTGTGGTCCACGGGCGAGGGGCTCACGCGATGGCTCGTGGACGACGCGAAGGTGGAGCTGCGCCCCGGCGGCGCTTACGAGATCTACTTCGTGGGCTCCGCGCCCGAGGGCAGCCGCGGCAGCGAGGGCTGTCGTGTGCTCGCGTTCGTGCGCGGGCGGATGCTGTCGTTCACCTGGAACGCGCCGCCCACGCTCGCCAAGACGCGGCACGAGCACACGTGGGTCGTGATCGAGCTCGTCGACGAAGGGGAAGGAACGCGCGTGCGGGTCACGCACACGGGCTGGCCCACGAGCGGCCTCCGCGACGAGCCGCAGTGGGAGGAGACGTTCGTCTACTTCGACCGCGCGTGGAGGCGCGTGCTCGAGCAGCTCGCGTCGTACGCCGAGACGGGGACCAAGCCCGCGTGATCGGGATCGTGCGGGCCGCGCTCGTCGCGATGATCGTGGTCGGCGGTGGCGGCACGAGCGGCTGTGCATCGGGCAGCCTCGCGACACCACGTCCCGCGGCGCCCTCGCCTGCACACCTGACGCTCGACTGGGCCCCCGGCGCATTCTCGTTGGTGCTGGGCGGCGAGACGATCTCGATGGACACGAACGCGCGCCTCCACCGTGGCGGGCTTCACTTCGCCACGCTCGAGCCGGACGGCCGCGTGGTCGACCCTTCGGGTCAATCGATCGCGACGCTGCTGCCCGACGGACAGATCGCCTACCGCGGCAACCTCAGCACCTTCCGGATCCTCGCGGATCTCCCGTCTCTTCTGTCCGTCGCACGCACGAGCACCGCGACCCCGATGCCGAGACAGACCGTGGTGCGCGCGAGCCACGCGGACTTCGTCGTGCTCGAGGAGGACACGGTCACTGTGCTGCCGAGCCGGGGCGGAGCGGCGAGCGGCACCGTCACGTGGGGCTCGCCTGCGCACGAGCGGGTGCGTCCCGTGCTCGTGCTCGCGGTGCTGGTCGATCGCCTCGAGCAGGCGCGAGCGCGCGTCGCCCCATGAGCCGAGCGCGCTGGCGATCGTTGCTCCGCGTGAGGGAGCGCGTCCTCGTCGATCACCTCGTCGAGACCGCGCGCGCGATGCGTGCCGATCGCGCGACGCTCGCGACGTGGGCCGCGCTCGCAGGCCTCCCCGAAGGAGAGGTCGTCGCCTCGCCGTTCGGCGCGCGCATGATCGCGCTGGGTCTCGAGGCGGGCGCGCGCACCGTGCACCACGAGCTGCGGCCGCTGCTCACGTGGCATCGCAGCGTGCGTCCGCGCGGCGCGACGCGCGATCCGCTCCACGGCCAGTGGCACCGCGGCGCGCTCCGCACCGGCAAGTACGAAGAGTTCTGTCAGGAGGATCCGTTCTGCACCTACCACCCGGAGCACAGCGCGAAGTGGGCGCCCCACGAGATGCTCCATCGCGCCGTGGGTTTTCATGCGCCCGCGGAGGTGAACGGCTTCACGCGCTACGTGGCCGCGCGGCTCAACGAGCTCTTGCCGGTCGCGACCTGGTACGGCCTCGAGCACGCGCTGCGTCTCGATCGCAACGGTCCCTTCGATCGTGCGCTCGAGGGACGTGAGCTCGACGCACCGATCGAGCGCGCGCGCTGGCTCCACGAGGACGAGCGCTCGCTCGCGCGACGCGCACGCAAGGCCGCACCGCTCCTGCGCTGGACGCTCGAGCGCACGAGCGCCGAGCTCGCCGCGATCGACGAGGAGCTCGCGAGCGGCACGCTCATCCCTTCGCGCGATGCAGGCGCGGAGTCGTTCCCCGACGTGCGTCTCGACGCATCCGCGGACGCGCTCGCCTACGTGCACGCGCACGAACGTCGCCTCTCGAGCCCCGCGGTCGCGCGTGTGACCTCGGCGCTCGCGCGCCAACACCACTCCACGCTCGGAGCGCTGCGCACGCGTGTCGATGACGTGCTCGATCGGCTGCTCTTCGCACGGCTCGCGTCTCGACCGAGCGAGGTGCGTCGAGCGATCGCAGCGAACGTCGTTCACGACCTGCTCTCGCGCGCAGCGCTCGTGCGTCCGGTCGACGACGCGCTCCACCGTGGGCTCGTGGATGGCGCGCACCGCCTGATCCGCGCGAAGCGCGTCGACAGCATCACGCTCGCATCGCTCGGAGCAGAGCTCGTTCGGTCCCTGACGCCGTCGATCGGTCGCGCACGTGCGGAGTCCATCGCGACGCTCGGTCTCACCTCACCGATCGTCTCCATCGACGTCGCCGCCACACGGCGTGGTGTCTCGATCGTCGCGCCGCACACGGCGGCGTGGCTCGGGCGGGCGGGCACGCGCGTCGTCGTGGATCAGCTCGTCGCCGAGGGACCCGCGCGCGGGCACCTCGCGACGAGGATCGCCCGCATCGTCGCGCCCGACGACCTTCCCCTCTCCGAGCTCGCGAGGCTGGAGGGCGTGCTCGACCGGCCCCCCGCACATGATCCTCGCGTCGCTTGGTCGATCGAGGTCGCGGACGCCGAGGACGACGCCCGTGTGTCTCTCCGAGGCGGCGCACGCATCGAGCGTTTCACAGCCGACGTGCTCCAGCTCCATCGCGGTGAGCCTGCAGACGACGAGCCGCGATGGGTCGCGACTGCGCACGTCGACGCTCAGCCCGTGCTGTGTGAGCTGCCCGATCGGGTCGCCACCACGCTCACGTCCTCTCCCAGCCACCGCCTCGGCGCGCTGCGTCGCGCGATCGGCGCGCAGGCCGTCGAAACGCTCGTCGAGGTGGGCCTCCTCGTGGTCCTCCCCGCCTGATGGGAGGGCCGACGCTGCACGTTGCGGCGGTGCACCGATGTGGTTCGTCACCGCGCCTTCCTTCGCACGCGCCGACGACGCACGCTGAGGCCCATGTCCGAGCCGCACGATCCGTCCACTGCCTCGCTCACGCGACGCCAGGCCATCCTCGCAGGCGTCGCTGCGTCTGCGGCCGTGCTCTCGGCCAGCAACGAGGGTGAAGCCCAGTCACGCTCGCGTGGCGATCGATCGCAGCGCGCGAGCGCGCGCATGCCGGTCGTCTACCTGCCGCATGGCGGTGGCCCGTGGCCGTTCGTCGACATGGGCATCGGTGACCCGCGCGAGCTGAACGCGCTCGCGACCTACCTCCGATCGCTCGCTGCGATCACGCCCGAGCGTCCGCGCGCGCTCCTCGTGATCTCCGCGCACTGGGAGGAGCCCGTCGCGACGGTGATGACCAGCACCGCGCCCCCGATGCTCTACGACTACTACGGCTTTCCGCCCGAGTCGTACACGATCACGTGGCCCGCACCGGGCGAGCCCGCGCTCGCCGCACGTGTGCGCAGCCTCTTGTCGCAGGCGGGGATCGAGAGCGCGGAGAACGCGCAGCGGGGCTTCGATCACGGCACCTTCGTGCCGCTCAAGCTCACCTACCCCGACGCCGACGTGCCCACGATCCAGCTCTCCCTGGTGCGCGGCCTCGACCCGCGCGTACACCTCGCGATCGGCCGCGCGCTCGCGCCGCTGCGCGACGAGGGCGTGCTCATCGTCGGCAGCGGCATGAGCTACCACAACCTCCGCGCGTTCGGTCCGCGCGCCGCGCCCGTCGCCGAGCAGTTCGACGCGTGGATGAGGCAAGCCGTCGCGCAGCCGCGTGAGGAGCGCGAGTCGCGCCTCACGTCGTGGGCCAGCGCTCCTTCGGCGCGCGCCGCGCACCCGCGCGAAGAGCACCTCTTGCCGCTCATGGTGATCGCCGGCGCGGCAGGCGACGATCACGCCGACATCGCGTTCGACGGCACGATCATGGGCCTGCGCATCTCCGCCGTTCACTTCGGCTGACGCGGGGTCGGGCCCCCGCATCGAGCGCCGGAGGCGCGGGAAACGCAGGGACCGAGAACGAATCGCTCTCGGTCGCGGGATTGGTTGGGGCGCCACGCGGCGGGGTCTGCGCAGCAGACCCCTGGAGCGGGAGTGAGGAGGAGTCTTCGACATCGAACGACGGGGAGCTCGAGGGGCCAAAGGTCCCTCGACCCAGGCCAACTCAGAGCGTCTCGTCGACGCAGATGCCGGCCTCGAGGCCGCACACGTCGGGGTTCTCGTCGGGCGGATACGGACGGTAGATCGCGAGGGTGCATGCCTCGCCGGGGCGACAGTCCTCGGGGCCGTCGCAGTCCGCCATCGGATAGCACCCTGCTGGCCAGAACTGAGGCGTCTCACCGCACCCCTCGGTCATCCAACGGCAGGTCGCGGCGATGCACGCGTCCGCGTCGGTGATCGCACGACAGTCGGTGGGCGCGGCATCGACGACGGGCGCGTCGGGCGACACGACGGGCGCGTCCTCGTCAGCGCTCGAGAACGCATCGTCGGCGCCTGTCGACGCGTCCTCCGCGGCGGTCACGAAGGCATCGGGAGAAGACGCCGCGTCGGGCGACGCCTCACCACCCCCACACCCCATCGCAAAGACCATGAGAACGAAGGACGCCTTCTCGAACGTTCGGGTACTGCTCATCAGCCACACTCCTCGGCGCGCACGAGAATCCATCCGAGGCGTCGACGCAAGAGCGATCGATGGGGCCGCGTGGCGATGCGTGGGCGTGGCACCATCGAGCGCGTGAACCCCGAGGACAAGCCTGCGGTCCTGCGTGTCCCTCCGGACGCCGATGTCGTGCGCGAGCTCGAGATCCTCTCGCGGGCGCGACACCCGCTGATCCACGTCGACTCGCACGAAGAGGAGCGTGTCGGCGTCTTGCTCGATCACCTCGCCGAGCGCCTCGGCGCGCAGCGCTTCGACTGGACGCCGCACCGAGGCCTCATCGATCTGCGCGGCGGCGATCCGGTGAAGGACAGCATCGATCCCGCGGTCGCGCTCAAGTGGGTGAGCAAGGTCGCGTCGCACTACGTCTTTCACTTCCGAGGCTTCGGCCATCACCTCGCGGACAAGGCCGTGGCCTCGCAGCTGCGCGAGCTCCACCACGAGCTGCTCGTCACGCGGAACACGATCGTGTTCACCGACGAGGTCGAGATCCCGAAGTCGCTCACCGGGCTCGTCACGCACTTCGCGCTCGCGCCGCTCTCGAGCGCCGAGTACCACCGCCTCGTGTCCGCGATCATCCGAGACCTGCGGATGCGTGGGAGCGTCGACGTGGTGCTCACGCCGGAGGACGTGCACTCGCTGCTCGAGGATCTCAAGGGGCTCACGCTCTTCGAGGTGCAGAAGGTCGTGACCGAGGCGGTCGTCGAGGATCGACGCCTCGATGCCAAGGATCTGCCCCGCATCCGCGAGGCCAAGATGCGGATCGTGCAGCGCTCCGGCGTGCTCGAGTACACACCCGCCGAGCACACGCTCACCGACGTCGCGGGCCTCACACGCCTCAAGGAGTGGATCCACAAGCGCGGCGCGGCGCTGCGTGATCCCGTCGCCGCCAAGAAGTTCGGCGTCGAGCCCCCGCGCGGCTTGTTGCTCCTCGGCGTGCAGGGCTGCGGCAAGAGCCTCAGCGCCAAGGCCGTCGCGAACGAGCTCGGCATGCCGCTCCTGCGGCTCGATCCCTCGAGCCTCTACAACAAGTACTTCGGCGAGTCGGAGAAGAACCTCCGCCGCGCGATCCACCTCGCGGAGGCCATGGCGCCCGTGGTGCTGTGGATCGACGAGCTCGAGAAGGCCTTCGCGTCCGTGGGCGACGGTGGCAACGACGGCGGAGTCTCTCATCGCCTCTTCGGCACGTTCCTGACCTGGCTCTCCGACAAGAAGGAGACCGTCTTCGTCGTCGCGACCGCGAACGACGTGTCGCGCCTTCCGCCCGAGCTCGTGCGCAAGGGTCGCTTCGACGAGATCTTCTTCGTCGATCTCCCCGGCGCCGAGGCGCGACGCGCGGTGCTCGCGCTCCACCTCAAGCGGCGCGGTCACGATCCGGCCTCGATCGATCTCGATCCGCTCGTCGAGGCGAGCGAGGGCTTCAGCGGCGCCGAGCTCGAGCAAGCCGTGGTGGCCGCGCTCTACACCGCGTTCCACACGAAGAAGCCGCTCGATGCGCCCACGATCGTCGACGAGATGAGGAACACGATCCCGCTCTCGCGCACGATGGAGGAGAAGATCACGAGCCTCCGCGCGTGGGCCAAGGATCGTGCGGTGCCTGCGGATTGATCGTACGCGCGTTCGTGGCCGCGACGATCCACGGACGCTATGGTTCGGCCCATGACGACGACCCGCTGGACCTCCCTCTCGTCCCTCGTCCTCGCTGCGCTCACCTGCGCGCTCACACTCTCGGCGAGCGGCCAAGCCGAGGCGCAGACACGCCGCTCGGGCCCCGTCTTCGTGAGCGCGGGCGTCGGCCCGTTCGTGCTCTTCGACGTCGACACCAGCTTCCGCCTCGAAGGTCAGCTCGGCTGGCACCCGGGTGGTCACGACGAGGGCTTCTTCATCGCCGCGGACTTCTCGTTCTCGATCGAGCGGTACTACGCGCAGGTCTACGGCGGCTTCCGCGCGGGCGCGGACCTCGAGGTCTTCGCGAACAACGACGTGGCCGTGCTGCTCACGCCGCAGGGCATGGCGGGCTTCGGGTTCATGGACTTCGGCCGCGGCAACGGCGGCTACGGCTTCCTGATCTTCCAGCCCAGCTTCCAGGTGGACGTGGCGCTGCTCGAGCGGGTGCTCTGGGTGTGGGCGCGCCCGGTGGGCTTCGACTTCCTCCTGTTCCCGGACACCTTCCGCTGGCGCGCGCCCGTACAGGATCGCGGCTTCGACTGGTACTGGGGCTACCAGTTCATGGCCGGCGCGCGCTTCAACTTCGGCTGATTCGCGGATAGGGTTCGCGCCATGAGCGAGCGCAAGAGCGTCGTGGCGATCGAACGTTGGGTGGGCCTGCTCGCTGCGGGCGGCGTCCTCGACGCGAAGGGCACCGCCGTCTCTGGCGCCGCGCCGATCCCGAAGGAGAAGATCGTCGAGCTCGAGGCGTGGCTCGCGTCGCAGCCGAGCGAGGTGCGCGTGCGCGAGCGTCGCGCCGCGATCGAGGTCTGCATCTGGATGGCGAACGCCGATCGCAACCTCGACGCGGAAGAGGCGAGCCTCCTCAAGACGCTCATCGATCGCAGCGGCCTCGACGACGACACCAAGGATCTGCTCGTCTCCGAGGTGCACGACCCGCCGTCCCTCGCCGATCTCGAGGAGCGCCTCACGCACCCGACGCTGCGCGAGCTCTTGCTCTTCCTCTCGTGGGAGCTCGCGAACGCGGACGGCGACGTGGCCCGCGCCGAGGCCGCGTTCTTCACCGGCCTCGCGAAGCGCCTCGGCGTGAGCGACGCGCGCGCTGCCGAGATCAAGGCGGCCGTCTGATCACGCCTCGCGGCGCGTGAACGGCGGCGCGTCCCGATCGGGTACGCTCGGAACATGCGCGGGCACGTGATGCTGCTGGGCCTCGCCCTCGTGGGCTGTGAGTCGCCCCAGATCGCGGTCGACGCGTCGGTGTCTTCCGAGGACGCGGCGCGCGACGCCAACGCGATCGACGACGCGAGCGCAGTCGACGCCCACGCGCACGAGGATGCGAACAGGGAGACCGCGTGGTCCTCGGGGCCTGCCCTGCCCGTGGCGCTCCAAGAGATCAGCGCCGTCACGATCGACGACCGCATCTGGGTCGTCGGTGGCTTCGAGGGCACCGGCGAGGTGAGCACCGTGCGTGTGCTCGATCCCATCGCGCGGGCGTGGTCGCTCGGTCCACCGTTGCCCGTCGCGCGACATCACGTGCAGCTCGCGACGCTCGACGGAGATCTCTACGTGCTCGGTGGCATGGAGACGACGCGCTTCACCAACGTCGATGACGCTTGGGTGCTTCGCTCGGGCGCGGACACGTGGACGGAGATCGCGCCGCTGCCCGAAGATCGGGGCGCAGGCTTCGGCGCCGAGATCGGCGGACGCCTCTACATCGTCGGCGGTCAGGGCCGCGGCGGCCTCTCCACGAGCACGCTCGTGTACGACCCGAGCACGAACGAGTGGACCACGGCGGCGCCGATCCCGACGCGACGCGAGCACCTCGCAGGCTTCGTGTACGACGGCGAGATCTGGGCCATCGGTGGTCGCGCGCTCAGCCTCGGATCGGCGATGGACGTCGTCGAGATCTACGATCCGGCCGCCAACGCATGGCGCACGGGGCCATCGCTCACCGGGACGCACGGAGGCTTCGCGGCCGCCGTGGTCGGTGACGTCGCGATCGCCGTCGGCGGAGAGACACCCGAGCGCGCGCTCGATCTCGCGGAGGCGATCACGCTGCCCGACGGCGCTTGGCGCGTGATCGATCCGGTGCCCACGCCGCGCCACGGTCACGCCATGGCAGCGGCCGCGGGTCGCGCCTGGGTGATCGGAGGCGCCGACGCGCCCATCTTCGCGGCCGTCGACGCCGTGGAGTCGGTCCGGCCAATCGACTAGCCTCGCGCGCACGATGGACGCACGTCGAGAGCTCGAGATCCTCGTCGATCAGATCCGCCACCACGAGCGCGCGTACCGCGCCGCCAAGCCCGAGATCACCGATGGCGCGTTCGACGAGATGTTCGATCGCTACGTCGCGCTCGCCGACGAGCTCGGCGTACCCGAGAGCGAGCGCATCGATCGCGCGCCCGGCGCCGATCACACCGACGGCTTCGTGCAGGTCGAGCACCGCGTGCCGATGCTCTCGCTCGAGAAGCTCACGCCCAACCGTCGCGACTCCAAGGGCGCGTCCATGCCGCTGGGTGAGCAGCTCTCGCAGTGGTGGGAGCGACGTCGTGAGGACCTCGAGCTGTCCGCGAGCACGGCGCTGCCCGTGTACATCGAGCCCAAGATCGACGGCATCAGCGTCTCGCTCCTCTACGAGCGAGGGTCGCTCGTGCGCGCCGTGACGCGCGGCGATGGCAAGCGCGGTGACGACATCACGAAGCAGGTCGAGCGCGCGAGAGCCGTGCCCGCGCGCCTCGGCACCACCGGCAACTTCGAGGTGCGCGGCGAGCTCTACTGGCCTCGCGCCGCGTTCGAGGCGTGGAACGAGACCCTGCGCGCGCACGGCGAGGAGGAGATCGCCAATCCTCGCAACGGCACCGCCGGCATGATGAAGCGCAAGGACCCGGAGGGCCTCGAGTCCGTCGGCATCACGTCGTTCCTCTACCAAGTGCCCTGGCACGAAGGTGTCAGTCTGCCCCGCAGGCAGAGCGAGATCCTGCGCTGGCTGAGCGAGCAAGGTGCCAGTGTGTACGTCGAGCAGACGACCGTGGCCGAGAGCGCCGAGGCGGCGCTCGCCTTCTGCGAAGGCTTCGGGAGCAAGCGCGGCACACTGCCCTACGAGATCGATGGCATGGTGCTGAAGATCGACGAGCTCAAGCACTACGAAAAGCTCGGCGGCACTGGCCACCATCCCCACTGGGGCATCGCCTACAAGTTCCCGCCTGAGCGCAAGACCACCCGCGTCGTGAGCATCGAAGTGTCGGTCGGCAAGAGCGGCAAGCTCACGCCCGTGGCGAACCTCGAGCCCGTGCAGCTCGCGGGCACCACCGTCGTGCGTGCCAGTCTGCACAACTTCGTGGAGCTCGAGCGCAAGGACGTGCGCATCGGCGATCGGGTCGAGGTGGAGAAGGCGGGCGACATCATCCCGCAGGTCATCCAGTCCATCTCGCACGAAGAAGGCAGTGTGGGCTTCGCGCGCCCCACGCACTGTCCGGCGTGTCAGACGCCGGTCGTGGCCGAAGAGATCTTCGTCTATTGCCCCAACCCTGCGTGCCTCGCGCAGCGGCGAGAGCGGCTGATCCACTTCGCCTCTCGTCGCGCGATGGAGATCGATGGCATGGGCGAGTCGCTCGTCTCGCAGGTCGTCGACAAGCTCGGTGTGGAGAGCCCGCACCAGATCTTCGAGCTCACGAGCGAGCGCCTCGCGGGCCTCGAACGCATGGGCAAGAAGAGCGCGGACAACGTGGTCAAGGCGCTCGGTGCCGCCAAGTCGCGAGGCCTCGCGCGGGTGCTCTATTCGCTCGCGATCCGACACGTGGGCGAGACGATGAGCGAGGATCTCGCGAGCTACTTCGGCACGGGCGAGAAGCTGCTCGCGTTCGCCGAGCGCTACGTCGCGGGCGACGAGGCGACCATCGCGGTCGTGGCGCCCGAGAGCGGCAGTGGCGCGATCGAGGGCCTCGCCCGCAAGACGGCCGACAGCATCTTCGGCGAGCTCGCCTCGCCCGCCGTGCGTCGCGTGCTCGAGGGGCTCGCGGGCGCGGGGGTGTCGCTCGAGGCCAAGACCGCGGCGCGCGTCGAGGTCGCGGGCGTGGCGGGCAAGTCGTTCGTGCTGACGGGCACGCTGCCCACGCTCAAGCGCGACGCGGCGGGCGACATGATCAAGGCCGCAGGGGGCAAGGTGTCGGGCAGTGTGTCGAAGAAGACCGACTACGTGGTCGCGGGCGAAGAAGCAGGCAGCAAGCTCGAGAAGGCCAACGAGCTCGGCGTGCCCGTGATCGACGAGGCCGCGCTGCTGGCGATGCTCGGAAGGTCCTGAGAGAAAGAACAGCGTGCGACGCTTCGTCAACTGGTCGCGGACGCAGCGCTCGATCGACGTCGAGTGGGCCATCCCTCGCAGCGAGGCAGAGGTCGCCGACGTGCTCGGGCGCGCACGACGATCGAAGCGGCGCGTACGTCCGATCGGCTCGGGGCACTCGTGGTCACCCATCGCGGTGCCCGAGCAGATCGCGCTCGATCTCTCTCGGCTCTCGCGCGTGCTCGAGATCGACGCGGCCGCGCGCACGGTGCGCGTCGAGGCTGGCATCACCCTCGCGGCCCTGAACCTCGCGCTGGATCGGGTAGGCCTCGCGCTGTCGATCCTCGGCTCGATCGACGCGCAGACGATCGCAGGTGCGATCGCCACGGGCACCCACGGCTCGAGCCTCGTGCACGGCAACCTCGCGAGCCTCCTCGAAGAGATCGTGATCGTGACGCCGTCGGGCGAGCGACACGCGCTCGTGCGCGGGCACGACGAAGCGTTCGATGCCGCGGCGGTGAGCCTCGGCGCGCTCGGGGTGATCACCGAGGTGGTCCTCCGCGTGTGCCCCGCGTTCGCGTTGATCGGAGAGGTCGAGGCGCGACCGATCCTCGCGGTCGCGCGCGATCTCGACGCGATCGCCCGCAGCGCCGAGTACGTGAAGGTGTGGTGGCTCCCAGGCGCCGACGGCGCGCAGATCTTTCGCTACGGCCGCACGCCGATCGCGCCGCACGATCTTCGCCTGTCGCGGTGGATCGACACGCACGTCACCAACCGCGTGATCTTTCCTGCCGCGCTCGCGCTCGGTGCGCGGGTGCCGCGCTGGACGCGGTCGATCAACCGCGTGGTGGCGCAGAGCTACCTCGAGCGCCCCGCCGTGCCGATGCGCAGCGATCTCGCGTTCAACGTCGCGATGCCCCCGCTCCATCGCGAGGCGGAGCACGCGTTCGACATGGTGCGCGCCGCCGAGGCCCTCACCCGGCTCGCCGAGCTGATCGACGGCGACGACATCGCCGTGAACTTCCCCGTCGAGGTGCGCTTCGTGCGCGAGGACGCGGCGTGGATGAGCCCGGCGTTCGGTCGAGCCACGTGTCAGATCGGTGCGTACATGGCGGAGGCCGCCGATCTTCCGCGCTTCTTCGCCGCGTTCCACACGCTCTCGCGTGAGCTCCTCGCGCGTCCCCACTGGGGCAAGGAGATGGACGTGGACGCGGACTACGTCGCACGCGTCTACCCGCGTCGTGACGCGTTCGTGACCCTCGCACGCCGCTGGGATCCCGAAGGCACGCTGCGGAATGCCTTCCTCGACCGCGTGTTGGGCTCACACGCATGACGGAAGCACCTCGAACGTCGTTGGTGCGGAGCGCGCTGTCGGCGCCCCGTCGCGGCGTGGTGGGCTTCTTCCGCGGCCTGGGCTTCGCGTTCCGCGGCGCCAAGCGGGTCTACCTCGAGGAGCCCGGCCTCGCGCGCTACTGGGTGGTGCCCATCGTCGTCACGGCGATTGCGCTGATCGGCTCGCTCGCGCTCGTCGCGACGTACGGCTCCGATCTCGGCGACTCGATCTGGGCGAGCCCCACGGGCGATGACTGGCTCGCACAGCTCGGCCGCGGCGCGCACTGGGTCTTCGCAGCGTTCGTGCACCTGCTCCTCGCGCTCGTCGCGCTCATCGTGACGATGCTGGTCGGGAGCATCGTCGCCGCGCCCTTCAACGCCCGCTTGGGCGAGGTGCTCGACGAGCGCGTGACCGGCTACCCCACACCGCCATTCGCGCTCTCGCGCGTGCTGATGGACGTGGTCCGCACGCTGACGATCGAGATCGTGTTCTTCGTGATCAACACGGTCCTCTTCTTCGCCTCGATCGCGTTCCCGCCCGCCACACCGTTCCTCGGCGCGCTCGGCATGGTGCTCGCGAGCTTCTACTTCGCGATCGCCTACCTCGAGATCCCGCTCGTCGCGCGCGACGCGAGCCTCGGTGATCGCTGGCGCTTCTGGACCGCGAACCCGATGGCCATCCTCGGCTACGGCACCGGCGTCGGCCTCTTCTTGTTCGTGCCGATCGTCAACCTGCTCTTCATGCCCGCCGCCGTGGCCGGTGGCGTGCTCTTGTTCGCCGAGCTGAGCGCGGAGCCCAATCGACCTGCCTGAGCTCTCCTCTGACGCCGTTCGATCTCTCCAGCACCGCAGCGTCTAGGACCTCCGAGGGACGCGGGGGTGGGGGGTCCAGGGCGAGTTCCGCAGGCCGTAGGCCGAGGATGTCTGAGCATCGGACCCCCCACCCCTGCGGCCCGCTCGAAGCGCCATGGAGACCGACCTCTCCGAATCAGCCTCTCGTCCACTCCTCGGATCGGCGGCGGAGCTCGTCTTGGAGGGTGATGTCGTGGGCGAGGGGATTGGGCTCTCTGGGCTTCTCTTTCGTGTAGTAGAGCCCGCTCTCCTCGGAGAGCGCCGGGTCGGTCGCACAACGGACCTGCGTCTTGGCGCCTTCTTCCATCGTGATCAGAAAAGGCCTCAAGAGGATCGAGAGCTTCCCGAGGCGGCGCTCCCAGATATCCGTGGCGACGCCGCCGGGGTGGAGCGAATAGGTGGTGACGTTCGAGCCTGCGAGGCGTCGCGTGAGCTCTTTGGCGTGGAGCACGTTGCAGAGCTTGCTGACGAAGTACTCGGGCAGCGCTGTCGCGTGCGCCGTGGGCCTCCTCTGCGCGTCCCAGTCGATGCCCTTGCAGCGGTAGTGGCCTTGGCTCGACACGTTCACGATGCGGCCCTGCTCGGCGCGCTTCACGAGCGGCAGGAGCTTCTCGGTGAAGAGCCAGGGGCCGAGGTGGTTCGTGCCGAAGGTGAGCTCGAAGCCGTCCTTGGTCTGGCCGACGAGGCCCGCGATGCCGGCGTTGTTCACCAGCACGTCGATGGTGTGGTCCTTCGCGAGGATCTCGTCCGCCGCGCGTCGCACCGACGCGAGATCACCGAGATCGAGGGCCACGAACTGCACGTCCGTCTTCGGTGATCGCACTTTCAGCGCGTCGAGCACGGGCTGCGTCTTGTCGCGGCTGCGCGAGGCCACGACGATGCGGCCCACCTGCTTGCTCGCGAGCGCCTCGACGGTCGCCTTGCCCAAGCCGGTGTTGGCACCGGTCACCACGAACGTCATCTCCGAGAGCTGCATGATCCGCCTCCGTCGCGGCCCGAGTGATGCGGCGGCTGCGGCGCGCGTTCAACGCCTCGTCACGATTGTTCACTCTGAGACCGAGAAACAATCGATTCACGACCTGAAGGGCCGCGGTGGTGGGGGGTCCAGGGCGAGTTCCGCAGGCCGAAGGCCGAGGATGTTTGAGCATCGGACCCCCCTCCGCCGCGGCCCGACTCGAAGCGGGGGATTCTTTCTCGCTCTCTCTGTTGGCCGAGCGAGGGACCCCGGCCCCTCGCGCTCCCCGTCGCTCACGTCGTTGCTGCGCTCCTCGCATCGCTCCCGCTCCAGGGGCCAGCTGCGCTGGCCCCGCCGCGCGGCGCCCCGATCGGCGTACCATCGCGTCGTGTCACTCCCGTCGATCGTCGAGTCCATGGGCCTCCTTCCGCCGCGCGAGCGGCTGCGACAAGCCATGATCGCGCTGCGCGGCGACGAGGACGTGCCGCCCTCGAAGTTCGGCGTCTCGAGCCTGCGCCTGCTCGACCCGTCGCTCGCGGTGCCGCTCTGGCGCGGCCAGTACGCGGTGCATCGCAAGGTCGTGCTCTCGAACCTCTTCAACCACCGGCAGACCGCGATCGAGCTCGGCTGGTCGGTGGAGAAGACCCAGGTCGAGGACTTCCGCGGCGGCGCCTCGACGTACGACAGCCACAACGGCACCGACTTCTGCATCCCGCGCGGCACGCCGATGCTCGCGCCCGCGAGCGGCCACGTGGTGCGTGTCGTCTCCGAGTTCCACCGCGGCGGGCTCAAGCTCGCGATCGATCACGGCGACGGCCTCGTCACCTCGAGCGCGCACCTCGCGCGCGTGCTCGTGAAGGAGGGCGACCTCGTGCGCCGTGGACAACGCGTCGCGATCACCGGCTACAGCGGCCTCGACTCGCTGGTGAGCTTTCCGTGGGGCATCCCGCACGTGCACTTCAACGTCTGGCTGAACGGCGAGCCCGTCGATCCGTTCGCGCGCACGTCGCGCGCCGACGAGAAGAGTCTGTTCGTCGGGGGCTGGCCGACGCCGCTTCCGAGCCATGTCGCTGGCGAGGCACCGCAGGGCTCCGACTACGACGACGCGAAAGTCGACGCGCGCATCGCAGCGTGTGTGACGCCGAGCACGCGAGAGCGGCTGTCGAAGGTCGAGCGCTCGCTGCGAGGAGGCCAGCTGGTGTTCGAGACGAACTACTACCCCACACGCTTTGCCGATCGCTCGAGCCCGCTGCGCGAGACGCACGCAAGGAGCGAGCGACTTCATCTCCCGTTCTCCGCCGAGCTGTTCGATGGCGTCGTCTTCAGGGACGCGCTGTGAAGGAGACCCTCTCGTGAACGAACGTGCGGCGAGCATGATCCTGGGGCTCTGTGTGTCTGCGCTCCTCGCGGGGTGCGGCGATCCCGCGGTGACCGACGACGCGAGCGTTGTCACCGACTCGGGTGTGCCCACCGACGACGCGCCTCTGGCCTCCGACGCGCCGTCGACTTCGGACGCGCCTTCCGCGGCTCGCTCCGCGGGCTGCGGGCTCGCACCTCCCGATCCCTTCGGCGGCGTGCAGCGCTCCCGCGACTTCGGCGCGGCGGCCGGAGGCGAGCGCTCGTACTACCTCGTGGTACCGAGCGACTACGATCCTGCCGTCCCGCACCGCCTGGTGGTCGGCTATGCGGGCACGAACTGGTCGGGCGAGATGATCCGGCCTTATCTGGAGCTCGAAGAGAGCGGCAGTCAGACGATCTACGTCTATCCCGACCTGCGCTTCCGAGACTTCGAGGGCTGGGGCAACCTCGGCGGCTGGCTGCTCGGCCCGCACGCAGCCCCCGCGAATGGGATGGAGGACCTGGACTTCACGTCCGCCCTGCTCGATCACCTCGAGGCCGCTTATTGCATCGACACGGATCGAGTCTTTGCCACGGGCCATTCTTGGGGCGGGGACATGGCCGCCGTGGTGGGCTGCTTCCTCGGCGATCGCTTCCGGGCCGTGGCGCCGGTGGCTGCCAATCGACCGTATTGGTTCGAGCCCGCCGGCGGCGGCGAGCCCGGCTGTGTGGGCGACGTGGCCGTGTGGACGTTCTTCGGCCAGGCCGACGATCACTTCACGTCGCAGCCGAGCGTGGGTGCCTATGGCATCGAGCAAGACGACTTCTGGCGTGCTCGCAACGCCTGCGGCGACGCGACCACGGACCTCGGCTTCGGCACGGACGGCGAGTGCATCGAGCACGGCGGCTGCCGAGAGCAGACACGCTTCTGTCTCTACGCGCCCGACACCGGCCACCAGCGACCTGGCTATTACCCGCTCGCCGTGAGGACCTGGTTCGGCTCGTTCTGAGACTCTGCGAGCGGCCTGCACTCACTCCGCATCGGCGTCTTCGAGGTAGGTGGCGAGCGGCGACCGGGACAGTGCGTCGCGAAGCGAGATCGCCTCGTCTTCTCGGCCCGCGAGCTCGAGACTCTCGATCAGCTGCGTGATTCGCCGCGCCCCGCGTCGCCCGGCATCCGACTCGATGTCGGGCATCCGAGCGCGGAGCTCGGCCGGCAACTCTCGGAGTTGCTGGAGCGCAGCCGTCTCCCACTCGAACGTCCGATGCGGCTGGGGGTGGAGGCGCGCGATCTCTCGACGTCGTCCTTCGGCTTCGAGGTACGGCTCGAGGCGCAGGGCGATCACGGGTTGGAGCTCGCGCCGCGACAGCAGCTCTGGGCTCGCGCGATCCATCCAGGCGTCCACATCGTCGTGGCGATCGAGGGCGATGGAGAGAGCGAGATAGTCCGACACCTCACTGGGCGTCGCCGTGGGTCCGACCCGATCGACGTCGGTGCGCCGGATCGCGTCGAAGCGCTCGTGCACTGCGGCAGAGCGCTTGGACAAGCGCGCGATGAGCTCGACGCAGTACGAGCCTCTCACACCCACGAACGCGGGCTCGTGCTCCAGCGCGTGCTGCCAGAACCAGGCGAGGTGCTCGACGCCCTCCTCGGACACACCGTCCGAAGTCAGACGCTGGATCAACGTCCAGCGGGCCCGCACGTCATGCGGCGCCTCCGCGACACGGGCGCGGGCCACATCGAGAGACGTCACGCCACGTGCGAGGCCCTCGAGCCACCCCAGCATCTGCTTCGCGTCGTGAAGACCGAGGGCGCGGTCGATCTCCTCGCCGTCGCGGAGCGCGATCACGGCCGGGAGCGACGCGCTACGGAACCGCTCCTTTTCGGGGTGATGTTGGACGTCGATCTTCAGTGCGATGGCGTGTTGGTGGACCCAGGAGACCACGGCGGTGTCTCGCCACGTGGTCCGGTCCATGACCTGACAGGGACCACACCAGCTCGCCGTCAGATCGACGAGCAGAATGCGATCCTCTCGCATCGCACGGGCGACGGCTTCCTCGATCGTGAGCCCCGAGAACACGTCAGTCGTCATCGTGGGTAGAGGGTGCCACGTCCGAGCTCGAGGGAGTCACGTCAGTGACCGAGCACGGGTCAGCCGATGTCGTGGCGAATCCGGGCGAAGGGCGCGAGGGGGTCTTCTCCTTCTGCGAGATCGGCGAGCACGCGTCCCACCCACGGGCCGGTCTTGAAGCCGTGGCCGCTGCAGGCGCTCGCGTAGAAGACTCCGTCTCTCACGCGGCCGATCCGGAAGTCTTCGCCCGGCAGCGTCGTATACAGACATCGACCGACGTCCTGCACGACTGGCGCTGCGATCCCGAAGCGTCGCGTCGCGAGCGAGGCGATCGCGTCCACGTGGGAAGGGTCGCCCCGCCGCTCGATCTCGTCCGCATCGATCGCAGGGCCGGGCGCGTGCACACCGACCTTGGGCGCGTGCGAGTCGACCGAGGGAAAGCCGTAGTGGAAGAGCGGGCCGTCCTCGATCCACACGGGGCCGCTCCACGACTGGCCGCCGAGGTGCGCGAACGTCTGCACCGTGACCGTTGCGGGCAGATCCACGAAGCGGCCGATCCAGCCGCCCGCGCAGAGGAGCACCACGTCGTTCTCGCGCGAGAGCGAGTCGAGATCCTCGACGCGCTGGTGGAGCACACGCGCGCCGTGCGCCTTCGCGTCGAAGAGGCTCGCGGCCAGTGCTCGATCGGCGCGCACGTAGCCCGCCTCGGGCGTGAGCACGCCGACCTCGCCCTCGACGATCGCAGGACCACCCGGCACCTGCGATCGCGTCGTGCGCAGCGCGTGCTTCACACCGAGGTCCGTCAGTCCACGCACGAGCGAGACCATCGTGTCGGCGTCCTCCTTGCCGACGTAGAGCAGACCGACCTCGTCGACGAGCGTGCTCGACGTGTCGGCCTCGAGCGCGGCCCAGAGTGGATACGCCTCGAGCATCACCGACGTGTAGAACGGGTCGCTGTACGCACGACGCACGATGCGCGAGGCGCCGTGCGAGCTGCCGTACGCGTGACCCTCGCCGTGCTGCTCGTAGACGGTGACCTCGTGCCCACGACGCGCCATCGCCCGCGCGGCGCTCGCGCCCACGATGCCTGCTCCGACGATCGCGACCTTCATGCGTCGAGAGGTACGCGAGCGGGCGCGTATCCGTCCAGGCCGAGCGCTGTCTCGTTTGTTTCAATTGGAAACAAACGCGTCGAGGTCCTTGACACGGGCCCCCCTCGAACCTGACCGAGTCGGCGATCGCGGCGGGAACCTTCCTCCGGCATGATTGTCCGACCTCCGTGCCGCGCCCCGCCCGCGCACCGTCATGCCTCGCGCTCGCTGCGATCTTCGCGGTGGGATGCGCCCACGCCCGCGCGGCGGACACGACGACGACGGTCGCTCACCTCGCGAGCGAGGTCCGCGGGTCGGACGTCGTCGCGACGCGCAGAACGCCCTCCGATCAGGGCGATTCGGTGGATGTCGAGGTCCGCGGCGATCAGGCGCACGAGGCGCCGCGCGCGTGGCTCTACCGGGTGAGCGACCGCGAGGGCGCGCACGTGTCGTATCTGCTCGGCACGCTGCACGTGGGCGTGGCGTTCCCGCGTGCCCTCCCCTCGCCGCTCGATCGCGCGATGCTCGATGCGCGGGTGGTCGTGATGGAGATCGATCTGCGCGAGGCGCAGCGCTACCTCTCGACGCCGTCACTCTTTCGACGCCGGGCGCGCGTGCGTGTGGATGCCGCGCTGCCGCGCGAGAGCTGGACGCGCCTCACCACCGAGCTCGCGTTTGTGGCCTCGCCCGAGCAGATCGCCGAGGTGCCTCCCGGCATGCTCGCTGTCTACCTGCGGCAGGTGCGCATGGCCGAGGTCGAGTCGGCCGACGACGGCTGGTCGCGCGTGCCGGGCACTGCGTCACCCACGCACCTCGATCGCTGGATCTACGACTGGGCGATGCAGTGGAGCGTGCCGTTCGTCGCGCTCGAGACACCCGAGCAGACGGTCGCGGCGCTCGCGGGTGTGGAGCGGCGCGATCCGATCGAGGCCCTCCGCGCGATGATCGATGATCCCGAGCGCGCGCGCGCCGAGGCGAGGCGCCTTCGCGACGCGTACCTCTCGCTCGATGAGGCCCGCATCACCGAGGTGCTCGCCGCGATGAGCGAAGAAGAGCGCCACGCGACGTTCGCCGTGCGCAACCGCGCGTGGATGGAGCGCCTCCTGCCCGAGCTCGCGCGCGGCGACGCGTTCGTGGCAGTCGGACTCGCGCACTTGGTCGGCGAGGACAGCCTCGTGTCGATGCTGCGCGCACAGGGATGGCTGGTGGAGCGCGTGGAAGGCGATGGCGCGATGGCTCCGCGACCCGCGAGCGAAGGCTGGTCGTGGTCCCGCGCCCTTCGTCGGGCTGATCGCGACTGAGGGAGCGCCAAAGAGTCCATCGCTTCGAATCGGGCCGCGGCGGGGGGGGTCCGATGCTCAGACATCCTCGGCCTTCGGCCTGCGGAACGCGCCCTGGACCCCCTCCGCCGCGTCTTCAGGTCTCGTGTCGATTGGTTCTCGGTCCCTGAGCACCGAGGGTCTCGCCGAAGGCGTGGTCCATGTCCGGGTAGGGCGGGGGCTTGTCCCCCGCCTCGCTGCGTGGACGATCCGACCGGGTGGCATCACCGCTGCCTCACCGGAAACGGGTTCGCCTCGAGCCTTCCGCCTACGCGGAGGTCGGACGTCTCTGCTCGATCACGATCGCGGTTCGAGATCGCGTCCCCGTCTTCGCCTCGCCGCCAGTCGCCGCGTCCGCGGTCGAGGTTCTCCGTGAGCACGCCGAACGCACAGGGGTGTCCGTGTACGCGTTCTGCGTGATGCCAGATCACGTCCACCTCGTGGTGAGCCCCTCCGCGCGATGTGACCTCGTGACCTTCGTCGGCCAGTTCAAGAACCTGTCGCAGCGAGCGGCGTGGACGCTTGGGATCGAAGGGGCGTTCTGGCAGGCCGGCTTCTGGGACCACTTCGTGCGTCGGGATGGGGAGCTTCTCAGCGTCATCGACTATGTCCTCGACAACCCCGTCCGCGCGGGGCTCGTCGCCACCCGAGACGCCTACCCGTTCGCGGGCGCATCCGTGCCAGAGACCGATTGACGACATTCTTGGGTAGGGCGGGGGTGTCCTCGATACGCCGTCTCGCGAATCGGCGGGGGACGAGCCCCCGCCCTACCCTGAATGGGGCCTGCGTTGCCGCGAATCGCCGCCTCGCGCAGCAACGTTGAGTCGCGGCCTCGCGCAGCGGCGGGGGACGAGCCCCGCCCTACCCTGAATGGGGCCCGGGGTGTCCTCGATACGCCGTCTCGCGAATCGGCGGGGGACGAGCCCCCGCCCTACCCTGAATTGGGCATGCCTTTCATCGAATCGCCGCCTCGCGCAGCGTCCTTGAACCGCGGCCTCGCGCATCGGCGGGGGACAAGCCCCCGCCCTACCCAAGAATGGACATGCGTGTCCTCGAATCGACGCCTCGCGGAGCGGCGGGGGACGAGCCCCGCAGCCCTGACGAGAGAGACACCGCGAGGGGCGCGCGGGCGCGGGGTCGCAGCGCAGCGTCGGCGCGGAGACGACACGCGGAGCGGAGGCCCCCGCCCGCGTGACCCGTCCACTGGGTTTCGTCTCGATGGCTCGCCCAGAGGGCCGTGCGCCAGAATTGGGCCTGGCGTGTCCTCGAGTCGACGCCTCGCGCAGCGGCGGGGGACGAGCCTCCGCCCTACCCTGACATCGGATCACCGACTCAGCGTCGTCGAAGTCGCTCGCGCCAGCGGCGGACGCGGAGATCACCGAGGTCCTTGGCGACACCGAGGATGCGGTGCCACTGCGTGCTCTTGCTCGTGCCTGCGCGGCGGGGCCTGCACTCGATGGTCACCACCGTGCTGGGCACTTTCTTCGCGAGCAATCGAATGGGTAGCTCGAAGTTGAGGAAGAACGTGTCGGGCGGAAGCGCGTCGGGATCGAAGAGCACGCGCTTCACGAGATACGGGCCATCGCTCTTCATCCACACGCCGTGCACGCCCGCGATGAGCGCGCGGACGCCGAGCGAGAACACCTTGCGGTCCAAGCCGTCGTCGCGGTTGCGGTAGACGCTGAAGACCGCGTGTGCGCCGCGCTTCTTCTGCGCATCTCTCAACGTGCCAATCGCGTCGGGCGCGATCTGGCCATCGGCGGGGAGGAAGGTGATCCACTCACCGCGCGAGTGACGCACACCGGTCTTGAGCGCCGCGCCGATGCCGCCGTTCTTCACGTGTCTGACGACCACGTGTGCGCGCTCCGACAGTGCCTCCTTCGCGCGCTGCGCGGTCGCGTCGCGCGAGCCGTCGTCGACGAACACCAGCTCTGCTTCGGGCTCGTGCTCGTCGAGCCAGAGGCCGAGCTCGCCGAGCACCGCGGCGATGTTCTCCTCTTCGTCGAACGCGAACACGATCACGCTCAGCGGCGGCGTCACACCGATCGGCCGGCCCTCCGAGACGACCTCGACCTCACGCACCTTCGTCGTGCTCACGCGCTCTCCTCGCCATCGCTCTCGTCAGCCTCGCGTGCGCTAGAGCCGCGCATGCGGATCACGCGCGCGGGGTTGCCCGCGACGATCGCGAACGCAGGCACGTCCTTCGTGACCACAGCGCCTGCGCCCACCTGCGCGCCTCGACCGATCGTGACGCCAGGCAGCACGATCGCGCCCACGCCGAGGTCGGCGTCGTCCTCGACGGTGACCTTCGCGAACGTGATCGCAGCATGGAGGATCGGCTGCTCGCGCGGCGCCTGATCGAGGTCGTGGTGCGAGCTCAGGATCTTCACGGCGGGCGCGATGCCCACGTTGCGGCCGATCTCGATGCCGCCCGCGGCGTGCAAGAAGACCTGCTGTCCGATCCACGTGCCATCGCCGATGCGGAGCGTGTTCTTGTAGTAGCCCTTGAGCATCGCGTGGTGGCCGACGTACACGTCGCGGCCCAGGTGCACGTTCTCGGGGTGGAACACGAGGCAGCCCTCTTCGAGGATCGTGCCCTCGCCGCACGACGCGAGCTCGTCGCGCGAGAAGCGTCCGGTGCCGTGGGTGCGGGTTGCGCGAGGCTCGGCCATGAGGCGCGCATCGTAGCGGACGTGCGCGTGGGCATCGTGATCGCACGCACGGTCGCGAGGCGGCTCGTGTAGCATCGCCAGCCGATGTCGCGTCACGGGCTCGCTTCCTCGTTCGCCACCGCCACACTCACGGGCATCCTCGCGGGCACCGCCTTCGCCGGTGCCGCGCTCGTCACCGCGCCGGCCGAGGCGCAGGGCGTGCGTCTCGAAGAGCCTTCGGCGAACCGCTTCTACGCGTCGCCGGGTGGCGGCTTCATGATGGTCGATGGGTCCGACGTGTCGGGCGAGCTGCAGCCGTACTTCGGCGTGATGCTCGACTACGCGCACCGCCCGATGACGCTCGACAACGTGCGGGCGCTGACCGTGGGCGGTGAGCCGCGCAACGACGATCTCGACGTCGTGGGCGGTATGACGACGCTCCAGATCTCGGGCGCGCTCGCGCTCTTCGATCGCGTGCAGATCGGGCTCAACGTGCCGATCGTGCTGCACACGTTCGGCAGCTCATACGAGTGGCAGGAGCCCGCGTGCCCGGACTGCGAGCCGCCCACGGCGATGCGCATCTACCGCTTTCGCGGCGGCGATGGCGCGACGCCGGGTGATCCGCGCCTGCACCTGCTGGTCAACCTCATGGACCCCGACGAGTCGAGCGGCATCGGCATCGGCGTCGCGGCGTGGGCCACGGCGCCGCTGGCGCGCGCGATCCTCCCGGGCCGCTACGCCGGCGATCCCAACTTCGCCGTCGGCGGTCACCTCGTCTTCTCCGTCGCGGTCGAGCGATTCCGCGCCGCGATCAACCTGGGCGGCGCCTACCACGACAACGCGCAGATCACGCTGCGCGAGGGCTTCGAGGGCTCGGCGCGTACCCCCGAGATGACGTGGGGCGCCGCGGCGCAGTACGACTTCGACGAGATCTGGGGCCTCCAGGTCGAGCTCACGGGCGCGACCACGTTCGGCCTCGTGTACGACAACGAAGCGCCCACCGAGATCCGCGCCGCCGGCCTCGCGCGCATCGGCGACTTCACGATGCGCCTCGGTGCGGGCGCGGGCATCGCGTACGCGATCGGCGTGCCTGTGTTCCGCGTGCTCGGCGACATCGCGTACTCGCCGCGGCCCACGCACGACTCCGACGGCGATGGCCTGCGCGACGACGTCGACCTGTGTCCCGCGGACGTCGAGGACGAGGACGGCTACGCCGACGACGACGGCTGCCCCGAGCCCGACAACGACGACGACGGTGTGCTCGACGGAGTCGATCAGTGCCCCATGGAGGCCGAGGATCGCGACGAGGTGAACGACGACGACGGCTGTCCGGATCCGGACGACGACGGCGACGGCATCAACGACGGCTACGACTCGTGCCCCTCGCAGCCCGAGGATCGCGACGGCGATCGCGACGACGACGGCTGCCCCGACACCGATCGTGATCGCGACGGCATCGCGGACGACGTCGATCGCTGCCCCGAGGAGCCCGAAGACACCGACGGCCTGGGCGACGAAGACGGCTGCCCCGATCCGGACTTCGACGGCGACGGAGTGCTCGACGCCGACGACGAGTGCCCCGAGCAGGCCGAGGACGCCGATGGCTTCGAGGACGCCAACGGTTGTCCCGAAGACGGCAGCGCCCCGGCACGCCCGCGACAGCGCGGACGCTGACGCGGCGTGACCCTGCGCGGGTCGCTGCGACGGACCGCACGACTGGCGATCGACGAGAATTGGACGCGATCCGCGCTTGCGCCGACAAGAGGGTCAAGCGAAACCACGGGCTCCCCGGAGGTTTCATGGCGAGCCTGGTCGACGTGCTGACGGACTCAACGAAGAAGGCGGACGTGGTCCGCGACTGCCTCGAGATCATCGACCGCGAGGTCGACGACAAGGGCGGCTTGTCGGGCATGGCGATCAAGGCCGGCTACCGCGCGGTGCAGGGCATCAAGCCGGGGTTCGTGAAGAACGTCGTCGATGATCTGCTGCCCGAGTTCGCGAAGGCGATCGAGCCGATCTACAGCGAAGGCAAGACCGCGGGGAAGGCGACCGTCTCGCACCTCGAGGGCAGCGCGAGCCGCCTCGCGGACGCGCTCCTCGGCATCACCGACGGCAAGGCGCAGCGCAGCAAGAGCGGCGTGGTGAAGGCCACCTACGATCGCCTCCGACCGACGGCGAAGAAGAACGTGGAGCAGGCGGTGCCGCGCCTCGCGCGCCTCGTCGAGAAGTACGCGGGATGAGCAGCGCGACGGCCCTCACGCCCTCGCGCGCGCAGGTGCTCGCGCCGAGCGGCGAACGCTGGACGTGGCTCTCGATGATGGAGCGCGCGCGCACGTCGGACCTCGAGCAGATGATGCTCGCGGGCACGCCTCCGAAGATGGAGTCGCTCGTGGGCTCGGAGTGGCGCGGCGGCAATTGCGTGAAGCTCTACTCGCTGATCGGCATCCGCCGCTTCGTGAAGGGCTTCTACGAAGGACCCGAGCGCGCCTCGGGGCCGTCCCCGTTCGTGCAGGGCTACAACATCCCCTGCCCTCGCATGGCAGACGACGCGCCCACGCGCTGCAAGCCGAGCGACGACAAGCCCCACCGTCACGGCTTCTACCGCGTGCACGCGCCCGTGCCCGGCGCGCGCGACTCGTACTACATGAACTCGGTGCTGCTCGACTACGGCCTCGGAGGCAACGGCCTCTTCGGTCCGCCGCTGCGCGACTACGTCGTGCAGGTGTACCCCGACGATCCCGATCTCCTCTTGGGCAAGGCGTACGGCGCGATCGGTCCGCTCCGCATTCCGCTCAATTTCTTCGTGCTCTCGCGCTGGCGGACGCACGACTTCCGAGGCTGACGTGCGCGCACTCTCGTCCTTCTCTCTGTCTCTGTTCCTCGTGTCCTTCGGTGTGCTCGGCTGTGGTGGCGGTGGCTCGAGCTCGGGGGAGAGCACGTCGCCCAACGGCGCCCGGTCGCAGAGCACCAACAACGGCTCGAGCACGAGCGCACAGGGTCAGGACGTCCGCGCGGGCTTCATGGACGGCTGTCGTAACGAGTGCTTCCGCGGCGGTGTGCTCACGGACTGCCCGGGCTACTGCGACTGCATGTACCAGCGCATGGAGGCCGATGGCTTCGAGCGTCGTGCGCAGCAGCTCGCGAGCCAGCCCGACAGCGTGACGTCCGATCCGTTCTTCCAGTCCGCGCTCGCAGCGTGTGGGCCTCAGGCGATCGAGGCGAGCTTCGTGAACGGCTGTGCGTCGAGCGATCCCGCGCTGCGTCCCGTGTGCGTGTGCATGCTGGGTCGCTTGTGCGAGGGCCGCACCGACGAGGGCTGCGCGATGTGGATCCTCGAGAATCCGAACTTCGGCAATGCGGCCCCCGAGGCGGCCGAGCTGCAGCGCGTCGCCGGTCTCTGCACCGGTGCGGGTCAGTGACGGGGTGCGGGTCAGTGACGCACCGAGGTTCGTAACGGCCACCGGTCAGTGACGAGGAGAGACGATGGGCAAGGTCGCGTTCGTGTTCCCGGGCCAAGGCTCGCAGAAGGTCGGCATGGGCAAGGAGGCGTTCGACGCGAGCGACGCTGCGCGCGCCGTGTTCGAGAGCGCGGACCGTGCGCTCGAGGGCTCGCTGTCCAAGCTGTGCTTCGAAGGCCCGGAAGAGGACCTCAAGCTCACGAAGAACACGCAGCCCGCGATCCTCACGAGCTCGATCGCGATCTTGCGCGCGTTCGGCGAGAAGCCCGACGTCGTCGCCGGGCACAGCCTCGGTGAGTACTCGGCGCACGTGTGCGCGGGCACCCTCGGCTTCGAGGACGCTGTGCGCACGGTGCGATTGCGCGGTGAGCTGATGCAGGCCGCGGTGCCCGTGGGCCAGGGCGCGATGAGCGCGATCCTCAAGCTCGAGCGCGCGCCGCTCGAGCAGATCTGCAAGGACGTGGAGACCGAGACGGGCCTCTGCTGCGAGCCGGTGAACTACAACTCACCGGGGCAGATCGTGATCGCGGGCGACGCGAAGGCCATCGAGCTCGCGGGCGAGAAGGTGAAAGCCGCAGGTGGACGCGCGATGCCGCTGCCCGTGAGCGCGCCGTTCCACTGTCGCCTGATGAAGCCCGCCGAAGAAGGCCTCGCGCCCGCGCTCGCGGCGATCGTGTTCTCGGATCCGACGCTCCCCGTGTACGTGAACGTCGACGCGGCGCCGGTGACGAAGGGCGATGTCGCGCGCGAGGCGCTCGTGCGTCAGGTGAGCCGCTCGGTGCGCTGGGAAGACGCGATCGTGCGGATGAAGGACGAAGGCGTGACGCTCTTCGTGGAGATCGGCACGGGCAACGCGCTGACGGGGATGATCAAGCGCACCGCCCCGGGCGTGAAGGCGATCAGCGTGCAGAAGCCCGACGACTTCGCGGCGGCCAAGGCTGCGATCGCCGAAGCGCGGGGATAGCTGTCAGCGGGCTGTGTCCTCGGCTCAGGCGCGCTCGTTGCCCCACGGCCTGAAGGCCGGGGCATGGGCGATCCCAGCGAAGCCCTTCGGGCTCTTCTTCTGGCACGCTCGCAGGCATGCGTGTGCTCGGTTCGTCGATCGTGATCATCTCGCTGTCGCTCGGCTGTGATCCGTCGCCAGCGCCGGTCGATTCGGGGATCGATGCTGGCTCGAGTGAAGAGATCGACGCGTTCGTGGCGCCGATCGATGCGGGTCGTGATGGTGGGCCGCCGCCTCCGCCCGAGGCCACGGGCGTGTTCCCCGATCATCGACGCACCGCGCTCGACTGGGATCGCGCGGACGAAGGCACGCCCGTGTCCGCGGCGGACGTCGATCTCGCGACCGATCGCGTGATCGATCTGCTCACGCGCACGGACTGGATGGATCTGATCGCCGATCGCGCGCACGGCTGGCCCGAGTCCGATCCCGAAGGGCGCTACTGGTATGCGACGTGGTGGAGCGGCGTGACCGTCGAGAAGCGCGGCGGCGCGATCACCTACGTGCACTCCGCCGATGGCGCGGACAACAACGGTCTCCGCACCGCGCAGCTGCTCGAGGGCGCTTGTTATGCGTGGCGTACGTGGGGCGATCCGCGTGATCGACAGCTCGTGCGTCGGCTCGCGCGCGGCCTCAGCAGCTGGGCGTACGCGATGCGGCGCAGCGAGGACGACGCCGAGCGCGGGCTCCTCGGTCGCGCCGCGTATCCGATCTCGATCGAGGACACGGAGCGCGAGATCTCGATCGACTACGACCTCGATCGACCCGGCGAGCCGGGGCCGCCGAGCTTCTACGTGCACCTCGCCGGAAACCCGTTCTGGGGCGATCTCTACGTGAAGAACGTGCGCAGCAAGGACGACATGGGTCACCTGATGCGCGCCGTCGCGTTGATCGACAGCTGTGTCGGCACGCTCGAAGACGACGAGGCCGAGGCCGATCTCGTCGAGATGCGTCGCCTCTACCAAGAGTGGGCGCAGCGCGTGGAGCACGATGGCCTCCGCATCGCGAGCCTCGACACGAGCGGCGAGATCTACCAACCCGAGGGTGATCTCGCGGAGTACTTCGGCGGCGGCATCGAGTGCGCGGCGGCGTACGCGATCCCGCTGCTCTCGCGCTTCGACACGCTCGGCTACACCTGCCGCAACCCAGGGCTCGGTCCGGTGCCCGATCCCACGAGCGGTGTGCCGAGCGGCGCGCTCCAGATCCTCCGCACGCACCACGAAGCGGCGGCCGCGCTCGCGCTCGCGAGCGGTCGAGACGAGACCGCGCGCGATCTGCTCGAAGGCCTCGCCTCGCGTCTCGACGGCATCATGGACGCGAACGACGCGGGCCCACTGCCCGACAACGCGCGCGCGGGCGATGTCGTGCAGCTCGTGCTCGAGTCGGCGGCCGTGGGTGTGCCGCTCACCTCGCGCGAGGTGCGCTTCCTCCACGCGCAGCTCGCGATCGCGGCAGACGGCTACGACACGAGCGGCGCCGCGTGGCACGTGCGCGACCCGGCCGTGCCCGATGGCGACTACGCGTTCGAGCCCGGCGGGCCCGGCGTGGACGTGAAGGACCTCGCCCTCTTCTTGGGCCTCTGCAGCGCGCAGTGGGTGAGCCCGAGCGGACGCGAGGTGATCGACTGCGAGCGAATCCGCGCGAGCGTGCGGCCCTGACCGATGGGCAAGTCACCGCGGAGATCGAGCGAGAATCATCTCGAGACGCGAGCGCGGAGCTGACGCAGGCGCTGGCCTGCGCGGCGGCCGTCGGGGTTGGCGGGATCGAGCGTCGCGAGGAAGCCGTCGATGATGGGCACGAGCTCGGCGCCGTACGTCTCGGCCGCGAGATCGGCGCCCTCGCGCGGGCTTCCGTCGTACGCCGCGATGCGCAGCAGGTTCGTGCGCAGGCGCGGATCGTTGCGCGCGATCGCCTCCGTCGCGAGCGCTGTGCGGTAGTGCTCGAGCGCCTCGGTGCGCGCGCCCTGGCTCATGAGCGCGTGGCCCAGCGCGAGCGGCCCGCGCGAGTCCCCCGCGTGCGTGCGGATCCATCGGGTCATGGAGAGACGCTCGCGTCGCGTGAGCGCGCGCGTGCTCGTTCGCTCCACGTAGCGACGCAGCGCAGGAGGAACGCCGCGCGACCACGGATCGATCGCGTCCTCGTCGATCGCGCCTTCGATCCCCGCATCGTCCGAGAGGGCAGCGTCGGGCTCGGCGGCTGCGTCGTGACCTGCGTCGTCGATCGCAGCATCGGGCACGCCCGCATCGCTCGGCACCGACGCATCGACGGACGACGCGAGCGCGAGAGTCGGTGCGCCAGTGGTGTCGTCGCCCGTCGCGTCCATCGCGTAGAGCGCGCCCAGACCTCCGATCGCGAGGCCGCCGACCACCAGGGCCGCGCCCAGCGCGAGCACGCGTGATGGTTGCGGCACCGGTCCCGACGCGGCGGCGAGCGTGGGCGCCGTCGCGATGGGCCCCGATCGTTTCCCCGAGATCGGGCCATCGGTGCCGCCATCGCTGCGACGCACGGCGGGCACGAGGCCCGGCGGCAGCTCGTCTGCCAGCGCGACGAGCGCATCACGCAGCTCCGCACCGTTGCCGTGGCGCGCGTTGCGATCCTTGGCGGCGGCCTTCCCGAGCAGCGCGTCGAGCGCGCCCGCCCACGGCGCCCCAGGAAGGAGCGCGGCCACCGAAGGCAGCGGGGTCGAGATGTGATGATGCAAGAGCTCGACGGCCGATCCCTCGTAGGGCTCGCGCCCCGTGATCGACTCGAAGAGGACGAGCGCGAGCGAGTACACGTCTGCGCGCGCGTCCGCCGCCTCACCGCGACACTGCTCGGGCGACATGTACGCCGGCGTGCCCATCAACGTGCTCGCGTGGGGCGAGGTCGGATCACCACGACCCCCGCGGCTCGAGGCGTCGGCAGCGCCGGTGGGCAGCGCGCGTCCGACGAACTTCGCGAGGCCGAAGTCGAGCACCCGCGTCGCTTCGGTCCCATCCGTCTGCGCCTGGAGGAAGATGTTCGCGGGCTTGAGATCGCGGTGCACGATGCCCTGCGCGTGCGCGTACGAGAGCGCGCTCGCGACGTCGATCGCGATCGCGATCGCATGCCCGGGCGCGAGGCCCTCTGCGATCGCGACGGCGAGCGGGCGGCCCTCGAGCTTCTCCATCACGAGGAACGGCAGGTCATCGTCGACGCCGTAGTCGAACACGGGCACGACGTTCGGGTGTGAAAGCGCCGCGAGCGACTCGGCCTCACGCTCGAAGCGCTTGCGGAGCTCGGGATCCTTCACGTGCTCGGGGTGCAGCACCTTCACCGCCACGGGCCGCTTGAGGCGCAGGTGGAAGCCCTCGTACACGGCGCCGAAGCCGCCACCGCCGAGCGGCGCATCGAGGCGGTAGCGATGATCGAGCACGCGGCCGAGCAGCGGATCGGGTGCGGTCTCGGCGGTCATGCGCGGGGCCGAGGATATCCGCGCTCGCGCGACGTGCGCGCAGGTTTGACGCGGAGCCGCTCGGAGAACGACGCTCCTCCGCGTGTACCAGCTGCGGCGGCCGGATCCGAACCTCACGCGCTTCATCGAGCACTACTGGTTCGTCACCAGCGACGAAGGGCCCGTCGATCTGCGCGTGGATGTGTTCGTCGATGCGCGCGCCGATCTCATCTTCAACTTCGGCGCGCCCTACACGCGACGTGTGATCGGCGGCGAAGCGAGAGAGATCGCCACCTCGAACGTCGATGGACAGCGCCTCGAGCCCATCCGCATCGAGCAGCGCGGCCTGGTGCGCACGACGGGCGTGCGCTTCCGCCTCGGCGGCCTCGCGCCCTTCGCGATCGTGCCGCTCGCCACGCTGACCGATCGCACCGTCGCCCCACGTGACGCGCTCGGTGACGACGCGACGCCGCTCGAGGACACGCTGCGCGACACGCTCGATCTCGACGCGCAGGCGCGTACGCTCGATGCGTTCTTTCTTCGTGCGCTCGATCGTACGCCCGACCTCGTGGCGTTCACGCGCGCGATCGCGACCGCCGAGGGCACGCACGGCGGTGCCACCGTGGAGGCCATGGCCAAGAGCGCGGCCGTCTCGAGCCGACACCTCGAGCGCCTCTTCGCGCGTCACCTCGGCGTGGCGCCCAAGACGCTCGCGCGCGTGCTCCGCTTCCAGCGCGCGCTCGGCGCGTTGATGCGCGACCCCGAGGGCACGCTCGCCGACGTGGCGGCGAACGCGGGCTACTTCGATCAAGCGCACTTCATCAAGGACTTCCGTCGCATGACGGGCGGCGTGCCGCGCGGCTACCGCGGCTACTACCCGCCGCAGGGTCCGCACGACTTCGCGCCCAACGTGGTCGTGTTCTTACAAGAGGGCGCCGAGCAGGCGTCGTAGAGGAGCGCACATGGCGACGAAGAAGAGCTCGAGCAAGGGAACGAAGGACGATCCGTGGCAGCTGAAGACGCCGCCGGGGACGGCCGACTACACGATGTACCGCGACGACACGAGCGATCCGCCGCTGCTCGTCTGTCAGGTCGGGTCGACGAAGCTCACCTACCTCGCGCGTGTGCTCGAAGATCTGCCCGCCATGCTGACGAAGCACGGCGACTGGATGCCCCTCGGCTCGGCGGACGAGCAGAAGGACGCGGCCGAGGGCACCGTCGAGGCGTGGGGCCGCAGCGAGAGCAACCCCGTGAAGGGCTGGTACGGACAGAAGAAGGGCTACCGCGGTCGCCTCGCGATGTACGTGCCGCCGCTCTGCGAGCTGCTCGGCACCGTGGAGCTCGAGCACAACGCGAAGAACAACCGCGTCCGCGCGAAGGGGAAGTGAGCGCTCCATGGCCGACAAGAACGAGTCTGCGTTCTCGCTCCGCTACGCAGTGAAGACGACCATCGCTGCACCGCCCTCGCGCGTGTGGGCCAAGCTCACCGACGCTGCCGGCTTCCCTTCGTGGAACTCGACGGTCACCTCGATCGAGGGCCCGATCGCGCTCGGTCAGAAGCTCGCGATCCGCGTGCCGGTGTCGGATCGCACGTTCACCCCGAAGGTCGCCGTGTTCGAGCCCGAGCAGCGCATGGTGTGGAAGGACGGCTTCTTCCCGATGTTCGAGGGCGCGCGCACGTACACGCTCACGACGAACGGAAGCGGCACCGACTTCGAGATGGTCGAGCACTTCCGCGGCGCGATGCTCCCGATGATCAAGGGCTCGCTCCCCGACTTCGCGCCGATCTTCGATCGCTACGCCGCCGACCTGAAGAAGGCCTGCGAGTCCTGAGGCCGTCAGGCTCGGCGCGGAGGAGCGTCTCGCATCGGCCTTGCGCATGCGTGGGGCTGCGGCACGCTCGCGGCCCTGCTTCCCCCCGCAGGGCCGAGGTTCCGTGCACGCCGAGATCGATCCCAAGAAGCGCCCCAAGGCCGTCGTCGTCGGCGTGCAGCTCCCCGACGTCACCGAGGCAGAGCACGAGAGCTCGCTCGAGGAGCTCGAGCGCCTCGCGAGCACGCTGGGCCTCCAGACGATCGGGCGCGTCACGCAGAAGCGCTCGGTGCTCGGCAAGTCAGCGGTGATCGGTGAGGGCAAGCTGCTCGAGCTCGCGGCATGGACCGGCGGCGACGGCGTCATCCCGACCTTCCAGCGCAAGAAGCGGAAGATCGACGCGAAAGACGAAGCGCCCGACGACGAAGCGGATGCAGCGGAAGACGGCGACGAGGAGATCGAAGTCGACGACGCGCCCGCGACGTTCGGCGTCGCGACGCCGACGGACAAGGCCACCGTCGTTCTCGTCGATCACGATCTCTTCCCCTCGCAGGCGCGCAACCTCGAGCGTGCGACGGGGGCCGAGGTGCTCGATCGCACCTCCGTCATCCTCTCGATCTTCCAGCGTCACGCGCGCACGCGTGAAGCACGCCTGCAGGTCGAGATCGCGCGCCTCGCGTACCAGGCGCCGCGCCTGCGCGAGAGCGGCGGAGGAGGCGATCGTCAGCGCGGCGGCATCGGCGGCAAGGGCGCGGGCGAGTCCAACCTCGAGCTCGATCGACGCAAGATCCGTGATCGCATCGCCGAGCTGCGCGAGGAGCTCGCGAGCATCGAGCACGAAGCGGGCGTGCGGAGGAAGCGCCGCAGCGAGGCCGCGACCGTGGCGCTCGTGGGCTACACGAACGCAGGCAAGAGCTCGTGGATGCGCGTCCTGACGGGCGGCGAGGTGTACGTCGCCGACAAGCTCTTCGCGACGCTCGACACGACCGTGCGCGTGCTCGTGCCCGAGACGCGTCCGCGCATCCTCGTGTCGGACACCGTGGGCTTCATCAAGAAGCTGCCGCACGACCTCGTCGCGTCGTTCCGCTCCACGCTCGACGAGGCGCGCGAGGCGCGCTTGCTCCTGCACGTGCTCGACGCCGCCGATCCTGCGTTCCGGCAGCAGTTCGAGGTCACGCGCACGGTGCTCCGCGAGCTCGAGGCCGACGACGCGCCCTCGCTCGTGGTGCTCAACAAGATCGACAAGGTCTCGCCCGAGGATCGCGCCGCGCTCGCGCTCGAATTCCCCGAGGCGCTGCAGGTCAGCTCGCGCTCGCCCGAGGACAAGCTGCGACTGCACGCCGCGATCGTGACCTTCTTCGAGAAGGACATGATCGAGCAGCGCTTCGTCATCCCCTACGACAAGCAGGCGATGACGAGCCGGTTGCACGAGGAGACGCGCGTGCTCTCGGAGGCGTACGAAGAAGAGGGCGCCATCCTCACGGTGCGCGCGATGCCAGGCGTGATCGCCAAGCTCGAGAAAGAGCTCGCGCAGTCGCGACGCTGACGATGCTCTGGCCCGCCTACGAGATCGCGCTCCCGCTCGCGCTGGTGTGCGCGATCGCGTTCACCACGGAGACCGCGCTCGGCTTCGGGGCGACGCTGATCACCGTGGCGCTGGGATCCTTCTTCCTCGATCTCGCGCAGATCCTTCCCGCGCTCGTGCCGCTCAACCTCGTGGTCTCCCTCTACCTCGTGGTGCGCTACGGGCGGCACGTCGATCGGAGCTTCCTCGCGAAGCGCCTCGTCCCGTTCATGGCGCTCGGCCTGCCCATCGGTCTCTTCGCCTTCGCGTCGCTCGATGCCTCCATGCTCAAGCGCGCGTTCGGCGTGTTCCTCGTGGGCGTGAGCGTGCTCGAGCTCTACCGCATGCGGGTGGACTCGCCGGTGAAGCACCTCGACACGTGGTCCGAGCGCGCGCTCTTGCTCGCGGGCGGCGCCATCCATGGCGCGTTCGCGACGGGCGGGCCGATGGCGGTGTACGTCACCTCGCGCGTGCTCGAGGACAAGAACGTCTACCGCGCGACGCTCTCGGCGCTGTGGACGATCCTCAACCTCGCGATGCTCGCGAGCTACGCGTGGCGCGGCGAGCTCGACGGATCGACGGCGGGCCTCGGCGTCTGTCTCGCACCCTCGGCCGCGATCGGCATGCTGCTCGGAGAGCTGCTGCACGCACGCGTTCCCGTGGCGACGTTCCGTACCGTCGTGTTCGGCATGCTCGTGCTCGCAGGTCTGGTGCTCGTCCTGCGCGGCTGAGCTTCGAGCGAGGGGGGCCGCGTCGTCTCGCAGCCCACACGTGTGGGATCGCGATCGAGGTCCGCGTACCGTGACGAAAGAAGATTCCGCCCTCGGTGGAGAGGGAGCGCGGATCTGCCCGAGAAGACGTCCCCGATTCGCGGGCATGCGGCGTGCTGAAGGGCGGAGCGCTCGTCAACTCCTCGGAGGAATCTTCATGCGCTTCCGTGCCTCACTCCTCGTCACCTCGCTCGCGCTCCTCGCGCTCCTACCTTCCTCCGCGCTCGCGCAGGTCGAGCTCGACGGGACCTTCATCGACTACCTCGGCATCGGCGCCGACGGGACGATGCTGAACGCGCGCGATCACTCGATGCGCTACAGCGAGTCCGGCGCCGAGCCGTTCACCTGCGACGCCTGGTATCCCGACGATCAGGTCTCGACGTTCAGCATCGAAGGCTTCGGCGTGGGCCTGGGGGGCTTCTTCTCCGGCACCAACGGGGCGCGCCGCTTCTTCGACGTGAACACCGTGCAGGCCACCGAGGCGAGCGGTCGTCACGTCACGTGGGCTGGCTTCATCGACGCAGGCATCCTCGGCGGCGGCGGCCTACGCGTCGCGCACGACTGGACCTACGAGCCCGACGATCGCGTCGTCGTGCAGACGATCACGCTCCGCAACCCGACGAGCGTCACGGTCCGCGACATCTACTACCTGACACACGGCGACCCCGACATCGGCGACTGCAGCATCGGCAGCTCGAACGACACGCTGAACGACGTCGTGCGACAGGCCTCGGCGGACGGGAGCTCGCTCGCGATCGCAGGGACCATCGCCGCTGCGAGCCACCGCGTCTTCCTCGGCATGGGCACGTTCAGCGCGTTCTCTCGTGCGCGCTTCAGCCCCGGCATCGAGGACACCGACGCCCAGAACGCGTTCGACGACCCGCTCGATCCGAACGGCGCGCGTGGTGATCGCGGCATGTCGCTCGCGTTCCATCCCGCGGATCTCGCGCCCGGCGCGAGCGTGGCGTTCCAGGTCTACTACGTGTGGGGAACGAGCGTCGACGAGGTCACCACGCGCTTCGACGCTGCTCCCTGCCTCGCCGCGACGGCCGACGGAACCGCGTGCCGCGTGGCCGGGGTCGCGGGCACCTGTCGCGCGCGTGGCTGCTGCACGGGCTGCTTCGACGGAACGGCGTGTCGGGCGGGCGGCACGGTCGCCGCGTGCGGCACCGCGGGCGGGACGTGCGTGAGCTGCGCGGACACCAACGTCTGCACCGACGACGCGTGCACCGCGGGCACGTGCGCACGCACGAACAACACGGCGAGCTGCGACGATGGCTCGTTCTGCACGAGCGGCGACACCTGCGCGGCGGGCAGCTGCGGCGCAGGCGCGCGCGCGACGTGCGACGACGGC
>JAFLCL010000270.1 GCA_017303575.1 Deltaproteobacteria bacterium
GCGGCGGAGGCGGAGGCGGAGCGGCGCTGACGCGCGGTGGCGGAGGCGGAACGGCCGCGCCCATGCCGCCCATCAGCGTCGGCTTCTTCGTGTTGCGAGGGGGCGGAGGTCCAGGGGACCGTTGAGGAGGCGGCGGTGCGGCCATGGCTGCGGCGAGGGGCTGCGCGGCCTTCTGCGGCGCGGCGGTGGGACGAGGGTCGGGCACGTTCACGGACGGCTCGAGCGGCTCGATGTCGTCGAACTGATCGAGACCGCTCGCGACGTTGCCGCCGCCCGGTCGTGCGAGGTCCGCCTCCATGCGGCGGTACTCCTCTTCGCGCGCGGACTCCTTCGCGATCTCTTCGGCGAACGCCTTGCGCTGGTAGGCCGAGAGGTCCTTGCGCGAGAAGAAGTTGCCGCTCGTGTACATGAACGACTGGAGGTCGTCATGCAGATCCATCGCGGTCTGGTAGCGATCGTCGACGTCCTTCGCGAGCGCCTTGAGCACGATCTGCTCGAGCTCCTCGGGGATGCGTCGGTTGTAGGTCGAGGGCGGCATGATCTCGACGTTCTTCACCTTCTCGAGGGTGGAGAAGTCGGACTCGCCGACGAAGAGCCGCTCACCCGTGAGCAGCTCGTAGAGCACGATGCCCACGGCGAAGATGTCGCTGCGTCGATCGAGCGGCAGGCCACGCACCTGCTCCGGCGACATGTAGCCGAACTTCCCCTTGAGGATGCCCGCCTGCGTCTTGCCCGCCTTGCCCGCCGCCTTCGCGATGCCGAAGTCGATGACCTTGACCTCGCCGTCGTAGGACAGGAGCACGTTCTGCGGGCTCACGTCGCGGTGCACGAGGTGGAGGTCGCGGCCGGCCGCGTCCTTCTTGTTGTGCGCGTAGTCGAGGCCCTCGCAGACCTTCATCGCGACGTAGCAGGCCATCGGCACGGGCACGGTCTCGCCGCGCTTGCGGGCTCGATCGAAGATCGCGCGCAGGTCCTTGCCGTGCACGAACTCCATCGCGATGAAGTACGAGTCGCCGACACGACCGAGGTCGAAGATCTGCGCGATGTTCGCGTGCGTGAGCTGCACCGCGATCTTCGCCTCGTCGACGAACATCGTGATGAACTCTTGGTCCTCCGCGATCGACGGAAGGATCCGCTTCACCGCCACGAGGCGCTCGAAGCCCTCGACGCCGAAGGCCTTGGCCTTGAAGACCTCGGCCATGCCGCCGACGTTGATCCGCTCGAGGAGCAGATATTTTCCGAACGGGATGGGCTTCTTCACGTTCGTCCTCGCTCACGAAGCCTGGGACCGACGACCCATCGGGCAGCGCTTCCGCACGCTCGCCACGGTGGGGTGAGCTGCGTGAATTCGAGAAGTCTAGCGGTTCGAGCACCGCAAAGGAAAGGACCGGTCATGCGTCCTCGACCCGTGAAGAGCCCGGCCAGGGGCCCACCACGGAGTCGACCGAGCGCTCGGGAACGCTCGGAGAACGCGGGCGCGGAGTCTAGAGGCTCGCAGCGAAGAGGGTCAACAGCGCTGTGTTCTGGATCTCGCGAGGACGACACGCCGACGACACGCGCCCAGACACTTCGGGCCATGGGGCAAGAGACCCCGTCACCCCACCCCGCCTTGGCCGGCCGCTCAGAAGCTGACGGCGAGCCCCGCGCCGACCACACGCACCGGCGGGCCCTGATCCTCCACGCACCGGGTGAGCGAGGCGCGCACGGCGTCGGGCGGCGCGCCCGCGTACTGGAGCTCGATGGCGAGATCCCAGCTGCGTCGTCCATCGCTGGCGCGGCGAAGCTCCTCGAGCGGGTTGGCGAGCAGGCCGAGGACGAGGTTGCCCACGAGCACCACGCCCGCGCCGGCCGACGACATGGCGCCCATCGCGGTGCGCAGATCGGGATCGCCCAGATCGACCGCGGCGAAGATGCCGCCCACCGTGCTGGTCACGCCGCCCACGGTCGAGAGGATGGCCTGGAGGATCGAGACGATCTCCGCGGTGCCTCGGTGATCGTTGAGCCGATCGGCGCAGCGCACGGCCTCGGCGTGGATCGCAGCGCTCGTCGCGTCATCGCGCGGCACCGCGGCGGAACCGCCCTCGCCGCCGCCCGTCGGCTGCCCGCTCTCGGGGAAGTGCGCATCGAGCTCGTTCGCGTAGAGCGGCGTGGGTAGCTGCCCCGCACAGCCGATCGAGACGAGGGCGACGACGAGCACGAGGGAGGCACGAGCGAGCGGTGACGACATGCGCGCGCCCTCAGCAGGACGTGTGCCTGTCGTCGAATCCCGACGCGGTCCTCGAGACGCACCTCCGAGCCGTCGTGCGGGAGCCCTCAGCTGTGGGGCCGTCCACACGAACGGGCGATCACGGCCCTGCGGTCACCGTCGCCCACGGATCTTCGCCTGCGATCCAGAAGTACGTGGGGATCGCGAGCCATCCGTGCACGAGCCCGAGCGGCCAGAGGTTGCGCCACCGCAGGTAGATCGGCGTGAGCGCGAGGCCGAGCACGAAGGTGCCCACGACCAGCAGCGTCTGCGGCGCGTGCACGGCGCCGAACACCACCGCGGTCACGAGCACGGTGGGGACGACACCGATCACGGGCTCGATGCGCCGCGCGACGATGCCCATCACGAGCCACTGCTGGACGAACCCCCACAGCGGATAGAGCAGCGCGAGCGGGACCATGTGGATCGAAATCGTGAGGGTTCCTCGCGAGGCACCGATGGCAGCCGCCACACACGTGCCGACGACGAGCACCAACGCGCACGCGAGGACCGACTCGCGCAGGCCTTCGCGTCGAAAGCCCATCGCGGCGAGCTCGTGGCGCTCCTTCACGACGAGGTACACGAGGTAGCCCACCCACCCGCAGACGATGACGACGATCTCGACGATCTCGGGATAGAGCCACCGCTCGAGCGGAAGCACGTGGACGACCGCGGTGAGCAGCGCCGCCGACAGCTCGAACCCGCCGCGTCGTGGGAGCTTCGACCGATCCACCCATCGATACTACGGCGAATGCCGACGCCGTTCCCGACGTGAGTCGACGTCGACCTCGCCCGCCGGCCGTGCGACGTTCGATGCCATGCGGAGCATGCTCGGGATGGGATTGGCGTTGATCGTGTGCGGGTGCGGACCACGAACGCTTCACGAGCTCTCGGAACCCGTGGGCTCAATCTGCCCTGAGACTGCTTCGGGTGAGATCGATGGCGCGTTCATCTGCCCGACCGACTCTCGTACTGCCCAGTACGAGTTTCGGCGTGAGGCACCCGACGACCTGCACATCGTCCTCTGTAACCCCACGGCCTCCGCGCACGACGACGTCTTGACCGGGGCGTTTCATGTGGACGTGCGCGATGCCGTGTTGGGCAGCCATGAGCTCCCCGGCGTGCGCAGCACCTAACTACCAGCCGGTCCCCGACGACCGGATCTCGATTCCGTTTTCGGGCCGAACGGGGTTCCTGAACCTGCGGGGGTACGATCCGGTCCGCGGCGTGTTGTGCGGCGACCTCGAGATCGTCCTGACCTCTGAAGAGTCCGTCGAGATGGTGCAGCGCGGCATGTTTTCGGCTCGCCTGTTCGATCCGAGCGAGCGCTCTCCCGATGCGTCCGCCGATGCTCCGTTCGATGCTGGGGTGCCCGACACGTCCGATTCTTGTCGGTGCGATGACGGCGTGGCGTGCACCACAGACTCGTGTGTCGACGGCGCCTGCAACCACGCTCCCAGACATGCTCTCTGTGCCTCCGGGGAGTACTGCGCTGAAGACGGCTGTACGACTGGAGCCGTGTGCGGGTCCGACGCGGCGTGTGCGACGTCGGATCCGTGCCTGACCGTGCGGTGCGAGCCGTCGACACGGCGCTGCTTCTACGCGCCGCGCGACGGCGACGGCGACGGCGAGCCACCGCTCTCGTGCGGCGGTGGGGACTGCGACGATGCTGATCCCGACGTCCATCCAGGAGCGACCGAGGCGTGCGACGGAATCGACGCCGATTGCAGCGGTGGCGCGGATCCAGCGGACGCGTCCGGGTGTCGGCCCGACGAGGTGTGTCTCGGCGCCACGTGCGGGTGTGCTGCTGGCGAGACGCTCTGCGATCTTCGCGTCGAGTTCGGCTCAATCGATTGTCGGGACCTCCAGACCGATGCCTTCACTTGCGGCGGTTGCAACAACCATTGCGCGTTCGGGCAGGAGTGCGTCGATGGAGAGTGCCGTTGCGCCGCGGGCCGGAGGGATTGCATCGCGACCCATGGCGTCTGCGCCGACGTATCGACGGACCCCAGCCATTGCGGTGGTTGCGGCGCCGAGTGCCCACTGCGCTGCGTCGGCGGTGAGTGCCTGTGCCCGTCTCCGCTCGTGAGATGCAGCGACGCCTCGGAGGAGTGGTGTGCCGAGCTCGGGACGGACGTGAGGAACTGCGGCGAGTGCGGCAACAGCTGCCTCTGGTTCGCGAGCTGCTCCACGGGTCGGTGTTCCGTCGACGTCGGAGGGTTCTTCGACGCGTACGGTCGACCGGGAACGCCGATCGCTGCCTCGCCACGGCTCGCGCGCGACGCAACCACGGGCAACGTGATCCTTGGGTTCCGCAGCGGCTCGGGCGTCACGGGTGCGAGGGGCCGCCTTCCGACGGTTCCGGAAGTGATAACAGCGACCAGTTCGTCGGTCAATTCGACGCGAGCGGCCGCTGGCTCCGAACCATCGAGACCACCGGCGAGCCGACCTCTTTGTTCGGGGGCGGAGGCATTCACATCATCCTCATCGAGTCGAGGGCGGCGAGCGAGCGTGTCGGCGGGCTCACGGTCGCCCGTGCGGGGACCACGGGCGCGTGGACAGCGATCGTCGCGGTGAGCGCCACGAGTGGCGACGTCCTGCACGCGTCGGCGCTACCGCTCGTTCTCGAGCGCGCTGGTGTGCTGAGCGACGGCGGCGTCGTGCTCCTTCCGTATCTCCCCTCCGCGTTCGACTTCGGCGGTGGCGTCGTGCTGGTTGCGGATGCCACTCGTCCTTGGGCTCTCGTCTGGATCGCGCCAGACGGCACCGTCCAGCGTGCGAGCCGTATCCCCGGCGCAACACCCTCGCTCCGCGTCGACGCCGAGGGCAGCGTCTGGGTCAGCAGCAGCGTGTCGGAGCCGAGCCCATTCACGTTCGGTGGGGCTGAGTTCGCCCTGCACGGTCGCTATGTGGCCGCCTACGAGGGCGGAACCGGTGCGCACATCCGCTCGTTCCGCCTGCTGGTGGATACACCGCTCGACCACGTCTTCGCTTCGACCGATGCAGTGTTCGCGCTCGAAGCGGCCTCTGGCTCACCCGAAGTTCGTCGCTACGACGTCGCGGGCGACACGGCCACCTCGACGACCGCCGCGCGACGGATCGACCTGCGCGGCTTCGTGTGGGGCGGGCAGGTGTCGAGGATGGGGACGTCGATGGAGGCGGCCGTCGTGTCCTCTCGCCAGATCGCGCTGGTGGACGTGGATGATGCGCGCATCGTCGGTGACTTCGGTGGTTTCGACCTCGCCGTTGACGTCAGCCCGCCAATCGCGGTGGCGCACGAGCGCGGCGTCTACCTCGCAGGTGCGTTGGGGCGAGCGCCAACGCGGTTCGGCGAGGACCTCGTGAGCGAGGGATATGAGGGCTTCTTCCTGACCGAGGTGGTGTTCGCGCCTTAGCGAGCCGCGCGTGTTCACTCGTTCGGGCGGACGAAGCGGGGGGGCTGGTCGGGGAAGTAGCGGACGCGCTGGCCCTGGAGGTAGCCCCACTGCGAGTACGGGGTGGGCTCGTTGTCGGGCCACAGCACCTCGGCGCTCGGTGCTTCTTCGGCGAGGAACGCGACGCCAGCGCCGAGCTCGCGCGGATGGCCGTCGGGGCCGGCGGTGCCTTCGTCGGTGTCGAAGCCCAGCGCGGGCGCGCCGAGATCCAATGCAGTGGTGACGCCTGCGGCCGCGAGGAGCGACATGGCCTCGGGGCCCTCGGCGTAGACGAGGAAGCCGTCGCGATCGGCGCCGATCACCGACGTGCTCGACGCGCTCGCGAGACTGCCGCGCGCGATCTCGGTGCCGCTCGCGCCCATCGGCGCGACGGAGAAGCGATGGCCGATCGTCTGCTGCTCGGCGAGCAGCACGTGCGATCCGCCGGCAGGGCCTGCGAGGTGCGCGAGCGCGCGCGTGTGTCGCTCGGCCGCGAGCGGTCGAGGCACCGCGCGCGTGGGATCGATGCGCACGATCCAGCTCGCGCCCTGCGAGCCGCGCGCGAACGCGTACGGCCAACCCGAGTGCGGAAGACCCTCGGTGGCGAGCGTGATCCCACCGTCGAGCGCAGGCCCGGGCAACGTCGGGCGGAGCGTCAGGTAGAAGAAGTCGCGCGGGTCGCGGGACGTGTAGCGAGGGAAGCGCATCTGCATCGAGCGCACGGCCTTGCGCGCGCGGTAGCGCATGCCGTCGGCGCCCGGCAGCTCGCCGTCGAACTCGCTCTCACCATCCACACGCGCGACGGCAGGGAGCACGGGATCGCGCGCGTCGGGGCTCTCGCGGTACGGACGGAAGAACTCGAAGCCACAGTGCCCGCTGTTCATGTCGAGGTGCATCGAGCGCGTGCAGCGCGCGGAGATCATCGCGGCGCCGAGCGCCTCGGGGCCGAGCGAGCCGCCCCAGAAGAACGCCATGAAGCCCTCTTCCGTGATGCACATCCCGCTTCGGTGCGTGAACGTCTGCTCCGTCGCGCCTGGCGGTGCCGCGCCCCACCACCAGCGCTCCCACGGGTTGTAGACGCCGTCCTCGACGACCGACGTCAGGTTCTGCCGCATGTCGACCATGGCGGCGGGGATCTGTCGGTTCGCGAGGTGCTCGTCGAAGTAGCGGCCGTTCCAGTCGGGCGCGGGCCAGCTGCCCATGCCCACGCGGCCATCCTCCATCACAGCGACCGTCGCGGCCCACGGCTTGGGCGGCAGGTACACACGGTCGTCGCTCATCATGCCGAACTCGCCGTGCATCGCCTGGAAGCCGCCGTCGAACGCGCCGACGAGCAAGCGCGTGGTCCGCTCGTCGCGCGGGATCGATCCCGTGCCGCGCTGTCCCGTGGCGCTCTCGGGCTCACGCGTGCCGCTCATGATCCGCAGCTGCACCTGACGCGGATCCCAGAGCGTGATGAAGACGTTCACGTAGGGCCGCTCGCGGTCCGGGCGCACGAACGTCTGCGCGAACGCGGCGGGCGCGTTCGGGTACGCGTTGACGAACGGATCGTCGACCACGGGCACCCACACGCCCTCGCCTTCGATCTGATCGGAGAGCGCGCCACGGATGGGCGCGGGTGGAAAGCCGATCTCGGCCGCGGCCTCGTCGAAGAGCTCGCGCTGCGCCTCGGTGAGGTGCGTCTCGGCGGGCACCGACATCTCGGCCGCCGCTTCGGCCGCGACGGCGTCGTCGTCGTCGCCGCCGAGCCACGCGTAGCTCGTGCGATCCCACCAGTCCTTCACCGCGAAGACGCGGTTCTCCAGCCACTCGATGGGCTCCGGCCCCACGAACGAGAGGTTGCGCACGGTGTCGACGACCCACGTGATCCCGCCCGGCACGCCCTTGTCCTGCGGGTGCGCCTCGACGAGCTCCGCGCCCTCGCGCGGCTCGAGGGTGTCGAGCGCGATCGCGAGCGCGCCTTCGCTCGTGGTGGCGCGCGCGATCCCTTCCTCGCTGGTGTCGATCGTGATCGAGGTGTCGGGGGTGATCAGCTGGTAGCGCGTGACGCCCAGGCCATCGGTGCGCCCGGTCTCTTGGTAGTTCGTGATCGCGTTCTGCGCGCGCTGGACGCGCGTCCACTCCTCGGTGAGCGAGGCGGGCTCGCCGCGCACGTCGAGCACCGTGATCGCCTCGACGCCGTGGGCCGCGCGTGTCGCGAAGACGACGTGGTCACCGGCGCGCGTGAGCTGCTCCTCGGAGGCGCCGCCGCTGCGGGTGAGGTTGGCGAGGTCGCTCACGTCGAGCACGGCGCCGCCGGTGCCCAGGCGCACGCTCGCGCCGAACACGTCGGCCGAGCCCTCGCCTTGGCTCGCGAGAAAGATCGCGGGCGTCTCCCCCCAGCTCACGCGTTCGTCCAGCCACACGATCGAGCCTTGGTCGACACGCCAGCCGCTGCGATCGAGCACGGCGGCGAGTGAGGCCTCGCGCGATCCCGACGACGCCCCGTCGCGCGCCGCGTGCACTCCGAGTGTTGCCACCAGACCCGCGCCCAGCGCGGAGACGTAAGGCTTTCGCGGGCCCAGCCAGCGCGCGAGGAACGAGCCCCGCGAGGTGCGCTGCACCGTTCCTTCGGGCTGCGATCCCTCGGGATCACTGCGCTTCATGGGCTCCGCCAGCGTGGGCATGGCGCCGACGGGTAGCACGGGCTGATCCACGGGACGAAGAGACCGGGGAGAATCGAAGGATGGAAGGACGCATCGGAGGCCACCGAAGAGGGGCGCGCCGCGCTTGCCCTCCCCCTCGGGCTTGGCCAAGCTCGCGCGCTCTGAGACCCGGGCGGCGATCGGCGCGTCCCAAGCGTTCCTCGGCACCGCGGGTTCTTCTCTCTCGGCACCCACTCGTCTCGCCACCCCATCGCCCCGGTACGGGGCAAGGGCACAGGTCGTCATGCGACGCGCTCCGTGGACTCTCCTCTCTCTCGTTCTCGCGCTGGGCCTCGGCCTCTCCGCGGGATCCGCCGACGCCCAGGCGCGTCGCCCCGCCGCGCGTCGTCGCGCCCAGCCGACCGAAGCCGTCGAGGGCGGCGGTCCGGCGCCGACGATCGAGGATCTGCCGACCATCTCGGCGCGCCTCCGCAGCGCGAACGCCGACGAGGTCCGCGAGGCGATCACGCTCCTCACGATCATCAACGACGACGACGCGATCGCGCCGCTCTCCGAGCTCCTGCGCTCGGGACAGAACGACGCCATCACCGACGCCGCGCTCGAGGCCATGCAGCGCCTCGCCATGCCGCAGAGCCTCGAGGTGCTCACGGAGTTCACGCACCACCGTCGAGCCGGCGCGCGCCGACGTGCGTACGCCGCGATCGCCGCGATCCGCAACGATCGTCGGGTTCCGGCGCTGCTCGAGCAGGGCTTGCGTGACAGCGACCGCAGCATCCGTGAGGAGGCCGCGGAGTCGCTCGGACGCATCGGCGCGCGCGGCTCGCTCGAGATGCTCTTCCGCGCGTTCGAGCGCGGCGTGCTCGGGGCCGGTGAGGCGATCGGTCGTCTCGGCAGCGACGCGGACGTGACGCGCTTCAACGCGTTCCTCGGGCGCATGCCGATCTCCGTCATGCTCGGCGGCTACGACCAGCTGCTCCAGCGTCGCGACATCTCGGACGCGGTGAAGGTCGACATCATCGGGCGCCTCCGCGACGTGTCGGGTCGCATGGTCTGCCAGTCGCTCCTCACCTACCGCGACACGCTCCCACCGCTCGGACGCCAGTCGCCCAACGAGCTGCGCCGCGCCCTCACGCAGGCCCTCGATCAGATCGCGTGGGACGGCAACACGCGCTGTAGGAGCCTCGATCGTCCTGCCGCGGCGGCGGCTGCCGAAGGAGGTGCGCGATGAGCCGCACCAGTCGACGCGTTCGCCTCGCGGCCTCGCTCGCGCTCACGCTCTCGGCGTGCGGCGGCGCGGGCACCGGCACGATGGCCTTCAGCCACCAGTTCGCGGACAACCAGGCCGAGGCGTTCAACGCCGTGATGGAGCGGTTGCCCGCGCCCCAGGCCGCGAGCCGACCTGAGAACGCGACGGGATCGCACCTCGCCGTGGTCACGACCCACGAAGCGCCACGCCAGGTGGTGGCGATCGATCTCGACAGCGGTCAGACGCGCTGGTCGTTCGCGCTCGATGCCCAGACGCGCCCCGAGATCCTCGGCGACGTGGTGCTCAGCTCCGAGCGTCACCGCGTGGTCGCGATCGATCTCGCGACCGGTCGTCAGCGCTGGGAGCTCGCGCTTCCCGATCTCGCCTACGTCGGCGCCGATCGCGACGGCGACACCATCTATCTCTCGTTCACCGTCGGCGCCCTCGGCGGCGCGCGTCGCGACGGCCACCTCGTGGCTGTCGACGCGCAGAGCGGCGGCGAGCGCTGGCGCCACGAGATCGAGGGCGTGTTCGGGCAGCCAGCGGCCGCGGGCGGCATGGTGCTCGTGCCCTACGAGCGCCAGAACATCTCGGTGCTCGACGAGGTCACGGGCTACGAGCTCGCGCGCCTTCGCTCCACCGACGACGTCGTGGCGTGGATCCATCACGACCCCACGGGCATCTACTACGGCCACCGCGGCCTCTACCGCCTGAGCCACGACTCGGTGCACGGCTCGCGTGATCGCGCGATGCACATCGAGCCGCCGATCCCGAGCGTGCCGCCGCTCCACGAGGGCGAGGCCGAGCGCCCCGTCGATCTCGAGGACGATGGCTTCCTCCCCAAGCCGGGCACCCGCACCGCGCGCGGCCGCATCCGCCTCTACTACGCGCCCGAGCTCGCAGGGGACGGCGAAGAGATCGGCATCCTCGGCGACAGCTACTACTTCGTCTACTACCGCTACGTCTTCAGCATGAACGCCGACGGCTCGCTGCGCTGGGCGCGCATCCTCGAGCAGGACGTGATCGGCGCGCAGGTCATCGAGGGAGGACTGCTCACCGTCGGCGAGCAGGGCCAGATGCGCGTGCTCGGCCAGAACAACGGCCAGGACGCGTGGACGGGCGGCAGCGCGATGCAGCTCTCGTCGGTCGCGCTCGACGCGGCAGGCTTCAGTGCCTCGCCCACCGACGCCGCGCCGCGTCCGCTGCGTGAGGTGCTGAACGAGGTCGCTCTCGATCCCGACAACCGCCTCGTCGCGGCGCGCGCGTACGCCGTGCGGCTGCTCGCGGCGCTGCCCGAGCCGGAGATCACGCGCGACCTCCTCGACCTCTACCAGCAGCGCTCGATGCCGCGCGCGCTCCGCGACGCGATCGCGACGACGCTGCGCACGCGCACCTCCGGCAGCGAGCACCTCGTGAACGCGCTGTCGCGCCGCTACGACTTCATCGAGGGCACCGAGGGCCCGCCGCTCGAGCTGATCGTGCCCTCGCTGATCGAGATGCGGGCGACGCAGGCCGTGCCCGGCCTGGTGCAGCAGATGAACGATCACGAGACCTCGCCCTCGGCGCTGGTGCTCGTGGTCCGCGCCGTCGCCGAGCTCGGTGATGCGTCGGTGCTGCCTGCGCTCCAGCACTTCCTCGTGCTCTACCGCGCGGACTCGTCGTTCGCCGAGCACGGCGAAGCGCTGTCGTGGGCGGCGCAGGGCATCTTCCGCCTCGGCGGTCCCGAGGGGCGTCAGCTCTTGAGCGCGCTCGCCGCCGACACGCGCACGGTCGCGCCGCTCACCGCGGCCATCAACGGATTCTACGAGAACGAGACGCGCGAGGCCGCACAGCTCGCGCAGCGCGAGGCCGACGACGCGGCGCGCGCCGCCGACGAGGCCGCGCGACAGGCGACCGCCGCGCTGCCCACCCGCCTCACGCAGGACCAGATCAACCAGACCTTCGCGGAGCACACCGAGCCGCTGCGTGCATGCGTCGCCGCCGAGGTGCAGCGCAATCCGTTGCTCGGTCAGGTTCGTCTCGTCTTCATCCTCACGAGCGATGGCCACGCGAGCGAGATCGGCGTCGCGCCGTCCACGCCCGAGCTGGTCGAGTGCATGACCGGACAGGTGGCGGCCATCCAGTTCCCGCAGTTTCGCCAGCGTCGTCAGCGAGGCTCGTTCACCGTCGCGCTGCGTGGCGGTCAGCCCGTCGCGGCGACGTCGCAGAGCGCGCTCGAGCAGCGCCTCGCGCCGGACGCGCCGTGGTGGACCTGGTGGAACCGTCGCGCGGAAGCGGGCGTGGTCACCACGGTGGCTGCGGCCGAGGGCGTGACGCTGGCGTGGTGGGATCGCCTGAATATGGCCGGCAAGCGCACCTTTGGCGTCGGCGGCGTGGATGTGCACGCCTTCAAGCGCAACGCGCCCTG
>JAFLCL010000271.1 GCA_017303575.1 Deltaproteobacteria bacterium
GCGGTCCCGCGTCGCCGCGCCCTGCGCACGCGGTGCCCGCCCCGCAGGTCACAACGCTGCAGCAGTCGAAGTCGCCGCAGTCGAAGAAGCCGTTGCCATCGTTGTCGCAGCCGTCGCCGCAGGCCGCGGCGGTGTCCTCGGGGCCCATCGTCGCGCAGGCCATCACGTTGGCGTCGGCGCGCGGACCTGCATCGGAGCGATCGCCACAGCCGGTGCCCGGCGCGCAGCTCACGACGCTGCAGCAGTCGAAGTCCTCGCAATCTGCGAACGCGTCGTCGTCGTTGTTGCAGCCGTCCGAGCACGCGGCGGCGGTGTTCTCGGGGCCCATCGTGCCGCACATCGCGACCGGAGCATCGGGGCGGACCACGTTGGCGTCGATGCCGCCGCCCGTTCCGCTGTCTCGGTTGCCACCGCCACCGCAGGCCGAGAGTCCGAGCAGGGCAAACACCACCGAAGCCATCGTCGCGCGCGTCATGTCGTCTCCTCGCGCCCTGCGAGCCAGCAGAGCAAGATCGTTCCTTTAGCGCGGGGGCTCCGTCGTGAGCAAGGTCGGCCCGTCGCGGGTCAGGGGCGAGATCGTGACGTGATCACGGACAGCCGTGACGATCGCTGGCCCGATGCCGGAGACGGCGTCGAGCGACTCGACGTCGCGAAACGGCCCGTGCGCGTCACGGTACGCGACGATGCGCGCCGCGAGCGCCGGACCGATGCGGGGCAGCCGCTCGAGCTCGGTCGCCGTCGCAGCGTTCAGATCCACGCGCTCCGCGCTCCGCGCGCTTGATGACGTGGGAGGGGGCGGAGGCGGGGCCTCATCGGTCCTGCGTCGACCGAGGGATCCGATCGCGAGGCACGCGACGAGCACACCGAGCGCGGCGAGCGGTGAAGAACGTACGGCGGTCACGGGCGCCTTCATCGCGCCGGCGCTCGCCGTGTTGCGTCGTTCCTTCGATCGTCACTCGCCGAGGCCGAAGCCGTCGTGCAGCGCCCGCACCGCGAGCTCGTGGTACTTCGCGGCCACGAGGCAGCTCACCTTGATCTCGCTCGTGGTGATGGCCTCGATGTTGATCCCCTCGTCCGCGAGGATGCGAAACATCTTGGCGGCCACGCCCGCGTGCGAGCGCATGCCGAGGCCGACGATCGAGACCTTCACCACGTCCTCGCGCACGAACAGCTCGTGGCTCTGGAACACCTTGCCCGCGATCTCTCTGGCGCCCGCGAGCTCGCCCTTGGAGACGGTGAACGTCATGTCCGTCGAGCCGTCGGGCGAGGGGTTCTGGATGATCATGTCGACCGAGATGCGCGCCTCGGCGAGCGCCTCGAAGAGGCCCGCGGCGCGGCCCGGCTTGTCCTCGACCCGACGGATCGTGACCTTCGCCTCGTTCTTGTCGGAGGTCACACCCGCGACGACCACGGACTCGAGCGACTCGTCCTCGTTCACGACCCACGTCCCTTCTGCGTCCGAGAAGCTCGAGCGCACGTGCACCGGCACGGCGTACTTCATCGCGAGCTCGACCGATCGGATCTGGAGCACCTTCGCGCCCAGCGAGGCGAGCTCGAGCATCTCCTCGTAGCTGATGCGCTTCACCTTGCGCGCTGTCGGGCAGACGTTCGGGTCGGCGGTGTAGACGCCGTCCACGTCCGTGTAGATCTCGCACGGGACCGCCTGCCCCAGCGCGGCCGCGATGGCGACGGCGGTGGTGTCGGAGCCGCCGCGGCCGAGCGTGGTCGTGTTGCCCTGATCGTCGATGCCCTGGAAGCCCGCGACCACCGGCACGATGCCCTCGCGCGCCGTCTCGATCAGGCGCTCGGCGTCGATGCCGCGGATGCGTGCCTTCATGAACGACGAGTCGGTGCGCAGGCGCACCTGATGCCCGAGGAAGCTGCGCGCGGGCACGCCGATCTCGTTCAGCGCGATCGCGAGCAACGCCACCGACACCTGCTCGCCGGTCGCGACCAGCGCGTCCATCTCGCGCGGATCGGGACGCGCCGACAGCTTCTGGCCCAGCGCCAGCAGGCGGTTCGTCTCGCCCGACATCGCGCTCGCGACGACGACGACGTGGAAGCCCGCCTGCCGCGCCGCGGCCACGCGCTGCGCCACGGCTTGGATGCGCTCGATCGTGCCTACGCTCGTGCCGCCGTACTTCTGCACGAGGAGGCGAGGCTTCTTGCTCTCGGACGAAGCGGCGATCGGCGCAGTGGAGGTCGACACGGGGCGCGGATGATAGAGAGACGCCGCGCCGCGTCAATCGTGTCGGCGCGACCTCGATCAGGGCTCGGGCTCGACCTCGCCGTCGCGCTCCGTGACGGTGCCGACCGCACTGCCCTCGATGACGAAGAGCGCGATGCCGAGCGTCGCCAGGCCGGCGGTGGCGGCGAGCATTCCATCGGAGACGGCGCCCCACGTCCGCGGCTCCGCGTACTGATCGAAGCTGGGATCGAAGTCCTCGGGGCTGGGGATCAGGCTCTCCGCGTGGATGCCGATCCCGATGCTGGCGCCGAGCGTCGCGACAGCGAGGCCCCACGCGACCCACGCGAACACGGGGCTGCGGGTGATCGCGCGGTGCGTGCGCGCCGGCAGCAGCGTGACGTGGGTCGTCGTCGTGGTGCCCACGTCGAGCGAGACCTCGGCGAGGAACGGCAGGTGCCCCTCGAGCGTGGCCTCGAGGCGGTGTCGTCCGGGATCGAGCGTGAGGTCGTTCTCGATCGGCGTGGTGCCGACCTCGCGATCGTCGACGGTCACCGTCGCCCCCGCCACCTCGCTGCGGATGCGCAGCGTGCCCTGCGTCGCGGTCACGTGCTGGGCGGCGCGCGCGTCCTCGAGGCGCTGCGTGAGCACGCCGATGTTGGCCTCGACCTGCGCGCGATCCGGCGGATCGACCTGCTCCGTGAGATAGCGGCGGTAATGAGCGATCGCCTGCTCGTAGTCGGTGAGCTCGCCGCGCGTGCGCGTCAGCTGCTCGTACGCGCTCGCGATGTTGAACCAGAGATCGGCGGAAGGGATCAGCGACGCGGCGACCTGGAACTCGTGGATCGCGTCGACGTAGCGCTGAGCCTCGTAGTGCGCGACGCCGGCCTGGAACGCTTCGCGCGCGCGGGCGGCGCTCTCTGCGCCTTGCTCGCCGACCGTCTCGCTCGACGCGTCCGAGGTCGGGGGTGTGCTCTCCTGCGCGCGCGCAGCGTGAGGCACGAGGCACACGAGGGCGCCAGCGAGGAGGACGGTCGAGAGCCTGCGAGACCAAGCGAAGGTCGCGATGCGAGCCACGACACGACGCTAACACGGGGGCTCGGCTGCCGTCGCGGCCGCGCGTTTCTGGGGAGCGCCGCCGCGGGATCGTATGCTGGCCGGCGTGCCGTCCGCGCTCTCCATCGTGACCGACGACGCCGATCTCGCGGTCGAGATCGCGCAGATCGGCGAGCAGCTGGGGCTCTCGCTCGCGCCGCGTGTGGTCGCGAGCCCGCTCAGCGAAGCGCTCGACGCGAGCGGCGTGTTGCTGCTGGAGGCGCCGAGCCCCGAGGCGCTCGTGGAGCTCGTCCGTCGTGGATCGACGGCGGTGCTCGGCTTCATCGGCCCGGCGACCGTCGATCTGGTGGGTCTCGGGCACGATCTCGGCGTGCCCGTGGTGCGAGAGACACGCGCCCTGATCGCGGCGGTCGCGATGCGCTCGACGGGCGCGCCAGTGTGGGGCGCACAGACGCGGGCCGTGCCTCGCGCCGTGCGTGCGCGCCTGGAGCGCGCGGGTTGGGTCGTCGATCGGCAGGGCGGCAAGCTGACGATGATGGATGGTGGGCTCGTGGGCTGGCAGCGCGATGACGAGCGCGTGCTGCCGCTCGGAGAAGCGCCCGACGTCGCCGACGCGGCGAGCGCGATCCGTCGCAGCGGGTCGGGCGCGCCGCCTGGCCGCGCGAGCGTGGAAGGGATCGATCGCGAGGCCGTGCGCGAGGTGCTGTTCGGGCCTGGGCGCGCGCTCTCCGATCCGGCCAGCAAGTCCGCGCTGACGCCGTACGGGGTTCCGCTGCCCGTCGAGGAGCTCTGCGCGAGCCCGTCGCGCGCGGCGTCGGAGGCGGCGCGCATCGGCTTCCCGGTGAAGCTCTCGCTCGCGTCGCCGGATCTGCGCGTGTGGGATCATCCCGATCTCGTGGTGCTCGGTGCGGGCTCGGCGGCGGCCGTGCGCGACGGGTTCCGGACGATCACGACGATGGCTGCCGAGCGCGATCCGTCCGCGCGCCTCTTGGGCGTTCACGTCACCGCCGAGGCAGCGTCCTCGCTCGGCCTTCGCGTGTCGCTGCGTCCCATCGGCGATCTGTGGGCGCTCGCCGAGATCGCGCGCTCCGACGATCCCGAGCGCTCGACGCTGGCTGTGCTGCCGACCAGCGCCGAGCGTGTGAAGAGCGCGCTCGGTCGCCTCGGCGTGAGCCCTTCACGAGGGCGCGGCGACATCGAAGCCCTCGTCGACGCGCTCAACCGAGTGGCGGTCTTCGCCGTCGATCAGCGCGACGCCGTGACGAGCATCCGCATCGACCCGCTCGCGCTGCTCGTCGGCGGAGGGGTCGAGCTACGAGAGGCGTGTGTCGTCGTGAACGATCTCTTCGAGCGGTCGCTCGGCGCGGCGTGAGCGAGGCTCAGGCCGCACGACGGTCGGGCAGCTCGCGGGTGGGACGACGGGGCGACTCGACCGCGACCTCGCCCTGCGACGGGAGCGCCGCGATCGACGTCACCTCGACGCGGAGTCCGGGCGCGAGGGAGCGGACGACCTCCAGCAGGGCCTCGTTCGCGAGCGCGCCATCGTCGGAGTCCGCGACGATGCGGACCAGCGTGTCGGGCGACTCGACAGCGACGTAGCGGAACAGCGAGAGGCGTCCCTCGAGCGCCTGCGCGCTGAGCTCCGGGCCGCAGAGGAGGACGATCTCGCGCGGGGCGGTGCCGCTCCAGGGCCGCTGACGCAGGAACTCGTCGTCGTCGTTGGCCTGCACGAGGGTGGTGAACGGCTGGTGGCCCAGCGACAGCAGGCGAAGCGCACGGAGCCAGTCCGTTCCGCGCTCGGCGATGAACACGCGGGGCCCGACGACGGCGCGGGCGCGAGAGGTGCCGCGAGAGAGGGAGGGGAGGAAGTCGTGGGCCATGGGTCACTCCAGTACGCTCGTCGCGCGCGCTTCACGTCAGCGGCATCGAACGAGGTCAGGCGAAGCTGAGAGCAAGACGAAGGCCACCGAGGGAATCGGCGGCCGAAGCTGAAAACACGAGGCGATGTGGGCTGAAGGTGTCGGTGGATCGCCACAGCCCGACGGGCAGGGTGGCAACGGTGCACCGATCGGTCGCCAGCATGTCAAAGGCTAACGCGGCGCGTCAAGCGCCAACTGGTTGACGCTCAGGCCTCGTTCTTCGGCGCCTCGGTCGTCTCGGGACTCGCGGCCTTCACGAACCTGACTCGATGCACGCGCCGCTGACGCACGTCCTCGACGACACCCACCCACCCCGCCATCTCGATGCGGTCGCCCGGGCCCGCGAGCCGGCCGAGCCGGCCGAGCACGTAGCCGCCCACCGTGTCCGCGTCTTCCCGCTGGGGGAGCTTGGTCCCGTCGAGCTCGAGATCGTCCACGGGGAGCGAGCCGTCGACCACCACCGATCCGTCCTCTTCCTCGACCATCCGGGGTTGGCTGGCGCCCTTCAGCTCGTCCGTGATGTCGCCCACGATCTCGGCAACCGCGTCCTCCATGGTCACGAGACCGCTGGTGCCACCGTACTCGTCGACCACGAGCGCGATCGGGATCTTCGTGCGCTGGAACTCGGTGAGCATCTCTCCCACCGTGCGGGACTGGGGGACGATGAGGATGTCGCGCTTGAGCGACTGGAGCGTCGGTCGATCGCGGCCTTCGCGCAGGAGGAGGTCCTTCACGTACACGTAGCCGACGACCTGATCGGGGTTGTCGTCGGTGCACACGGGGTAGCGCGAGAAGCCGTGCCTGCGGATGCGGTCGAGGGCGGCCTCCAAGTCCTGCCCGAGCGAGAGGATCTGCATGTCCACGCGCGGCACCATAATCGCGCGCACCGGACGGTCCGTGGCGCGGAGCACGCGCTCGAGGAGCTCGCGCTGCTTGTCCGCCTCTTCCCCCGTCAGCGACGCGGCGATGAGGAGACGCAGCTCGTCGAGCGAGAGCTTGCCCTCGGCGTGCTCGGGCGCGGGGAGGCGCAGCGCACGGAGCACGAGGTTCGAGGCGCGGTTGAGGAGCCAGAGGCCGGGGAAGACAGAGAGGTAGAAGACGCGCAGCGGACGCGACGCGAGGCGCGCGAGCTGCTCCGAGCGTGTGATGCCGAGCGACTTCGGCACGAGCTCGCCCACCACGATGTGGAGCGTCGAGATGACGGCGAAGCCGATCGCGAACGCGACCGGATGCGTCCACTCGCCGAGCCCCAGGCGGTGCAGCAGCGGCTCGAGCAGCTCTGCGACGGCCGGCTCACCGAGCCAGCCCAAGCCGAGCGAGGCCAGCGTGATGCCCAGCTGCGTCGCGGCGAGGTACTCGTCGAGCTTCTCGAGGATCTTGAGCGTTCGCTCGGCCTCGGGGTCGTCGCCGCTGCGCGCGGCAGCCTCGAGCGAGGTCGGACGCACCTTGGCCAGCGCGAACTCTGCCCCCACGAAGAAGGCGTTCGCGATGACGCAGGCGATGGCGGCGGCGAGAGCCAGCAAGGGGGAGCACCGTATGCGGCCGAGGACGCCCAGAGCAAGGCGGCTCGGGGCGTCAGCGGTGCGCGTCGGGGTTCCTCAGCGCTTGTGGAAGGGGATGGGTGAGCGGAGGCCGCCCGACGATGTCGGAGGCGCGCCCTGGTTGTCGGCGGCATCGCCGTCGAACGCGGCCACCGCGGCGAGCACCTTGTCCATCCCGCCAGCGACGGCGGCCGGTCGCTGGAAGAGCTCGACGGCGCGCGCGAGGCGGAGGCTGGCGGTCTTGCCGAGCTCGATCTCGCGCTCGAGGAACGCCTCGAACGAGCCGTAGCCCTTGGCCTCGTAGAGGCGCTTGTCGCGGATGTCGACGAGGATGAGGCCGACGTCCATGAAGCTGCGGCTGAGCGTGCGCTTGAGGGCGCGGATCTGGGCTGTCGCCGTCGCGAGCGCGCCGATCTTCGCCTTGAGCTCGTCGGCGCCCACGGGGGCACGCACGGTGAGCTTCGGCGGCATCTTGCTGCGGCGCTCCGCGAGCGGGGCCGCGGACTCGGGCGCCTTTGCCGGCGCTGCGGTCTTGGCGGCCGGAGGCTTGGCGGGCGACGGCGCCGGCTTCGCTGTGGCAGCTGCGGGCTTGGACGCCGCAGGCTTGGCTGCTGGCATCGACTTCGCCTCAACCTTCTTGGGCTCGGCCTTCTTCGGCTCGGGCCTCTTGGCCTCGGGCTTCTTGGGAGCGACCTTGGCCGCGGCCTTCTTGGGCTCGGGCTTGGGCGTCGGCTTGTTGGTCTTGGGGGCCGCACTCTTCGGCGTGGCCTTGGTCTTCGGTTTGGCTGCCACAGAAGGCCCCTCCGTCGGGTGGGGCCCAATAACACCGCGAGACGACTCCTGTAAAGAGTCTCGTTTCACGAACGAGGCAGGAGGGTTGGCGCGCGCGCTCGGATCACGCGCGCGCCGCGGGCCTCATTCCTCGCCAGCGCCGTCTTCCACGCCGAAGTGGAACCACTCGTCGGTCATGCGAGGCGTCTCGAGCAGGCTGCCGTCGGGGGCGTCGCGGCGCACCACGAACGTCCGCCGGGAGATCGACTCATCGCTCTCGCGGGCGAACACCACGACGTAGTTGATGCCGGGCCGGAGCGGCACGCGGGCCTCGAAGCGCGCCTCGCGCGGCTGCTCGGCGTCGCGGTTCGACTGGTAGAAGACCTTGCGCAGGCCGACGTACACGTAGACGTCGCGGACTCGCTGGTCGTCCGCGGCGAGCGCGCGGATCGGGAACGATGCCTCGCGCGTGACGAGGGCTGGCGGCGTCTCGACGTCGATGCGGGGAGGCATGTGATCGAGGTTGAGCGCGACCGAGCCGCCCGTGCCACGACCTCGCGCATCCGTCGCGAGCACCCAGGCGGGACGGTGCTCGCCGATGTCGAGGCGGACGTAGCCGTCCAGCTCGGCCTGCGCAGGGATCGCGATCGAGCCGCCGCGGATCGTGCCGATGATGCGGCCGTGGGGGCGATCGTAGACCGACGCGTTCGCCGACACCGTGACGTTGCCGCGTCGGGCGGTCGGCGCGGTCGTGGTGTCTGCCGCGATCGGCACGTCGACGCGTTCGGTGAACGACTCGCGAACGTCGACGTCGCCGATCTGCACCTCGAGCCGCGCGCTGTCGCTCTCGAAGTCGGGCAGGACCTCGAACGTGAACGCCACGGTGCGTTCCTGGCCCGGCGCGATGTCGTCCACACGGAACCGGCCGGCATGGAGCAGCACGCCGCGGCCCGCGAGGCTGCGGAGGTTCGCCTGCGTCTCGTGCGTCGGGCCCATGCCCGTGTTGCGCACGCGCACGTAGATGGTGCCCTCTTCGCCGCGCTGGATGACGCCGTCGCCGTTGCCGCGCACGTCGTCCGCGACCTGGATCTGATAGGCGAACTGTGGGCGCGGCAGCCCGTGCACCGTGGTGCGGATCTCCGCCGGCGCCGGCGCGTGGCCGTAGGCCTCTTCGAAGTCGAGGCGGATGCCGTCCGACCGATCCGAGACGTCCATCGGGAGGCGGCAGGACCGCTGCCCCTCGACCAGCTCGCAGAGGCCGAGCGTCGTCGTCCACTCGCGCGTCTCGCCTGGGTTCAGGCGACCGAACGTGAGCTCGCGCTGGTTGAAGAGCGCGAAGTCGCTGTGGGTGGTCGCGCGGAGTCGGAAGAGCGGCACGGCGCCCGTGTTGGTGACGCGGACGCGGAGATCGAACGGCTGACCCGCGGTGCCCGTCGAGTCGGGCTGCACCGTCGAGAGCTCGACGGTCACGGGGCTGGCGCCCTGATCGCTGCCCGGCGCCCAGTCCACGCCGAGGCGACCGAGCTCCTCGGCCGCCCGCGCCATCTCCTGCTCCTGCATCTGCGCGATGACGGGGCTCGCGTCCGCGAGCAGCTCACGACGCCCCGACCGCGACGCGCGCGCCAGGAGCGATCGCGAGAAACGAAGGAGGAACTCGTCCTCGTCGGCGTTCTCCTCGGCGTCGGGACCCGCCTCGCGGAGGGCCAGGCGCGTCTCGCTCGGCAGGTAGTAACGGAGCGTGAGCGCCGCGCGCTCGCCCGACTCGGCGCTCTCGTTCGTGAGGTGAGAGCTGAGATCCGACTCCCGCAGGTATTGCTGATCGACGGTGAGATCCATCTCCTCGCGGTCGACCGTCATCGGCTCGATCTCGATGTCCGGCGTGATGCCCACGCCCTGGATCGAAACATCGCCCGGCGTCAGGTACTGCGCGATCGTGAGCTTGAGCGCGGAGCCGTCGTCGTAGTCGTAGAGCACCTGCACGGAGCCCTTGCCGAACGTGGTCTCGCCCACGATGAGCGCGCGATCGTGGTTCTTGAGCGCGCCCGCGACGATCTCGGAGGCCGAGGCGCTGCCGCCGTTGACCAGCACGATCATCGGGTAGTTCGGCTCGGTGCCCTCGCGTCGCGCCGTCTTCTCGTCTCGCTGCTCGGGGTCGGTCGACTCGGTGGTCACGATCACGCCCGTCTCGAGGAACGCGTCCGCCACGCGCACCGCCTGATCGAGCAGACCGCCTGGATCGTCTCGGAGATCGAGCACCAGGCCGCGCATGCCCTGCTGGTGGAGGCGCGCGAGCTCGCGCTGCATGTCGTCGAACGTGTTGCCCTGGAAGCTGTCGATCGAGATGTAGCCGATGCCGTCGCCGAGCATGCGGGCCTCGATCGACTCGATGTGGATGATCGCGCGCTCGAGCGTGAAGTTGCGAGGCTCGGTCCAGCCGCCCTCGCCTTCCCGCACGACCCACACGTCGACCGGCGAGCCCGGCGGTCCACGCAGGCGATCGACAGCCTCTTGGAGCGGCATGTTCAGCGTGGTCTCGGCGCCGATGCGCACGATGCGATCGCGACGGTGCAGGCCCGCGCGATCGGCCGGCGTCCCAGGGATCGGGCGGATCACGGTCAGCTGGTGATCGCGGATCGAGATGACGATGCCGAGGCCGCCGAACTCCCCGCGCGTGCTCATGCGCATGTCCTCGTACGTCTGCGTGTCGAGGAACATCGAGTGCGGATCGAGCGTGCGGAGCATGCCGTTGACGGCTGCTTCTTCGACCTCGCGGAGATCGACCTCCTCGTCGTGGAGGTTCTCCTGGATGAACGCGAAGATGTCGCGGAAGCGCTCGGACAGCGCCCACGGGCTGTTCACGTCGTCGACGCGGAACGTGCGGCGGGCGGTGTCGACCTGCAGCGTGAGCTGAGGGGCGCCGTCTTCGTAGTCGACGAGGACCGGAGCCACCTGACCTTGGATCGCGTTCAGACCGCCGAGCAGCATGCGACGCGGCTGGATGCGCTCGGGCTCCACGTAGTGCTCGACGACCTGCATCAGCACGCGGTTCATCAGCACGCGCTGCGTGAGATCGTACGGCTCGTGCGCGCGCACCTCTTGAGCGCGGGCCGAGTTGTCGATGTCGATGTCGAGGCCGTTGCGCTCTGGATAGAGGTACGTGAGGGCGAAGGCGCCCGCGATCGCGAGCGCGCCCACACCCACCTGCAGCAAGCGAGTCGCGCCCGTGCGCGTGGGGAGCCTGGTCTCGTCGGGGGCGCTCGCGCGAGGACGTCCCTCGCTCATCTCGTGCTCGCCCGGTCGCGTCGGCCCGTTCGCGTCGTTCATCGGTCTCCTCGTGCTCCTACGATCGGCCGCGGGACGGTATGCCGTCGCCTCGGCGGTCGGGCAGTATAGCCTGCTGCTCATGGTCTCGACCTCGCGTCAGTCCACCCCATTGGCTGGGCCCCTCGCAGAGGGCGTGCGATGACCGACGAGACCGAGATCGGTGCGCTCCGACCGAGCATGCGCCCGATGATCACGGCGGTCTCGCTGAACGTGTTGCTCGCCGCGTCGCTGCTCGGCTGGCCGTACCTCCGCGGTCGGACGCGCGCCGAGGAGTCCGCGCGCGCGGTGATCGAGCTCTCCGCCTGCCTCCTCGACGGGGCGCCGCGGCCGACCTTGGGCCTCGCGTTACCGCTGGGAGAGCGTGAGCGTTTCGCCTCGCTCTACGAGCACGCGCCGGAGGACTGGCCCGCTCGCTGTCAGCCGCTCGTGGCCCGCGTCGGGCACGAGCCGGCCACGTTCCTCCTTCCTTCTCCCAAGGCGGCGGAGCTCGAGCTCGCCGACGTGGTGGACGAGATGGCGACGGCGCTGCTGGATCTCGAGCGCGCGCGGGTGAGCCGCGAGGGTGCAGTGCCCGAGGCGCCGCTCGAGACGCTCGGGCGCTTGCGAGGCATGGCGGCCGCCCTCCTCCTCGCGAACGACCTCGAGATCGACGTCGCCGCCGTGGGCGTGGATCTCGGACCGATCGAGGTGAGCCTGCCCGCTCCGAGCCGCATTCCAGTGCGCACGGGGACTGGGTTCTTCCACGCCGACACGCGCCCCGACGTGATGCTGCGGGTCGTCGCCGCCGATGGTCTCGGGATCGCCGAGGTCGAAGTGCAGCCAGCCACCGACGACACGCCGGTGCGTGTTCACGTGCTCCAGCTGCGACGGCCGAGCGGCGCGCGTGGCGTGCTCGTGACGCCAGACGACGCGTGGCTCGCGTGGACCACGCCCGAGACCACCTGCGAGACCGACGAGCGTCACTGCGCCATGCGGGCCACCGGCCTCGGTCGGCTGCTCGAGGGCGCGCACGTGATGCGCCCCGAGTTCTGGCTCGCCGCGCATCCTGGCGGCGCGATCGAGCGGTCGGTGCTGGTGACGGACGCGCGCTTCACGCTCGTCGCGCGCACGCCCGAGAACGGCGTCGA
>JAFLCL010000272.1 GCA_017303575.1 Deltaproteobacteria bacterium
TCCGGCTCGAGCTCGGCCTCGCTGCCGCCGCCGCCGCCCGTGCCGCGCGTCGACGATCCGAACGTCGTGACGATCACCTCGCCCTTCGTCGGCACGTTCTATCGCTCGCCCTCGCCCGAGGCGGGACCGTTCGTCGACGTCGGCAGCGACATCCGTCCGGGCACGGTGCTCTGCATCGTCGAGGCGATGAAGCTGATGAACGAGATCGAGTCCGAGATCGCCGGCACGATCGTCGAGGTCGTGGGCGAGAACGGCAAGCCCGTCGAGTACGGCGACGTCTTGTTCCGCGTTCGCAAGGCCTGAGCGGACGACGATGTTCAAGAAGATCCTGATCGCCAACCGCGGTGAGATCGCGCTGCGCGTGATCCGCGCGTGCCGCGAGCTCGGCATCCAGAGCGTCGCGGTGCACTCGACCGCCGACACCAACGCGCTCTACGTGCGCTACGCCGACGAGGCCGTGTGCATCGGCCCGCCGAAGTCGGCGCAGAGCTACCTCAACATCCCGGCGATCATGGCGGCCGCCGAGATCAGCGGCGCCGACGCGATCCACCCGGGCTATGGCTTCCTCTCCGAGAACGCGGAGTTCGCGGAGATCTGCCAGCAGTGCGGCCTGACCTTCATCGGGCCGAGCCCCGACGACATGAAGAAGTGGGGCGGCAAGGTGCCTGCGCGCAACCTCGCGCGTCAGCTCGGCATCCCGCTCCTGCCCGGTACGGGCGTGCTCGCCGACGAGGCAGAGGCGGTGCGGGAGGCCGAGACGATCGGGTTCCCCGTCATCCTCAAGGCGAGCGCGGGCGGCGGCGGTCGGGGCATGAAGATCGTGCGCTCGGCGCAGGAGCTCATCCGCGTCTTCCCGCAGGCGCGCGCCGAAGCGATCGCGGGCTTCAAGAACGGCGATCTCTACCTCGAGCGCTACGTGGAGGAGCCGCGGCACATCGAGTTCCAGGTGCTGTGCGACCCGGACCACGACATCCAGATGGTGCTCGGTGAGCGCGAATGCTCGATCCAGCGTCGACACCAGAAGGTCGTCGAGGAGGCGCCCTCCGTCGCTGTGACGCCGGAGCTGCGCATGGACATGTCGCGCACGATCTCGCGCGCCATGAAGGACACGGGCTACCGCTCCGCTGGAACGCTGGAGTTCCTCCTCGACGAGCGCGGCAACCTCTACTTCATGGAGATGAACACGCGCATCCAGGTCGAGCATCCGGTCACGGAGCTCGTGACCGGGATCGATCTGGTGGCCGAGCAGATCCGGGTCGCGGCCGGCCTGGTCCCGCTCTTTCCGAACGAGCCCGTCACGCCGCGCGGGCACGCGCTCGAGTGCCGCATCAACGCGGAGGACCCCAAGACCTTCGCGCCCTGGCCCGGCCTCATCACGAACTACGTGCCGCCCGGCGGCGCGGGCGTGCGTGTGGACGGCGGCATCTTCTCGGGCTGGAGAGTGCCCGGCGACTACGACTCGCTGCTCGTGAAGCTCCTGACCTACGGACGCACCCGCGAGGAGACGATCGCCCGTATGCAGCGCGCGCTGCACGAGATGGTCATCGACGGCATCCGCACGAACATCCCCCTCCACCAGGCCATCCTCGAGGCCGAAGACTTCCGATCCGGCCGTTTGTCCACGCGTTTCCTCGAGCGCCTCCCCTACACGGCGGCGACGCTCGCGAAGGGATGAACTCGCACGGGACGCGCCCTCGTTTCCTGAAGACGAGGCCCGTGCTTGACACCCTCCGAGACGACCGCTAGATCACGCGCCCTTCGCGTCCAGGCCGCTCGACTTCGTGTCGTTCGCGCCGCGCGAGACGAAGCTTTCCGCGACGCCCTCGTCTCCTATCTCCGGGCGTCCCAACGAGTCAGGTTTTTCATGGCAACGACGCAGATCACGAAGAGCACGGCCCCCGGCGAGATCGAGAAGAAGTGGTTCGTGGTGGATGCCGCGAACGTCCCGCTCGGCCGCCTCGCCTCGCGCGTCGCCTCGGTCCTCCGTGGCAAGCACACGCCCGCGTACACGCCGCACGTCGATGCCGGCGACTACGTCGTCGTCATCAACGCCGAGCAGGTGAAGCTCACGGGCGGCAAGCTCGACACGAAGTTCTACTACAAGCACTCCGGCATCCCGGGCGGCTTCAAGAGCGAGTCGTACCGACTCCTCATGGACCGCAAGCCCGAGTTCGCGATCGAGAAGGCCGTCAAGGGCATGCTCCCCAAGACGCCGCTGGGACGCGCGATGCACGGCAAGCTGAAGGTGTACGCGGGCGCCACCCACCCCCACGCTGCGCAGAAGCCGACGGCTCTGAGCCTGACCTGAGTCACACGAGGAACTGAAGAATGCCCGCGATCCAGAAGCTCTACGGCACCGGCAAGCGCAAGAACGCCGTCGCCCGCGTCTACCTCTCCGCCGGTGGCGGCACCGTGACGGTCAACGGCCGCACGATCGAGGACTACTTCCCGCGCGAGACGTCGCGGATGATCGTCAACCAGGCCTTCGAGATCTCGGAGCGTCAGGGCAAGTTCGACGTGTCGGCGACCGTCGCGGGCGGCGGCCTGGCGGCCCAGGCCGAGGCCGTGCGTCACGGCATCTCGCGCGCCCTGCTCTCGGGCGAGAGCGACCTTCGTCCCACGCTCCGCAAGGCCGGCCTCCTCACGCGCGACTCGCGCAAGAAGGAGCGCAAGAAGCCCGGTCAGCCGGGCGCCCGCAAGAAGTTCCAGTTCAGCAAGCGCTGAGGTTCTCTCGCGCTTTCTCCGAACGAGCCCGGTGCATCCTTGCATCCGGGCTCGTTCCGTTCGTACGGAGCGATCGCATGCCCATCGATCACGAGACGTTGCGTGGAGGCCTCGACAAGACCGTGGACGGCTCCGACTTTCCGGGGCTGGGCACGAAGTACGAGGGCAAGGTCCGCGACAACTACTCGCTGCCCGACGGCACGCGGGTGCTGGTCACGACCGATCGCATCAGCGCGTTCGACCGCGTGCTCGGCACGCTGCCGTTCAAGGGCCAGGTGCTGAATGGCCTCTCGTCGTGGTGGTTCGAGGCGACCAAGGACGTGGCGCCCAACCACGTGATCTCGGTGCCGGATCCCAACGTGCTCCACGCCGTCGAGTGCGCGCCGCTGCCCGTGGAGCTCGTGGTGCGCAGCTACCTCACCGGCGTGACGTCGACGAGTGCCTGGACCCACTACGCCGAGGGCAAGCGCACCTTCGCTGGTCACGCGCTGCCTGACGGGATGAAGAAGAACGAGCCGCTGCCGAAGGCGATCCTCACGCCGTCGACGAAGGCGGAGAAGGGCGGCCACGACGTGACCGTCTCGCGCGCCGAGCTGCTCGCGATGGGACAGATCACCGAGGCCGACTTCGACGCGGCGAGCGCGATCGCGATGGCGCTCTTCGCACGCGGGCAGGAGATCTGCCGTCAGCGCGGGCTCATCCTCGTCGACACCAAGTACGAGATGGGCAAGCGGCCCGACGGCACCATCGTGGTCATCGACGAGATCCACACGCCCGACAGCTCGCGGTACTGGCTCGCGTCGAGCTACGAACAGCGCCTGTCGAAGGGCGAGGAGCCCGAGAGCTTCGACAAGGAGTACGTGCGCCGCTGGCTCGCGGGCGTGGGCTTCAAGGGCGATGGCGCGATCCCCGCGATCCCCGACGAGGTGCGCATCGAGGCCTCGCGTCGCTACGTCGAGGCGTGCGAGATGATCCGCGGCGAGCCGTTCCGCGTGGACCTGTCGGATCCTGGTCCGCGCATGGCGGACAACCTGAAGCGCGCCGGCATCTGGAAGGCGTGAGGAGCAAGCGATGAAGGCCAAGGTCTACGTGACGCTGAAGCGTGAGGTGCTCGACCCGCAGGGAGATGCTGTGCGTCGTGCCCTCGGAACGCTGGGATTCGAGGGCGTTCGCGACGTGCGCATCGGCAAGCTCGTCGAGCTCGATCTGACTGGCGCCGACCGCAGCAAGGCCGAGGCCGAGCTCCCTGCCATGTGCCAGAAGCTCCTCGCGAACCCGGTGATCGAGGACGCGCGCTTCGAGATCATCGACTGATCAGGGTGCGGCGCACTCGCGCGGTGGCAGAGAGGCGATCCACGCGCGGAGGACCTCGACGCCCTCGTCGTGCACGAGCACCGCGGGCAGCTCGGGCATCTTGATGCCCGGCTCGTCGCTCTCCACGCGGAACATCAGGATCGAACGATCCGGATCGCCGGGCCAGATGTCGACCGAGCGACCGCCGGTGCCACGCCCAGCGGCCGCGGGGATCTTGCAGAAGCCGAGGCGTGACTCGCCCGTCTCGTCGATGTCGAGCCAGAGCCCGCTCTGGTCGGCCGCTCCGCCGTCGCGATGACAGTGCGCGCAGTTCGCATGGAGGTAGGAGCGTGCGCGCGCGTCGATCGGCGCGGTCTCGTCTGCCGGATCGACGAACGTGCGCGAGCCCGTCGGCATCGCCGCGAGCCAGCCCATCGAGACGAGGTGCTCGAGCTGGTTCTCGGGGCCGCTGCCGTAGTCGTGATCGCGATCGAGCTGCTCCACGCGGGGGCCGAGGATCTCGATGTCGTCTCGCCCGCCGTGGCAGTTGCCGCACTGGGTCACCGACGGCACGCGGTACGAGAAGGTGCGCTCCTCGCCGTCGAGATCCGTGAACGTCACGGGCACGCGCGCGCCGATGCGCGTGGAGGTCGCGTCGCTCGCGGTCTCGTCCCACAGGTAGACGTAGGGCAGCCAGCGACCGTCGCGCCGCTCGAGCAAGCGCGTCTCGACGATGCGCTCGGGCGAGCTGGGATCACGTAAATCCTCGTGAAAGCCGAAGGTCTTCACGATCAGCGTGCCCTCGGGGAACAGCAGGCGACCCGTGGCGTCTTCGACCGTGATCGTCTCGCCTGGTGGCAGGCGGATGAAGCGGTGCTTGGAGGAGTAGTCGCTGAAGAGCGGGGCGCGGAGCTCGTACTCGACGAGCCCCTCGACAGCGGTCTGCGTCGCGCCGTCCGCGAAGATGCCCCACTCCGACAGGCGCTGCGGTCCCGGATCCTCCGCGCAGCTGATCGTGCCCAGCGCTACACAGAGAGGCGCGAGCAGAGAGCCGAGTCGAGGCGAGATCATGAGCGCGATCGTGGGGCCGTGGGCTCCGAGGCGCCAGCGATCAGACGCCGCCGCGATCCTGCGGGAGCATCACGGGCTCGCGCTCCGGGATCATGCACGCATGCGCGCCGAGGTCCGTGGTGGACATCTGCATGCCGGGCTCCGCGTCGAAGTCCGCGTTGCGGAACGTCCCGCTGCCCTGCATGCAGAAGGTCGTCTCGGGCGTCAGCATCGGTCCCACGAAGCCGTCGAAGATCACGTCCTCGAGCGTGTCGATGCCCAGGGGAGAGGTGACCGTGATGAAGAGAGGCGCGGGATCGGTGCCGTTGTTCCCGAACGTGTTGCCGTGCACGTAGGTGCTCTCGGCCCACGGATCGAACTCGGGATCGCTGTCGCCGCCCTCGAGCCCCGCGAGCTCGGCCGTCGCGAAGGAGATGGCGAGGATCCCGGTCGAGTCGTTGTCCTCGATCGTGTTGTTGCGAAGCTCCACGTCGTTGGCAGCGAGCAACATGATGCCGGTGCCGTCGGGCACGAAGCTCACGATCGTGCCTTCTTCCGCGAAGTTCTCGCGGTTGTTGTTCCGCACGGTGTTGCCCTGCACGAGCGTGCCGCTGCCGTGGACGCGGAGGCCCGGGAGCTCGAAGACGAGGATGCCGCCGGTGTTGTCCTCGGCGATGTTGTCGACGACCTCGCAGTTGATGCTGTTCTCGATCTCGATCCCCGCGACGTTCCGGACTGCTGTCGAGTCGCGCACGATGCAGTTCGTGGTCTGGCCCACGTAGATGCCCGCGTCGGCGCTCCCGAAGGCCTCGCTGCGCTCGATCAGCACGTCCGTCGACTCGACGGGGTAGAGCGCGTAGCGACCCGCAGGCGTCCGGTTCTCCCAGCCGGAGCGCACGTCGCGAATCGTGACGCGCTCGCTACCGCCGATGAAGAAGTTGTCTCCCGGCGCATCGAGCAACGTCATGTTCTCGAACGTGAAGTCCGTCATCGCCATGGCCGTGACGCCCTTGGAGATGTCGATGTCGCGGAAGTCGATCACCACCTCCGCGCGCGTCGCGCCCGTCCCTCGGATCGTCACGCCGTCGAGGTCGCGGATCGCGAGGCCGTCCGACACGCGGTAGTTGCCCGGGCCGATGCAGAGCGTCTCGCCCGGCTGGGCCGCTTCGAACATGCCTTGGATGTCCGCGTAGGCGTCTCCGCCTGGGCCGACGAAACGATCACAGCCCGCGGGCATGCCGCCTCCGCAGCTCGAAGCGGTGAGGGCGACCGACGGAGCGAGGACCACGAGAGCAAGCGACTGCACACGCATGCGTCGATCATGGCCGAGCGCGCCCCCACTTGGGAAGAACGACGATGCGTTCGCGCAGGCTGGACCGGCGTGGGGTCCCGAAGAGCGGATGTTCAGTGGGGTGTCGGGGCGGGTTGCCCCTCCCCCGAACCTCGTGCGACCTTGGCCGACCCCGATGCCGAGCATGCGAACCATGGCGGTGATCAGGGCGTGCCTCACGGGGCTCGCTCTCGCTCTCGCGCTCGCGATCCCGAGCGGGCTCACGGCGCGGGCGCAGGAGGTCGAGGCCTCGAGCAGCTCGACGCCGGCCTCGGGCGCGTCCGAGACGTCGAGCCGACGCGAGAGGACGACCCGACGATCCACCTCGCGCACCGCCGTGCGCCGGCCCAGCGCGCGGGCGCGGAGCACCACCGCCCGGCGGCGGTCCACGGCGAGCGTGGGCTCACGACGAACCGCCCGCGCGCGCGCCACACGTGGGACGACCACGCGAAGGACCACAGGTCGGAGGGCGGCCGCGCCGCGCGTCGAGCCGGGCGTGGGCTCGGTGTCGGTGGGCCGTCCGAACCGGGGCCGTCTGGTCCGAGGGGTGGCCCTGGAGGAGAGCGAGCACGTCGCTGTGAAGAGCTCATCGCGCGGCCAGCACTTCGGCACCGCCGAGCTGGTGACCCTGCTCTCGCGCGTGGCCGGAAGGGTCGCCGAGCGATCCCCGGGCGGGCGCCTCCACGTGGGCGATCTGTCGCGCGAGTCGGGCGGGCGCTTCGGTCCACATCGGTCGCACCGCAGCGGCCGCGACGCCGACGTGGGCCTCTACCTCCTCGACGCCGCCGGTGAGCCCATCCTCACGGAGCGCTTCTACGACATCCGTCGCGACGGCACCGCGCGTCAGGACCCGACCGTCCGTCTCGATGACGCTCGCACCTGGGAGCTCGTCGAGGCGCTCGTGAGCGACACCGAGACGCCGGTGCAGTTCATCTTCCTGGCCTCGCACATCGAAGCGCGCTTGCTCGCCGAGGGCCGCCGACGCGGGGTGAGCGAAGAGCTGCTCTCGCGCGTGGACGCTGTGATCGACGCCGAGCGCCAGCACACCAACCACATGCACGTCCGCATCTACTGCCCGGTCGACGACGTGCCTCGCTGCGACGAAGAGCCGCCCTACCACGCGTGGGTGGATCGCACGGCGGCCCGCGAGGCCACTGCGATGGCGCACGCGGAGGACGCGCGTCGGCGGACGATCGCGGCGCGGGCCGCGCGTCGTCGTCGCGCCCGCACGACGCGCACGCGCGTGTCCGAGGCCACCCCGCCGCCGACAGCGGTCGCGACGGTGGGGGCCACGAGCGGCCGCAGCGCTCCTGGATCGAGCACTGCTGGCGCGCCGTGAGCGCGGCGAATAAGGTCGCGCGCCCATGTCGTCCACCCCCGGTCGAGAGCCCGCGTCGCGCCCGCGCACGCTGATCGTCACCCCGACGTACAACGAGAAGGACAACCTCGAGCACTTCGTCACGAGCGTGCTCCGCGTGGTCCCCGACGTGGACGTCCTCATCGTCGACGACAACTCGCCCGACGGCACCGGCGCGATTGCCGACCGTCTCGCGGCCGACGATCCACGCATCCGCGTGATGCACCGCGCCGGCAAGCTCGGTCTCGGCACCGCGTACGTGCAGGCCTTCGAGAAGGGCCTCGCGGAGGGCTACGAGCTCTTCTTCGAGATGGACGCGGACATGAGCCACGATCCGCTGCACCTTCCCGCGTTCTTCGACGCGTTCGCGCAGGGCGCGGATCTCGTCATCGGCTCGCGCAACATCCCCGGTGGCGGCGTGGTGGGCTGGGGCCCTGGACGCCACTTCCTGTCGAAGGGCGGGAGCCTCTACTCGCGCACGATCCTGGGCCTGCCCATCCGCGATCTCACCAGCGGCTACAAGGCGTTCCGCGCGGAAGTGCTGCGCACGATCGATCTCGGGACGCTGAGGTCCGAGGGCTACTCGTTCCAGATCGAGACGACCTACCGCGCAGCGCAGCGCGGCTTCCGCGTCAGCGAGGTGCCCATCACCTTCGTCGATCGCAAGGCCGGCCAGAGCAAGATGAGCCGGAAGATCTTCGTCGAGGCGATCGGGATGGTGTGGAAGCTCCGCCTGGGGCGCTGAGCTTCCGTCACAGCTCGAGGCGGCGCTCGATGCTCGCGGCGCGGCGCAGCTCTTCCACGAACGCGCGCTCCTGACGGGTCATCGCGTCCTGGAGCATCTGCCGGTAGATGTCCATGCGCACGTCTTCGTACTGCGGCAGCGCGCCGGACTCGGTGTCGCGCTCGCGGAGATAGAAGATGAAGAAGCCGCTCGCGCCGCGGGTGGGCGCCGAGATCTCGTCGACGTCGAGGTCCGCCAGCGCGCTCTCGAGCTCGGGCTCGAGGTCGCCCTCCGAGAGCCAACCGAGCTCGCCGCCGCCCACGTCGTCCATCGCGGCCTCGAATGTGTCGAGGTCCTCGAGCCCGCTGCGCACCTCGTTCGCGCGGTGGGCGAGCGCTGACACCTCGGTCGCCGACGCGCCGTCGGGCACGGCGATGAGCACGAACGCCGCGTTGAAGCGGCTGCGACGACGCGCCTGCGCGACGAGCTCGTCGAAGCGACGACGCACGTCTTCTTCCGTGATGTTCACCCGGCCACGCACACGCTGGTTCAGCACCTTGTAGCGGAGCAGCTGCTGACGGATGTCGCGGCGGTACTCGTCCTCGGTGAAGCCCTGATCACGCACGAGGTTCCAGAACTGATCGACCGGCAGGCGCGTCTGTGCGCGCACGTTGTTGATCGCGTTCTCGACGTCGCTCGAGGAGACGATGATCGACTCCGCGGTGGCGGCCTGCACGATCAGCTGCTCGTCGATGAGGTGGGTGAGCTCCTCGTCGTACACGTGGCGGATGGCCGCGAGCCGATCGGCCTCGCTGCGCGCCGACGCGATGGCCGCCGGCAAGCGCGGCGCGGCCTTGGATCGCAGCTCGGAGAGAAAGATCGCCTCGTCGTTCACGACCGCCACGACGCGCTCGATCACGTCGCCACGCGCGGGCGCAGGGCTCGCGCCGCCGAAGGCCACGAGCGCGGCCACCGACGCCAGGACGGAGGCCAGGGCGAGCTCGAGCGCCCGCGGCGCGCGACGAACGCGCACGTGAATCGAGGTCTGCATCAGCGCATGCCCGTGCCGGAAGGAGCGGTCGGTGTGCCGCTCGGGGTGACCTGAGCGGGCGCGGCTCCTCCACCTGCGGGAGGCGGCGAGGGCGGCGGCACCAGCGCGTCGTTCGGCGCGACGTCGGTGGTGGGGTAGTTCCCTTCCGGCAGATCGATGTGGATCTGATCGAGCAGCGAGAGGTCCTCGTGGACGTCTGCCTCGCTGCGGAGACGGGTGACGAGATCCTCGACCGCCTGCTCGCGTCGCTCGCGCCACAGGCGATGTCGGATCGGTCGCGAGGCCTCCTCGAGCGTGCGGTGGAGCGGCGCGCGACGGCCCGTGATCTTCACGATGTGGAACCCCGCCGGCGAGCGCACGAGCTCGGGGTGGACCGTGCCGATGGTGTCCATCGAGAACGCGACGTCGGCCACCTCGGCGGGCACCACGGGCTCGTCCGACTGACGCTCGGCAGGGCGCGAGAAGAAGCCGATGTCGCCGAAGCGATCGCGCGTCTCGGGGTCGGTGTTGTGCGCCTCGGCGAGCTGGCGGAAGAGGCGCATGTCGCTCGGGCTCGCGAGGATCTGCCGGAGCACGCGCTGCGCGGTCGCCTGGTTCGTGAAGAGGATCTGGCTCGCGCGGACCTGCTCGGGCTTGTTGAACTCGCTCGCGTGCGAGTCGTAGTAGCCCTGCACGTCTGCGTCGCTCACGTCGGAGAGCTGGATGCGATCCTCGAACTCCTGCTTGAGGAAGCGGCGGATGAGGACCTGCTTGCGGGTGCGCTGCACCTCGGGGAGGTCGTCGTAGCCGCGGCGATCGGCCTCCTGCGCGAAGAGCTCGAAGCGCACCATCTGATCGAGGAGCTCGCGTCGACGCTCGGGCGAGTTGTAGCGGGCGCGGAGGAAGGGGCCCTTGCTCGCGATCGACTCGGCGAACTCGCCGACGGTGATCTCTCGATCGCCGATCTTCGCGAGCGCCTGCGCTGCTTCCTCTTCGGTGAGGCCGTGCGTGCGCGGTCCCTCACCAGCGGTGGTGGCGGGGCCCTGTCCCTGCGGGTCCTCGTCACCGCCGGAGCAGGCGACGGCGATGCCGGCGATCATCGACAGGACGACGAGGATCAGGAGGCGTTGCTGCATGGTCGGGCGCTGAGCTAGCACGGGCCTCGCGCCATTGCGAGAGGGGGCACGGAGGCCCACAGGCATCCTCGAGCCAGACGAAGCGAAGCCCTTCGACTCGGAGCGACGATGCTCGAGGGAAGGGCTCCGAAGTCTCGTGGGACGGTCGTAAGCGAAGGCGCGGATCAGTTGATGCGCTGGACCTTCTCGGCGAGCGGTCCGCGCGGTCCGTCCTTCAGCGCGAACTCGACGGCTTCACCCTCTCGCAGCGTGCGGAACCCATCGCCGCCGATCTGCGAGTAGTGGACGAAGACGTCAGGACCGTCTTCCTGCTTGATGAAGCCCCAACCCTTGGCGTTGTTGAACCACTTCACGGTTCCCGACTTCAGCTCACTCAGCTTCGACTCTTCGGACATCACAGCCTCCCCCGCCCGGACCCATCGCGCGTGAGAACAGCCTCCCGCACGATCGAGCCTGGCAGAACCGCGAGAGTTGAGCGGCGCTCGCCAGCGGTCAAGGGGGGGGCCGCGACGTCGTGTCGTTCCGACAGAGCGTGCTTCTGCGCTGTCAGCGGATCGCGCGGCCGCGGCGTGTCTGAGGCTTCGCGACGCCGCGCACGATCTCCACCGACACGCCTGCACGCGCGAGCGCGCGTGTGACCACGGCGCGCGGAGCAGCCTCGTCGAGCACGAGGATCGGCGCATCGGGATGAGGCGAGACGAGCCACCGCGCGAGCTCGGGCACGCTGCGCAGCTCGGCCGCGAGCGTCGCGTCGGGGAGGCTGATCACCCAGGACGCACGCTGCGCGATCGCGCTCGCGCGAGGTCGCACGCAGCGCTCGGCGACGCTCGGGACGTCGGGATGGCCGAGGCGCTCGAGGGTCGCGAGCCAGCGATCGCGCACATCGAGCGGAACCCGCATCGGATCGATCACCAGCGCGAGCGTGTCGTCGTCGGCCACTGCGTCGACGGTGCCCGCGAGCGTCGTGAGCGCGTCGATGGACGACGAAGGCCCGAGCCGCACCCGATCGCTCGAGGTCCACGACCAGCGTTGCGGCGCCGCGGAGTGCTCCGTGCGCGTTCCGAGGGCGCGAGCGCTCGCGCGCAGCGAGCCGTCGCCCGCGACGTCGACGAGGCCCAGCGCAGGCAACGACACGTCGAGCAGTCGATCGGTCGCGGTGCGCAGCTCTGCGATCCAGCCGTGGTCCCGACGAAGACGCCCGCGCGCGAAGGCAGCGCTCACTCCGTCGAAGCGGAGGTC
>JAFLCL010000273.1 GCA_017303575.1 Deltaproteobacteria bacterium
CAAGGACAAGGACAGGGCCAGGGACAAGGTCAGGGCCAGGGACAAGGTCAGGGCCAGGGACAAGGTCAGGGTCAGGGACAAGGTCAGGGTCAGGGACAAGGCCAGGGTCAGGGACAAGGCCAGGGTCAGGGCGTCGGGCAGGGCGGTCAGGGCCAGAGCGGTGGCACCGGACAGGGCCAAGGCGTCGGCAGCACGGGCCATGGCGAGACTGGACAGAGCACCGCGGGTGGTCAGGGCCAAGGCGGTCAGGGTCAGGGCGGAGACGGAACAGGCACGCAGCGCGATCCCTCGCAGGGCTGGGGCTCGGGCGCGGCAGGCACGTTCGGCGATGGCTCGGGTGCAGTCGCCAGCGCCGATGGCGTGAGCGTCGATCCCGGCACCAACCCCGGTCAGAGCGCGGGCCTCGGCAACGACATCGATCCGATGGGTCTGCTCGGCGGCGCGCGTCGCCCCGGCACGGGCCCCGCGATGGAAGGCACCGCAGGCAGCGCGGGCGGCGCGGGCTCGGGCAGCGTGAGCGGCACGGCAGGCGAGAGTGGACGCGTCACCGGCGGAAGCCGCGTGCCCGGATCGCTGCGCGCCTATGTGCGTCGATACCTCAGCGCCGTCGGTGAAGGCAGCGCTCCTCCGGGCTCCACGAGCGGCACGAGCACGGGCTCGGGCTCGGGTGGAGCACAGTGATTCGATCTAGCGGTCGCGACGACCAGCGAGGATGATGTGATGGCCGAAGCAGCGCAGAAGGTGCACGTCCTGAACCCCTTCGATCACGTGAGATCACTCTGTCAGCGCATCGCGACCAAGGTCGGCGAGCGCGTCGTCGGGCAAGAAGAGACGGTGCAGTGCATCACCGCGGGCCTCTTGCTCGGGGGTCACGTGCTGATGGAGGGCGTGCCCGGCGTGGGCAAGACGCTCGTCGCGCGAACGCTCGCCGACGCCGTGCACCTCAAATTCGCGCGCGTGCAGTTCACGCCGGACCTGATGCCGTCCGACATCGTCGGCACCTACATCGTGCAGACGGGCGCGAATGGTCAGCCCGTCATGTCGCTCCAGCAGGGCCCGCTCTTCGCGAACATCGTGCTCGCAGACGAGATCAACCGCGCCTCGCCCAAGACACAATCCGCGCTGCTCGAGGCGATGCAGGAGAAGCAGATCTCGCTCGGCACGCAGACGTTCGCGCTGCCGCAGCCGTTCTTCGTCGTCGCGACGCAGAACCCGATCGACAACGAGGGCACCTACCCGCTGCCCGAGGCGCAGCTCGATCGATTCCTGATGAAGGTGCTCGTCCGCTTCCCGACGGAAGACGAGATGCTGAACATCGTCGCGCGCACGGCCGGCGCGATCGAGGCCGAGATCTCGAAGATCGCCGACGGCGACCAGGTGATCGCCGCGGGCAAGTCGATCCGCACCATGCCCGTCGCCGAGCACGTCGCGCGCTACGCGGTGCGGCTCGTCTTCGCGACGCACCCGGATCATCCGACCGCTCCCGCCTGCAACCGTCGCTACGTGAAGGCCGGCGCCTCGCCGCGCGCCGCGCAGGCCGTGCTCGCGGTGGCGAAGTTCTTCGCGCTCCTCGATGGTCGCCTCAACGTCGCGATCGAGGACGTGCAGAAGGCCGCGTACCCCTGCCTTCGCCACCGCATCCTCCTCAACTTCGACGCGCTCGCCGACGACGCGACCACGGACACGCTGATCCGTCAGACGCTGATGGAGCTCGATCGCAAGGACGACCCGAGCCCGTCCAAGCCCAAGAAGAAGTGAGGACGTCATGCGCGTCCTCGATGCCACCGCGAGACGGATCCTCGACCGTCTCCAGCTGAGCGTGCGTCCCGGCTCGACCGCGACGCGGCAGGGCGGACACCGCTCTCCCGTGCTCGCGAGCGGCGTCGAGTTCGCCGATCACCGCCCGTACGTGCCGGGCGACGACTTCCGTCGCATCGACTGGCGCGCGTTCAGCCGCCACGGGCAGCTGGTCATGCGTCAGTTCGAGGAGGAGCGCGACGCCCGCGTCTACGTGCTGCTCGATCTCTCTGGCTCGATGAGCCGTGGCGCGCCGCCGAAGATCGAGATCGCCAAGCGCATCGCGGCGGCCTTCGCGTACGTGGGCATGAAGCAGTTCGATCGCGCCGTCGTGATCCCGTTCGGTGAGGACCTCGAGCGCGAGGCGCGTCCCTTGCGCGCGCCGAGCGATCTGCCCGACGTCGATGCCTTCCTCGCGAACGCGACCGCGGGCGGTCCGACGGCGTTCCCGCAGGCGGTGCGCAGCCTCGCGACGCGTTTTCCGCAGCGAGGCCTGGCCGTCGTGGTGTCGGATCTCATGACCGCCAAGGGCTTCCCCGAGGGCTTCCGCACGCTCGGCGCGCTCGGTCACGAAGTGCGCGTGGTGTCGGTGCGCTGCAAGGAGGACGACGCGCCCGACTTCCAGGGTGAGATCGAGCTCCACGACGCGGAGAGCGGACAGAAGCTTCGCCTCCGTGTGTCGCGCGATCTCCTCGACGCGTACGCCAAGGAGATCAAGGCGCACCGCGAGGGGTGCCGCGATGCGACGCGACGCGCGGGCGGACGCTTCGTCGATCTGGACGTCGCGATGCCGATCGAGCAGATGCTGCGCACGGCGTTCCGAGGAGACGAGAAGTGATGAGCTTCGCGGCCTTCCCGCTGTGGGCGGTGCTGTCGGCGATGGGCGCCGTCTCGGTGCTCGTCATCGGCGTGTACCTGCTGCGCCGCACGCCGCGGCCGATGATCGTCTCGAACGTGGACTTCTGGCTGCGCGCCGCGCAGCAGGCCAAGCCGCGCTTGCTCGCGAGCTTCCGGATCCCGCTGCTCGCGCTGCTCGTGTCGTTGCTCGTCGCCCTCGCGATGGTCGCGCTGATGGGCGATCCACGTTTCGGCGCAGGCGTGCGCGGTACGACGGTCATCGTGATCGACACAGGTCGATCGATGGGCGCCAGCGGTGAGGACGAGGAGCGTCGCGTCGATCGTGCGGTCGCCGAGGTGCGCCGGTGGGTGGAGCGCTCGACGATCGCAGGCGAGGTGGCGATCGTGCGGGCGGGCATGCGGCCCTCGGTGATCCTCCCGATCACCGAGCACGCAGGCGATCTCGAGGCCGCGCTCACGCGCCTCGAGACCGACGACGGCCCCTCGGACGTGCGCGCCGCGGTCGCGCTCGCGGACTCGATCGTGATCGAGCGCTCGCGCATCGCCGCCGCCGAGGCGGGCATGGCGATCAACGGCACGCCCATCCTCGGACAGATCCTCCTCGTGACCGATCGCGACGTCGACCTGGCGACCGAGGCACCGCTCGTCACGCTGCCTGTGGGCAACGAGGTCGACACGCTCGCGATCACCGCCTTCTCGGGGCGACGCGTGCCCGACGCCGTCGGCGAGTACGCGGTGCGCCTCGAGCTCGAGAACTTCAGCTCGCGCACGGCGCGCACGCGTGTGCACGTCGTCGACGGCGAGGTCGATCTCTTGAACGAGCGCGTGACGCTGCCGCCGCACGCCACGCAGGTGCTCGAGGCGGGCGGCTTCTCGGCGCACCGCGCGGAGCTCGTCGCAGAGCTCGAGACGATCGGCATCGACGGCGGCCACGACGGCTTCGCGGGCGACGATCGTGCGGTGGCCGTGGTCGAGGCGCTCGACGCGACGCGCGTCCTGCTCGTGACCGAGGGCGATCGCTACCTCGAGGCCGCGCTCGGCAGCCACCCCGGCCTCGACGTGCAGATCATCGAGCCCTCGGGGATCGCCTCGCTCACCTCGAGCACGCTCTCGCGCTTCCACGCGGTGGTGCTCGATCACGCGTCGCTGCCGAGCGGCGTCGAGCACCGCGCGGTGGTGATGTTCGCGCCGCTGAACGGGCGCGAGGTCGGTGTCACCGGCACGCTCACGCGACCACGCGTGACGGGCACGCTCGCGTCGCACCCGGTGCTCGAGGGCCTGCGCTTCGAGGACGTAGGCTTCGATCGCGCCTCGATCCTCAGCGAGCGCGCGGGCGATCAGGTGCTCCTCCGCAGCCGCGAGAGCGTGATGGGCCTCGCGCGAGAGACGCGACGCGGCCGCCTCGTGGTGTTCGGGTTCGCGACCGCCGACACCGATCTCGTGCGCCGCGAGACCTTTCCGCTCCTCGTGCACGACGCCCTCCGCTGGGCCGCCGATCGCGGCGAAGGAAGCCCGCTCGCGCGGCCCGTCGGACAAGGCGTGCTCGTCGAGGCCGGCGAAGAAGTCACTGGCCCCGACGGCGAGCCGCTCGACGTGCGCGGCGGCGAGATCCCCGAGATCACGCGCGCGGGCCTCTACCACGTGGGCGAGAGGGCCCTCGCGTTCGGTGCCACGCGCCACGCGGGCCCGCTGCGCAGCGGATCGACCGGCGGTCGCTTCGTCGCCGAGAGCCAGCTGCCTCCGCTCGCCGTGATCGTCGCTGCCCTCCTGATCGCCGTGATGATGCTCGAGTGGTTGTTCCTCCATCGCGGGAGGCTCGAGTGATGGAAGGCCTCTCGATCGATCTCGGCTGGCCGCTCGCGCTCTGGGGCTTGCTCGCCGTCGCGCTCGTGCCGCTGCTCGCGTGGCGCTCGAAGTTCCCGATGTCGGCGGGGCGACGTCGCGCGGTGACCGTGCTGCGCATGATCGCGATGGCGCTCGCCGTGGTGTCCGTCGCAGCGCTGCGCATCGGCTTTCCGAGCGACGACCTCGCGGTCGGTCTCGTCGTCGATGGCTCCGCGAGCATCGCGCCCGAGGAGCGACGTCGGGTGAGCGAAGACCTCTCCGCGATGCAGGCCGCGAACGACCTCATCACGTGGACGCCGGTGGGCCTGGGCGGCGGTCGTGTGCGCGGCAACGGCGGCGGCAGCACGAGCCAAGGCCTCGAGGTGCAGATCGGCACCGCGGTCTCGCTCCTGCCGCGCGATCACGCGCGTCGACTGCTCGTCGCGACCGACGGGCGCGATCCGTCCTTGCCCAACGCGATCGCGAGCGCGCGGGCGCAGGGCATCGAGGTGTCGATCCTCTCGATGGGCGAGGGACCGGCGGTCGACGCGTTCGCGATCTCGGCCGTCGATGCGCCGCGCCTCCTCCGCGCCGAGGAGATGTCGGACGTCGTCGCCACGCTCTATGCGAGCCGCGACGCAGACGTGCGGATCGAGGCGTTCTTCGACGGACGCTCGGTGCTCACCGAGCCCCACCACGCGACGCGCGGAACTTCCACGGCGCGCCTCTCGCTCCGCTTCCCCGAAGATCCCGGCGTGCACCAGCTCGAGCTCGCCGTGCACGGCGAGGGCGACGTCGTGAGCGCCAACGATCGCTGGCGCACGCTCGTCGAGGTGCTGCCCAAGCCGCGCGTGCGCATCTACCACGCCCCCGACTCAGCTTCTGGAGCGGGGCAGCCGATCCTCGCGACCGTGCTGCGCGACGCGGGCATGGACGTCGAGGTCTTCGCGCCGCAGCAAGCCTTCACGCGGCTCGATCAGTACGAGCCGTACGCGCTCGTGATCGCCGACGAGATCGAGCTCGGCGACTTCTCCGACGATCAGCAGCGGGTGCTGCGTCAGTGGGTCGAGGAGGAAGGCGGCGGCCTCATCACCGCGAGCTTCAACCGACCCGTGCGCCGCACTCCGCGAATCCTGCGCGAGATCGAGCCGATCATCCCGCCGCCCGCGCAGCCCGAGCCACGACCGCTCGAGCTCGTCCTCGTGATCGACCGCTCGAGCTCGATGAGCGGCGCGCCGATGGAGCAGGCGCGACAGTCCGCCATCGCCGCGGTGCGCGCGCTGCGACGCGACGCGCGAGTCGGTGCCGTCGCGTTCTCGGGCGGTGCCGATCGTGTGATCGCCCCCGTCGGCATGGACGAGTCCGAGCAGGTCGTTCAGTTCATCGGCGGCATCCACGCCGAGGGCGGCACGAACATCGCGGCAGCGATCACCGCCGCGAACCACGTCATGTCGAACGACCCTCGCTACATCCATCACGTGATCCTGATCTCGGATGGTGAGAGCGAGCCGCAGAGCGCGATCGCAGCGGCCATGGCGCTCGCGGGACGCGGCGTGTCGATCACGTCGATCACGATCGGCAGCTACTCGCAGCTGCTCGCCGACATCGCGCGCATCGGCCGCGGCCGCTACCACGTGACGAACGCGGGCGGCCTGCGCTCGCTGGTCGTGAGCGAAGCGATGATGCGTCAGCCGCCGGCGCACCGTCAGACGCCGTTCTCGATGCGCGAGGCGACCCACCTCACGATGTTCGACGGCATGCGCTTCGACGGCGCCCCTGCGCTCTCGGGCCACGCGCTCGCGGGCCTGCGCCCGGGCGCCACGCAGGTGCTCACAGCGACCGAGGGGATGCCGCTGCTCGCGCACTGGCACCGAGGCCTCGGCCAGGTCGCGAGCTGGACCAGCGCCACGAGCGGCAGCTGGACCGATGGCCTGCGCCAGACCTCGACGTTCCGCGAGCTCTTCACGCACCTCGCGCGCGGCATGCTCCGCACGCGCACCGTCGAGCCGCCGCGCATCCTGATCGAGCGCGATCCGCTGTCGTCCCAGCGCCGCCTCGTGACGATCATCTCGCCCTACGTCGACGCGCGAAACGTACCGGTCGTGCGGCTCTTCCGCGGCGCGAGCGTGCGCAACGTCGCGACGGGAAGCGAGCCCACGTTCGCCGAGTCGCTTCCGATGGAGATCGCGGGCCCCGGCGTGTGGCAGGCCTCCATCCAGACGGGCTTCACGTTCCTCGTGGACGCGCGCATGCCCGAGGACGTGGAGCCCACCGCGGCCGAGGGCGACGAGCGCCCGTACGACGAAGAGCTCGCAGCCTTCGGTCCCGACACGGCCACGCTCGAACGCCTCGCGGCGATCGGAGGAGGCACGCTGCTCGGTGCGCCGCTCGAGATCACGGGCGAGGCGACCGCAGTGCCCGCCATGCGATCGCTCCGCACGCCGTTGCTCCTGCTCGCGCTGCTGGTCTACCTGCTCTCCCTCCTCCTCCTCCGCCTGCCCGATCGCTCGCTCGCCACCGGCTTCGAGGTCGAGCGACCCTCGCGCGTGCCGCAGCCGAGCCGTCGCTCGGTGCCTCCTGCTCCTCCCCTCACCGACGAAGAAAAGAGGGCCGCATGATCGGGGTCACGTCTCCGCCCGCAATTCCCCGAGAACACTGGGAGCGCAGACCACACCGTGCACACGTGACGATCGCGCTCGTCACGGCGCTCCTCGCCGCGTGTGGCAGCGAGCCTCGCTACGGCGTGCTCTCGATGTCCGCGGCCGCGCCGCGCGCGACGCTCTCGGGTCACACCAGCGCACAAGCGAGCCCCGCGCTCGAGCTCTCGCCAGGCTGTCCTGGCTTCGTCGATCCGGCGAGCCCCGAGCACGTCTTGCGTGTGACCGATGGTGTGCCGTTCGTGGTCTCCGTCTCGTCACCGAACGGGCCGCTCGCGCTCGCGGTCTCGGGCGCAGGCGAGGTGCGATGCGACAGCGACGGCGGCGCAGGTCATCGGCCGCACGTCTCGATCGATCAGCCCGGCGACTACGTGGTGCACGTCGGCGCGCTCTCGGCGCCGCAAGATCTCGCGTACGAGCTGGTGGTGGCGCCGAGCAGCGACGTCTCGGGCACCGGCGGAGCGCCCGTCGCAGAAGACACGCGCGTGAGCGTGACGGTGACGAGCGAGCCGCCTGGCGCGACGGTGCGCACGCCCGAAGGCGAAGTGCTCGGCACCACGCCCGCGATGTTCGTGCTCCCCGTGCCCGGTGATCAGGTCGGGCAAGAGCGTCGCTTCGTGCTCGAGATGCCGGGCCACCGCACCGCGGAGGTCACCGGTCGTTTGCTCGGCGGCTCGATGGTGCTCCACGCCTCGCTGCTCGCGGGCACCGAGACGCCGCCGCCGTCGATCGATCCGAGCACCGATCCCGGCACGCCGACCACGCCCGGAACGCAGGGCGGGACGCAGGGCGAGCTCACGATCGCGACCACCGATCCCGTGCAGAACGTGCGCGACTACACGACCGTCGAGCAGCACGTCGACGTCGCGCAGGACTGCACGATCGGCCGCGCCGCCGTGGTGCTCGATCTCCAGCACAGCTACGTCGCCGATCTGCGCGTCGCGCTGCGCGCGCCGAGCGGGACCGAGGTGGTGCTCCACAACCACCAGTCCGGATCGCGTCGCTCGCTCTCGACCACGATCGACTGGGACGATCGCCGCGGCGTGCTCCACACGCTCGCGGGTCAGAACGCGCGCGGCCGCTGGACGCTCACGGTGCGCGACTCCGTGGGTGCCGACAGCGGCACGCTGCACACGTTCTCGATGCGCTTCACCTGCGGCACCGTGACGGCGTCGGCCGACGCACCACCCGTCGGCGGCTCGCGCGGCCGCCCCTTCGGACGCGCGCCGAGCACGCGCAGCTCGAGCGCGACGCAGCACGGCATCATCTCGCCGTGGTCGCCCTCGACACCGCCCCCTCAACAGCCCGTGGCGCCTCCGACCACAGGGCGCAGCAATCCCCGCACGCGCACCGATGGCGTGGTCGATCCGTGGGGAGGCTGATCACGGCTCGCACTGGAGGGACCGCCCCCCATCGACCGACGTCATCGTGATCGCGCCTCCTCCCACCACGCGGCCCGCGCGCGGCACCCAGCGAACCCGCCACCGCGCACCCTCGATCACGACGTCCTCCACGGCGAGGTCGTAGTGGCCGTTCACTCCGGGACGTTCGCTCACGAAACACGCCGCGTCGTAAGGTGATCGCCACGTCACGCGGGCCGCATCGAGATCGCCGGTGATGTCCTCGATCACCGCCACGTGCGCGCCGCTCGTGATCACGAGGACGCCATCACGCTCGAACGGCGGCGTGTCGATCCCGTCGCGCGCTTCGTCCGCGTAGCCACCGATCTCGAGCGCGTCCGCTCCGCGCAGGACGACGTAGCGACGCTCGATCACCGGATCGTGGATCGTCGGGTGGAGCACGAGGATCTCCCGCACGCTCGCGTGCGGGGTCGTGAACGTGCGCTCCGAGATCACCCACGTCGTCTCGGGGAACGGCGTAGGGGACAGGGTGAGGTCGCACGCAGTCGTCACGAGCGCGAGGAGCGAGAAAGCGAGGCGTCGCATCCTCGAGGTTGCTCGCCGGCCCGCGACCGTGCGCACGCTCGCGTCGCGAGAGGTCGACTGCCGGCGGCGAGAGGCTCAGGCCGCGCGCGAGCGGTCAGGCGCGCTCGACGAGCGCGAGCAACGAGTCGAGCGCGACGCGGCGCGAGGCTCCGCGCGAGCGACGCACACGATCAGTCACCCGCGACACGCTCGCCGGCAACGCGGCGAGGCTCTCCTCGAGGCACCGCGCGTCGACCGACTCGCCGCGCCCGAGCCGATGTCGCAGCGCGAAGAGCACGTTCACGTGGGCCGTCGCGCGCAGCGCCGGCTCGAGACCCTCGTAGGCGTCGGGGGAGGACTCGAGCATCGCGAGGCCCCGATCGATCACGCGCTCGCTCTCTGCGCACGCGATCGTGGCGAGCGCGAGGTAGCGCCGCGCGCGCAGCCCCGGCAGCGGTGTCTCGGCGATCGCGAGCGTGACGCTCTCGTGATCGAGCACCTCGAGCGCGCTCGCGTGCTGACCGAGCGCGATCAGCGCGTCGGCGTACGAGGTGCGCACCCACTCGATCTTGCCCGGCCGTCCGCGACGCGCGTCGTCCTCGGCCTCGCGCAGCGCGAGCTCGTAGTGATGCTTGGCGCGCTTGCCGTCACGGGCCTGACCCAGCGCCTCGACGTAGTAGGCGCGGCTGCGAGCGGCATCGCTCGGACGATGCTCGAGCGTGTGCCCCAGCGCGATGACGAAGCGGGTGCACGCGTCGATCGGCTTCTTCGCCGCGAGCGCGACGAGCCCCTCGGCACCGAGGGACGCGATCAGCTCACCGCGGAGGTGACCTCGCTCCGCGAGCTTCACGCTCTTCTTGGCCGCCGCGCGTGCCTCGCGCAGCCGCAGCGCGGTCAGCAGTGTCATCGCCTTCTGGCGCGTGAGACGCGCACGCGCCTCGTCGGGGACGGCGATCGACGCGAGGGGCGTCGCGACGATCTCCTCCGCGACCGCGATGCAGGCCAGGCTCTCGTCGTTGCGTCCGAGGTGACGTTCGGCGGCCGCGAGGCGCGCGAGCATCTCGACGCGCAGGTCGGGTCGACGCTCGGGCACGCGCACGAGCGTGCGCGCGATCGACTCGCGCACTGCGCGCCATCGGTAGCCCTGCCACGCCGAGCCCGATCGATCGCGCGCCTCGCGCACCTCGGCCTCGATGTCCGCATCGGCTGCGCCTGCCTCGAGCGCGTGGTCGATCAGCGCGTCGAGGTCCGCGACACCGATCAGGTGCCGGTCCCCGCGAGGCGCGTCGACGAGCGGTGCGACGAGCGAGAGGCCGCGCGTGATCGAGGCCGCGCGCTTGTCCTCCACGCTCTCCACGTGCACCAGCGCACGACCTTCGATCGCGCCCGTCACGGCGAGGCCGCTCTTCACGCGTCGGCCGCTCAAGAGCGCGCGCGCGGACAGGTACGCCGCGGCCGCGAGCGACGGACCTTCGATCTCGACGCCCTCGAGCGCGCTCGGCTGCACAGGCACGAGGTGCAGGCGATCGACCTTCGTGTGCGCGTCCTTGGCGGCGAGCGCGATCGCCGCCCGCACCGCACGCGCGGCCACCCGACCGAAGGTGTCGCGGGAGGCCTCGCCTGGATCGAAGCTCACGATCATCGCCCGCACGAGCGCACGGCGTCGGCCCGAGGCGTCCGCCGCGACGAAGGGTACGAGCACCGCGTGGGGCGGCATCACGAGCTCGCTCGCCTCGATCGCGGTGCGCGAGACGCCGAGCGCGCGCGCACGCTCGATCACGTCCGCTGCGGTCCCTGGGTCCGCGCACGCGAGGGCACGCTCCAGCCGATCGATCGCGAAGCGTCGCTGCGCGGGTCCCGCGGTGTCTTCCGCGGCGCGCACCAGCGGCTCGAGCACGCTCGCGCGGCTCGCCCACTCGAGCTCGTCGTCGGACGTGCTCAGAGCGGGTTCACCCGAGGAGCTGCTCGAGCAGCGTGAGGTTCTCGCGCTCCTCTTCGCTCACCGTGCCATCGGCGGCGATGAGCTCGCGCGCGACCTCGAGGAAGAGCTTGCGCTGCGCGAGCGGGATCTCGTTGGGATCGAGCTCGTCGACCTTCGGCGGCAGCTCGAGCCAGGCGCGTACCTGCTTGCTGTCGTCGCCCGTGAGACCGAGCTGCTTCGTCATCTTCTGGACGAACGAGCGCTCCTGATCCGCGATCTCGAGGTCCGCCCAGGCGAACGCGCAGACGAACTTCATCAGGCGGAGGCGGTCCGCGTGCTCGAGGTGGGAGAGCTTCATGGCCGGCGAGGATAGCGAAACGCTCCCGCTTGTCACCGCCGTTCGGGGCCTCCTGACATCTTGTCAGCCGGCGCCGCTCCCTGGGCCTCGCGCGTGTCAGCGCGTCACCGACCGCGCGCTCACGATCTGCGGATCTCCTTCGATTCCCTGGACTTCCGGATCCGATGGGGTAGGCACGGCCGCTGCACAGGCCAGGGGTCCGCTCCGGGCCCGAAAGGCCTGGAGACCAGAGGACCTCTCGCATGTCGACAGTCCAAGGAGATACGCGTCGCGTCCGGACCGCCGTGGTGCTCACCACGCTGGCGGGCACCGCCTTCTTCTTCGCGGCAGGCAGCTCGCAGCTGCTGGCGTCCGCGTTCCTCGACGTCCCGGTGGATGCGAGCGCCGCGGCGCCGCTGCCCACCGGCACCGCCGCGCCGC
>JAFLCL010000274.1 GCA_017303575.1 Deltaproteobacteria bacterium
TGCGATTGGCGGGTATCACGCTCGACACCTGACCCCCGGGATCGATTGCGCAACGCCCCCATGTGCGGTCAACCGGCAGGACGGCCCGCTCCGGCGGCGGCAAGCACCACGCGAGCGGCCCGATCGTCCCCGCGCCGCCGGCGAAGGCCCCTGACGGTGCACTGCCTGCGTAGGCCCCTGGGGCATGGGCGCGCGCGTCGACGCACGCGACAGTGCCTTGCTCGATCGGCGCGAGGCCGCCCGGACTGCACCCTCCGGCGAACCCGCCTCCGGGCGAGCCGCTCGAGGGCACACACAGGTGTCCTCCGCGACCGCCGCCGAACGCCGCCGCGCTCACCAGCGCCGGACTGGCACCATCGAGCGTGCGCATGGCCCCTGCGCGACCGAGACCGCCGGTGCCCGATTCGTCCACGCGCGTGATGATCGTGAAGGGAGCGCGCGGAACACCGGCTGCGCGCAGACCGACGTCGAGCAGCGTCGCGCCGTGTCCGCCTCGCGCCGTGTCGCCGCCCGCCCCTCCGAAGAGGTCACTGCAGCTCACGGGCGGATGCAAGAGCTCGAACGACGAGAGCGCGTACGGATATCGACCCGCGTCCACACCGCTGCCGCCGCTCACGTCGATGGTGCCCTCGACGAGGACGTCGCCCGTGGCCCGCAGATCGAGCACGCCAGTGCCTGACGTCGTCACGCGCACGCCTCGAGCGACCGTGATGGTGGTGTAGCGATAGACGCCGGGCGCGAGAACCGTGTCCTCCGTCGGCGCGAAGACACCGTCTCGGCCATCGCTCGCGGCAGACCTGGCGCACTCTCCTCCATCGCACTCGAGCCCGCTGCCGCAGGGGCTGTCGCAGGCGCCGCAGTGGCGAGCGTCCGAGAGCGTGTCTGCCTCGCAGCCGTCGGCGGGCTCGGCGTTGCAGTCGAGTCGCGCCGCCGTGCACACGGGCGGCGCGTCCTCCCGCGCGGCATCCAGCATCCGAATCGGACCTGCGTCGATCTCCACGCGTGCGTCGGCGCGCGGGCCTGTGTCGTCGGCCATCGGAGGCGTCTCACAGCCCACGGCCGACACCACGGCCGCAGCCGAAAGCGAGATTCGCGCGCGCGACACCCATGTACGTGAGCTCCATCCAGGCGAGCTCGATGCCGGAGGTCGCAGTGGCTCAGAGCGAGAGTGCGTCCCGCCGAGCCCATTCATTCGAGACATGCGTGTCCCTCCTCCCACGCGCACGGCGCGCTGGCCTCGAACCCATACCGATCTCGCACCGTGACGGTCAGTGTCTCGGGCAGCAGGGTGCAGCTCCGCGCGATCTCGTCGCGCTCGTACACACCCGTCTCGCCGAATGCGTACTCCATGAGCTCGGGCGCCCCCGCCCTGTCGATGCGGAGATTCGTTAGGTCGCCCTGCGGATCACGCGCCTCGATGTGATAGCGCTGGAACGGCGCATAGGGCGACACGATCTCGTGGCAGCCCGGGCCCGGCGATCCGTCGAAGAAGTGGTGTCCGCTCCGCGCAGCGTCCGTCGAGAGCGTCGAGTCGAGCAGCTGGCAGTAGCCATCGATCTCGGTGAAAGCCGAACAAGGCAGCACCTCGTACGACACGATCGTGCTCACCCGCCAGTCGTGCGCATTGGCGGCCTCGCGCGCGTTCGCGTACTGGAGGAGCACCCGACAATAGCTCGAGGGTGGTGAAGGCACCGTCACGTCGTACTGGATATATCCGCCCATGCCGGAGGGTGGCAGTCGACGATCCGTGACCTCCGTGGACGTCCCCGCGACGAAGGCATCGAATACCTCCGCTGGAAGGCTGTATCTCCCGTCGCTGACGATCGGCACTCCCAAGTGTGTCGATGGCACGAACGCGCTGCAGGGGAGGGTCGCGCGCCGAGCGTACGTGTTGGGAAAGTTGACCTCTTCGGGCCAGAGCGAGACGTAGCAGCCCGGCGGGCCCGAGCCCGTGGCCTCCTGCGTCGCGCGACAGGTCACGACTGGGTCGGCAGGGTCCTCCACGCCCCCGAGTGGATCGAACCCATACCGACCATCTCTCTCCTGCAGATCCGTGAGCCCGTCCTCGTCCGTGTCCTGGAGGAGCGGATCGGTGCCGGCGCGGGCCTCGTCGAGGTCACTCACGCCGTCTTCGTCCGAGTCGTTCGACGTGGGATTGGGGCTCGCGCCATAGGCGGGCGCGCCCACCCAGTTCACCACCCAGCCCTCGCGGATCTCCCAATAGTCCGAGAGGCCGTCGTCGTCCGAGTGCGTGTCGAGGTCGCTCGAGCCGTACATCGCCTCTTCGATGGCGGGCAGTCCGTCCCGGTCGAGGTCCTCCGAATAGACGAGGTTCACCACGTCTCCCGGTCTCACCGGTGCATCGAAGAGATTGCCGAAGAACTCCCCCCGCGCCGTGCTCGCGTCGCGCCGGAGGATCTGCGCGAACCATCCGTGCTTGACCACGCGCGGTCCCGGTCCGCCGAATCCGCTGCGCGCGGTGTAGGGGAGCGCCTCGTCGAGATCCGGTGGCGCTCCCGCGTGCAGCACTGTTTCCCGTCCCTCGATCGTGATCGCGTACTCGATGGCAGAGCCCGTGGGCAGTGCCGTCGCGGCGTAGTCGATTCCGGCCTCGGACAAGAGCTGTCCGACCGTGGAGGCCCGACCCGACTGGAACTCGAGCGCTGCCACGTCGCGCTCCACGATGCGATCCCCGAAGTCGATCGTGAAGTGCGCGGCGCGGTCTCGTACCTCGGCGAGCTGGAAGTCGAAGTCCTGTCCGTCGCGGTTGGTGAGGTTCGCCCGCGCCGGCCGCAGGATGATGCGTGTCGGGTCGCGCATGATCTGGCTCATCGGCTCGATCTCGATGTCGTTCCGAGAGAACACGAGCGACTGACGCTCTCCCGGCGCGAGCACCACCTCGCCGTCGTACGCCAGCTCGGTCAGCGGCAAGAGCGCTCCGACGCGCCCAGGCCCGACGAAGAGAACTGCGAACGCGATGTCGCTCGCCCTGAACGGCACGACGCCGACGTTCTCGACATCCACCGACAGCCGCAGGTTTCCCGACGTCCGCTCGAGAGACATCGAGCGCTCCGCCGCCAGGACCTCCTGGTTGGTGTGCATGAGGTCGGTGGAGAACCCCGATCGCACGTCGAACGTGAAGCTCTGCTCGAAGCGGTTCTCGGTGCGCAGATAGGCCCCCACCTCGGTCTCCACGCTGGCGATGTCGGCACAACAGCCGACCGTGATCGTGGTGTCGGTCCGCACGCCGGCCGCGAGCTCGTGGTACAGGCGCGAGCTCGTGGAGGTCATCGTGGAGGTGTGAAAGGCCTCCTCGGAATCGAAGGTGGTCGTGTAGGTGCGCGAGTCCACCGTCTCTTCGGTGGTCGTCACGTTCCACCCCATCGAGAACTGTGAGCCTGGCGTCATCCGCACGTGGAGCAGCGGCACCTCGGCCACGGTGCTGCGGCGCGTCCCGGAGTGCAGCTCCTCGTAGTCGTTGAGACCGTCGCCGTCGGTGTCTGGATCTCGCGGGCTCGTCGCGCCGAAGCCGGGTACGTAGGGCGCCGTGGGATCCACGTCGGGGACGAGGCGCAGCTCCGCGGCGTCGAAGAGCGCGAACTGGGGCGGGCGCGGATTGTCCGGATCTCCGCCTCTCGCATCGCCATCGGTGTCGATCGACACGGGCGAGGTCGCCCAGCGCCGCACCTCGTCGACGTCGAGCAGCGTGTCGCCGTCGGAGTCCTGTCTTCGAGGATCGCTCGTGAACATGCGCTCTTCGCGGTCGTCGAGGCCGTCTGCATCGCTGTCGCGGAGGCGCGGATCCGAGGTCACGCGGCGGACCTCGAGCGACTCGGCGAGCACGCCAGTGCCGAGCACCACGCCGAATCCGTTCACGTCGACCGTGATGGTGTATCCATCGACCTCGTCCTGATTGGGAATGCCGTCTCCGTCGGCGTCACCGCGTGGATCGACGAGCGAGCCGTCCTCGCGGAACACGGGTGTGAGGACGGGATCATCGGCGCCCGTGGGGAGCGGTGGGACGCCACCGCGGTAGTTGCAGCCACCGAGGGCGATGGCGAGGAGGAGGACACGCGCGCGCGTCAGGGGGTCTCGGGTGGATGTCGATGAGGTCGTCACGTCGGTCTCCTCTCACTCACACGCTTCGAGGCGTCCGGCGCACGGACGGCACGTGATGGACATGGCGCGACCGCCGCGGACCTCGGGGGCCACGATGGCAGCCATCGAGTCACGCAGGAGCTCGAGCTCTGCGGTGGTCGCGGGGGTGATCGGAATCCGCTCTTCGTGACCATCGAAGAAGGTCACGCGGAACGCGACGACGGGCTCGTCCGCGTCGAGCACACCGACGTACGACGTGCGCACGACGCGTCGACGGCGATCCTCGTAGCGACAATACGCGCCGGGCATCACCGGCCGCGGCGTGAACACCAGCGGATCGAAGCCGCTCACGCCGAGCTCGTCGGAGTCGTCGTAGCCATCGCGATCGGTGTCCGCGCGCGTGGGGTCGGTCCCCTGCGCGTATCCGTCGGCGCGCAGCGCGCCGAACATCTCGGCGCGATCGTCGAGCTCGTCGAGGTCCGCGTCGGCGAGGGTCGGTGACGAGAACACGTGACGCGGTACCTGCCCGGCGACTGGCACGTACCAGCCCACTCTCACCTCGTAGAAGTCCGACAAGCCGTCGTCGTCCGAGTCGACATCGGTGTCACTCGTGCCGTGGAGCGCCTCCTCCATGGCGAACAGGCCATCTCGGTCCTCGTCCACCGTGTAGAAGAGACTGACCGTGTCCCCCGGCAGCACCCGGGCCTCGAGCAGGTTCTCGTAGAACCGCACGTCGGCGTCGCGCTCGACGAAGGCGGCAATCCACCCTGCGGCGAGCTGGCGAGTCCCGAGCGCGATCCCGGGCGGCAGAGGATGAGGGTCACCCAGATCGGGGGCCGCGCCGGAGTGCAGCCTCGTTCGACGCTCTGCGATCTCGAAGACGTACTGCTGGAGGAGCAGCGGCGGATCCACGGCGATCGGCTCGGCCATGAAGGGAATGCCCACGAGCCCGAGGAGCTCGGCGACCGACAGCCCTTCTTCCTCGCCCATGGGACTGCGTCGCACGTTCGTGGCGACTTGGTATCGCCCCGACAGGCTGCCTGCGCCGTCGAGGTACATCGTGGAGACACGCTCGGACACGCGGGCCTGGACGAACGCGTACTCCTCGTCTCCCGCGTTCAGCACCTCGTAGCTCGCGGGCACGAGGAAGAGGCGTCCGGGGCTGTGCATCATCTCGCGCACCAGCTGAGGCTCGGCGGCGCGATCCTCGAGCACCATCTCGACCGACTCGCCCAGGCCGAGCACGTAGCCCTCGGGAGGGTCCGTCACGGGCCGCAGCGTGCCGAGCGGTCGCAGGTGGGGTGAGCCGGGCGTCGAGTACATCAGCCCGATGCGCAGGTCGCGGAGCCGGAAGGGCACGTCACCGGCGTTCATGACGTCGGTGGAGAGCGCGATGCGCGCGCCCGTGACCGAGACACTGCTGGACTCGACGAGCGAGTCCACTGTCTGCTCGGACTGGCCGAGCGTCATGCGCATGGTCCCGGTGACGCCGAAGGAGGTCATCATGTCGAGCGACGAGCCCACCTCCGTCTCGCTGGCGATGTGGAGAGTGCCGTTGATGCCGAAGTTCTCGAGATCTGCGCCTACACCGACGGCGACACCCACGTAGTCCTCGTTCGACGCCCACGTGCCCCACGTGAACGACTGTGTGCTGAAGAGCTCCGTGTCGACGCCACCGCCGATGGAGAACGTGTCGCCGTGCTCCTGCGTCTCGGTCATCGAGGTCGCGAGGGTGGTGATGAGGTACATCCCGAAGGACGTGCCGGGCGTCACGCGGACCTCCAGGCGAGGCACCTCGGCGCGGAGTGGGTTACGCGTCGCGAAGAGGCGCTCCTCGAAGTCGGTGCGTCCGTCTCCGTCGGTGTCGGCGAGCACGGGTGAGGTCGCGGTCGGCGCCGAGGTCAGCGAGCCGGGGCGCAGCGGATCGTCCTCGAGGGCCAGCTCGGCCGCGTCGAAGAGCGCGACGTCGGGCGCGGCGCTCGCATCGGGCGTGGGCCCGCGCGCGTCTCCGTCCGTGTCGACGCTGGCGGGTGAAGTGCCCCAGCGCTGGACCTCGTCGACGTCGTCGAGGCCGTCTCCATCGGTGTCGGCGCGGTTGGGGTTCGCGCCGCTCAGGCGCTCGAGGCCATCCGGCAGACCATCGTCGTCGCTGTCTTCGTCGTTCGGATCGCTGGTGACCACGACCGTCTCGATGCCCTGGGGTCGCCCGGTCTGATCGACGCGGAGCGTCCAGCCCGCGACCTCGTCCATGTCGATCAGGCCGTCGCCATCGGCGTCGAGCGAAGGGTCGAGCGCCTCGGCCGCTCGTCGGATGGGTGGATCGAGATCGCCTCGCCCGTCGGTCACCGAGATCGGTGGCTCGACGGTCACCGGGTCACATCCCGTCAGCACACAGAGGAACCAAGCGAGATCTCGACGCCTCATCGGCACTCCTCCCCGATTGCGGGCCATTGCGGGCTCGCACTACACTCGTGGGCCGGGTGACCAGCCATTCCATCGTCGAACAACCCCGTCCGCTGGGCGGTGATGGCTCCGCGCTGAGCCTCGTCGTGTTCGCCACCGAGGCGGACCGACGCGGGCTTCGCACGGACGAGCTCCTGGCCCGAGCCGATCTGCGGCGGACTCCCGCGTGGAACCCTGTGACGCGCGTGCGGCGTCAGCAGGTGTTCGACTTCGTCGAGCGCTGCTGTGCCGCGAGCGGCGATCCGCTCTTTCACGTCGCGGCCGCGCTGAACGCCACGCTCGGGATGTTCGGTCCGCTCGACTACATCATCACGATGGCACCCACCATGCGCGACGGCGCGCGTCGCGTGGCCCCCGCGTTCACGCTCGCCAACAGCGGCATCCGCGTGGGCTTCGTCGAGGACGACGTGCCGCTTCCCATGTTCACGGTGGACACGGTCTTCGAGGACCTGCCGCACTTCGTCGACGTGGAGGGTCTCGCGGCCGCCAGCGTCAGCCGCACGAAGATGGCGACGGGGCGCGGCATCCAGTCCGCGCTCTTCCGCATGCCGGATCGAGGCCTGCGAGACCGCGTGGCCGAGGCGCTCGGCTGCGACGTCTCCTACGATCCGAACGCGAAGCGCTCGGAGATCCGGTGGGATCCGGCCGTCGTCGATGCGCCCTCGCAGATCGCGCATCCCGCGCTCGCGCAGCTCATCTCGGTGCCGCTGATCGCCTCGCAGACGTTCAGCGATCGTGTCGTGGACGTGCTCGTCGCCGGCATCCCGCTGCGCCGCGTGGCCCTGCGTTGGGTCGCCGAGTCGCTCGGCATGACGGAGAAGACGCTGCGCAAGCGACTCGCGCAGGAGGGGCAGACGTTCCGCGATCTGCTCCGGCGCGCCCGCGCGCGCGTCATGCGACAGCTCTCGCAGTCCGGCACGCTCCAGCCCAGAGAGATCGCCGCGCTGCTCGGCTACACGGACGACGGCCTCGCCCGGGCCCGTCGTCGCTGGCGAACCCAGCCCTGAGGCTCGCGCCGCTTCGGCGGCTCGTCGTCGCGCATGTCCACTCGTCCTCGCCATGCGAGCAGACGATGGGCGCGTGCTGGGCCGCCAGCCGCGGGTGCCGACCGGAGTTGCCCCGCGTGGCGGGAACTGTCGTCGGCCGACGCCGCCATCCCCGGCCGACGACGATATCGTTCGAGGGTTGGACGCACGCACCATGAGCCCTGGTCAGGCATCGAGGTGGGCCGGAGACGGCTCCGTGCTCACGCTCGCGGTGCTCGCGCGGGAGGCCGAGGCGCGCGGTGTCGAGGTTCGTCGCTACCTCGCGGAGCTCGGCACCGAGCCCTCGATCATGTGGAACCCCGCGGGGCGTGTGCGGCGCGAGATCGCGCTCTCGTTCGCCGAGCGCATGATCGAGGTCACGGGCGATCCGATGTTCCACGTGGTGGCCACCCAGAACGCGTTCGTCGGCGCCTTCGGCCTCCTCGACTTCATCGTGACGATGGGCTCGACCGTCGGCGATGGCGTGCGACGCGTGGTGCCCGTGTATGGGCTCGTCAACAGCGGCCTCCGCCTCTCCGTCCGCGAGGAGCCCGACGCCTTCGTGGTCGACATGGAGGCCGTCTTCGAAGAACGCCCGCACTTCTGCGACGTCGAGACGCTGATCGCCGCCGCAGATCGCCGCGCCCGCGATGCGACCTCCGGCAGACACGGTCTGTCCTCGGCCACGTTGTCGCTTCCGGACCGTGGCGTTCGTCGCCAGCTCGAGGCTCTGCTCCGGTGCCCCGTCCACTACGACGCGCCGAGGACCACGGCTCGCTACGCTCGCGCCTGCTGGGAGACTCCCTCCGAGCTCGCGCACCCTGCGATCCTCCAGGCACAGGGCTTCCTGGCTTCGCCCGCGAGGGCGCTCCGAGAGCGCGTCGCGGACCTGGTGCGCGCGAGCCTCTCGTCGGGACAGACCACCTCCGCGCGGGTGGCCGAGCAGCTCGAGATGAGCGAACGGAGCCTCCATCGCCGCCTCTCCGACGAAGGCGAGTCGTTTCGCGAGATCGTCGAAGGCGTTCGCCGCGCGCTCGCGAGCCAGCTCCGGCGCGATGGGATGCTCACACCGTCCGAGATCGCCAGCCTGCTCGGCTACTCGAGCGTGTCGGCGTTCCAGCGAGCAGTGCGGCGCTGGCGAGGCTCTTCGTCCTGACGACGCCCCGCCGTGCGGATCAGTCGAGGCCGGGGCAGCGCCCCGTGCCCTCGGCGCCGTTGTCGTCCTCGTCGCACTCGGTGATGGTGCTCGTGGCCATCTCGCCGTCGACGCGAACTGCGAATGCGAGGTCGGTGTCGTAGGGCTGCATCGTCGCGGTCGCTGTGATGCGCTCGCTACCGCCGGGCAGGAGGGGACGCGTCGTCGCGAGCGTCGCGAGCGTGGATCCCGGAGCAGGCATCGTCTGCACGAACTCGATCGGCACGCCCGGCGCGACGCCGCGGCTGCCGACGTTGCGCACCACGGCCGACAGGAGGATCTCCGCGCGTCCGCATGCCGCCACGATCTCGAGGTCGACGGTGAGGTTCGGCGCGTTGAAGACGCCAGCGCCCTGAACGTTCGCGCGGAAGTTGTTGAGCCCGGGCACGGTCCAGTTGTCGGGCGGCGTCGCGGGCACGGCGCCGCGGTCGTCGACGTGCGTGACGGAGTAGGCGAGCTGATTCCAGATCGGACGCGTGCGCACCCAGCGATCGCCCGGATCACCGAGCACGAAGATGCCGTGCGTCCCGTTCCTGTAGGCCTCGGGGATGTCCATGTCGGTCGCGTAGCCGAACACGCGGCGGTAGCTCGCGCGGCAGCCGTCGCGCGTGACCTGATCGTTGTTCGCGGGCACCACGATCTCGCTGTTGCCATCGCGATCGACGTCGACGACGAGCGGATACTCCTGCCCCGTGCGCGAGCTGTTGGGCCACGGCTCCATGAGGACCTCCTCGCCCGTGCGACCATCGAACACGTGGAGGAAGCACTCGTCGTTGTAGACGACCTCGCTCACACCATCGCCCTGGAAGTCGAACACGCTCGAGCCCGTGCGCGAGCTCGAGAGGTCCTGCACCGGCGCGCTCCAGCGCAGCGCGTCCGTCGTGCCCATCATGCGATCGCACGCGCCCGCCTCGCGGCCGGCGATGCGGGGCTCGATGCAGTCCGGATCGTAGACGGCGTACGCGCCCGAGCCCGCGGCCGAGATCTCGGGGAGACCATCCCCATCGAAGTCCGCGATGGTCGGCGGTCCGCCGACGCCGCCGCCGGGGATCGCCATCGCGGTGCCGAGCCACGTCCCGCCGGCGCCGATCAGCACGGCGCCCGTCGCGCCCGCGCGCACGGTGACGGTGCTCGAGCGCACGTCGACCACCTCGGGCGCGCCGTCGAGATCGAGATCCGCGACCGCTGCGTAGCCGACGGTGCCACCGCTGGCGGGCCAGAGGCGCGCGCCGTCGGTGTCGAACGCCATGCCGCCGCAGGTGATCTCGAGCTCCGGATCGTCGTCGAGGTTGGCCACGACCGACTGGCTGCCGTTGGTGTTGCAGAGATTGGCGTTGAAGAGCTCGCGCAGCGTGAAGCCTGCGCCCATCGCCTCGAACGCGAACGCGCGCGCTCCGATCACGATCTCGGCGTCGCCGTCGCGATCGAGATCGTGGATCGACGGATCGGCGTGACCGGCCGTGGTGGCCGCCGCCAAGCGCGCGAGCTCGGTCGTCGTCTCGCCGTCGAGCACCACGAGGGCGGCGCCGCGCGTGAGGTACACGACCTCGAGACCGGGATCGGACGGATCCAGGTCGGCGACCGCTGCCGCGCTCTGCGAGGTCGAGCCGTTCGTGCCCGAGACGGTCCACAGCGTCGCGCCCGTGCGGCCGTGGATCGCGGCGAGGATCGAGCTGTCGAGATCGTTGCCCGCGTACGCAGCCACGACGACGTCTGCGATTCCGTCGCCCGACACGTCACCCACCGTGGGGTTGATCACGACGTTGCCGTACGTCGTTCCGCCGACGGTCTCGCCCTCCCAATGCCACTCGACCTCGAGCGCGATGCGATCGAACGCGGGCCGCACCTCGCAGAGCGGCGGCCGCGGGTTCGGCAGGCACGCGCCGATCGTGAACTCGCAATACGTGCCCTCCGTGAGGCAGTCGAAGTCGTCCATGCACGTGTCGCCCGGCGCGACGCACGCGTCCTCGACGCAGACCTCGCCTTCGCCGCAGCACGTGTCGAGATCCTCACCGCAGAGCGCGCGACCTGCGTCGCAGCGGGCCGCGCACACCACACCATCGAGGCACTGCTCGTCGGCGTCGCAGCACGTGAGGCGGTTGTCGCCGCAGCGCTCGTTCGCGCACACGGGCGCGCACGCGAAGTCGTCGACGCACTCTTCCCCCGTCGCGCAGCAGGTGCGACCGCCCGCACAGACCTGCGCCACCGGACACGCGGGCGTGTCGCTGCCGGGCAGGGGCGCCGCGTCGAGGGGACCCGCATCGACACCCGTCATCACCTGACAGGTGCCGTCACGGCACGTGAGCCCCGCGTTGCACGTCGTGCTCGTGGTGCACGGCGACCCGATGCCGCCGGGCGGCGGCATGTTGCTGCAGTCGCAGCCCGCACCGAGCGCGAAGAAGAGGGAGACGAAGGGAAGGGCGGCGAGCGTGAGGCGAGACTGCATCCGCCCATCCTATCGAACCGCGGCCCGTCTGCTCTGCGGGGATTTCCGCAGTCTGGCGTTCACATCACGGGCTGTACGGTCACGCGCAGGACGCCGAGCGTCTGCGGGACGTCGCCCGTCGTTCGGATCTCGAGGCGCTGCTCGACGCCGGGGCTCTGTGCTGCTTGCTCGCGCGAGAGCTCGGCCACGCCGATGAGCTCGTCCGCGCCGACGTCGTCGTCGTAGACGCTGAAGCGCAGCGGCAGATCCTCGACGTGGTAGGCGCCCGGCAGCCAGTGATCGAGGTTGATCTCGTGCTGATCGGCGACGACGGCGGTGCGCTCGATCTCTCGTGCGCCCGGAACGCTGACGACGATCACGTAGGGGTCAGGCTCGCCGCCGATCATGTCCCAGCGCGATCCCGTGCCCGACGCCGTCGCGACCGACATGCCAGCGAGGCGCACGCGCATCGGCCGCGCAGCACCGCTCGGCGTGGCCGTGCCGCCGCTGGTGCCTGCCGTCTGGCCGGTCGGCCCCGC
>JAFLCL010000275.1 GCA_017303575.1 Deltaproteobacteria bacterium
CCGAGCGCGCCGGCGTCCCGCGCGCGCGTGCACATCGCGTCGAGCGTGGGCGTCGAGACGCCCCACGCGGCGAGCAGCGTGTGGCAGCGATCGAAGCAGGCACCGAGCGCGTCGAGCGATCCGCCGAGGACAGCGCGCTCGCCCTCGGCGACGACGCTCGTGAAGCCCTCGAGCGATCGCGCGAACGCCTCGCCATCGCGCGCACGCAGCGTCGCCACGTGCGCGACGGTCTCCTTCGTCGAGCCTGCGCTGCCGCTGTGACCGACGACGAGCGTGAGCGGGCGAGCGCTCGCGATCGGCTCGAGCGATCGCTCACCCGGCGCATGGTGACGTCGATAGCGCGCGAGACCGCCGGCCAGCGCGAGCGCTGTGTCGATGCCCGACGGATTGCCGTGGAACACGCGCTCCCACGCGAGCGCGATGGCCTGGCTGCGATCGAAGTCGCGCGTGATCCCATCGGCCTCGTCGAGCGCGCGGAGCGTGGCCACGCCGATCGCTGCCGACGAGCCGAGGCCTGCGCTGCCCGGCAACGTGACGACAGCGTGCACGGCGCGATCGGTCGGGCGCTCGCCTGCGTGCACATCGCTTCGGCGCGCCTCGAGCAACGCCGTGAGCGCGAGCGCGAGCGGTGCGTCCTCGCCCGGTCGCACCGACACGTTCCATGGCGCGACGTGCAGCGAAGGCGCGCCGTCCTCGGTGTGCGCGGTCGCGCCGACGGAGAGGCCCGCGGCGATCGCAGGCACGCCATACACGACGGCGTGCTCGCCGAGGAGGATGACCTTGCCGCTGCCGTGGCCGCTCACGCGCCGAGGGCTAGCCCGACGCACCCGACACGACAATCACGCAGCCTCGATCACGAGGCGCGCGGCTGTCGACGCAACGATCACACGCGCAAGGAAGGTTGGGTGCGCGGGGTGCTCCTCAGCGGCGGTGGCGACGAGAGAGGACGAGCGTGAGGCCCAGCGCGAGGAGCGCGAGGGTGATCGGCGGCGAGCGCGAGCCGATGGGCGCGCGGCACGCACAGCCGGTCATGCCACTGCCACGACGACGACCCGCGTCGTTGCCGCCAGGCCCGGCGTCCATGCCGAACGCGGCGTCGGGGAACGGCAGACCGCCGCCGTCCACCCCCTCGAAGCTCGCGTCGAGGCCGACGAAGGCGGCGTCCGGCGGATCCTCGGGCACGCACATGCCCATGCGGCACGTCTCGCCGAACGGGCACGTCGCTCCGTCGCAGGCATCCACACAGCTGCCGCCGCGACAGAACGTGCCCGCCGAGCACGACACGCCGAGGCACGCCGTCTCGACGCAGCGCCCCTCGGCGTCGCAGCTCTCGCCGCCGCTGCAGCTCGTGGCCGTGCACTCGGCGACGCACGCGCCCTCGTCGCACACGCCGCACTCGTCGCACGTCACGCCCGCGCACGCGTCGAAGCAGCGACCACCGCGGCAGGTCTGGCCTGCGGGGCAGCGCACGCCGTCGCACGCGCCCACACAGGTGCCGCGCACGCAGCGCTGGCCTTCCTCGCAGCTGACCCCCACGCACTCGTCATCGACGCAGCCCGCGGAGGTGCAGGTCTGTCCCTCACCGCAGCCGCCCTCGAAGCACATCGGCGTGCACGTGCCCGAGACGCAGACGTCGGGCGCCACGCAGAGCGGGCTCGAGTCGACCTCGTCGGTCGTGCCGTCGCAGTCGTTGTCGATGTTGTCGCAGCGCTCGGGCACGGGCGTGACCTGCTGCACGCACTCGGTGCCCATGCCCACGCAGTTGGTGCGACCCTCGGCGCACGCGCCCATGAGACCGGGCAGCGTGCACGGCATGCCCGCGTCGGGGCACATCACGACGCCCGCACGCACCGAGAACCGCCACGTCCCGTTGATGTCGACGTTCGAGCTGTCGCAGAGGTGACGCGCGATGCCCGCGGCGCGCGAGCCCTCGATCATGATGTAGTCGCGCTCGTTGCCGGCATCGAAGCCCGCCTGCGCCGGGACGCCGCCGAAGCCGCCCGATCCGCCGCTCGCGTCACCCGTCTCCCAGTCGCACTGCGTGTAGCGGAACTCGACGTCGAAGTCGCCGGGGCCGACGCAGCCGGTCGCCTGCGTGAGGATCAGCTGGAACGTCATGCGACGGTCTTCGCTGCACTGGTAGTAGCCCACGCGATCCCAGGTGAAGACGGCGCGACCGCTCGTGAGGTGCCACCACACGCCGTTCTGCGAGGGGTTGTCGCAGCGCGGTCCCATCACGGCCTCGCCATCGCCCGGGCCGGTGCAGCCGCCGAAGAAGCCGCCCGACTCGTGCCGCGTGTCCACGTCGGCCCAGAAGGGCGCGATCATCGGGCGCGACGCGACGGGAAAGGGATCGGGCGTGTAGGTCGGCAGGCCTCCGGCGAACGTGATGTTGCCATTGGTGTTCACGAACAGCGTGCGCTGTGTGGTGCCGAAGAAGTTCAGCCCGTCGGGGAAGTAGGGCGAGATGTCGACGACGTTGCTCGAGCCATCGTCGTTCTGCCCGAGGCACTGCGTCCCGTAGCCCGCCGTGCCGCCGAGCCCTCCGATCAACGTCGTCTGCGCCGACGCGCGCGTGCTCGAGAGCACCGCGCCGGAGAGGAGCACGAGCGAGATCGCGAGACGAACGAAGGAAGGACACGTCATGACAGCACCTCGGCGAGTCGAGGGGTCAGGATACGCGGCCCACCACGAAAACCGAAACGCGCGGCCCTTCGGTCGCACGAAGCGACACGCTGGGGCGATTCGCGACCGTGGTGAAGGTGAACATCGGTTGGCGAAGACCCAACACGACGAAGCCCAACACGACGAAGCCCCGCGAGGCCGAGCCTGCGGGGCGTTCGTCGATCGGCGCGCCCGCGGGTGCGGGCCGTCGATTCACTCTGCGGCGGCGGCTGCCGGCGCGAGGCGCGCGTCACCCTTCGGGTAGACGGCGGCGCGCTTGCGATCCTTGCCCCAGCGCTCGTACTTCACGATGCCGTCGATCTTCGCGAAGAGCGTGAAGTCGCTGCCGACGCCCACGTTCGTGCCCGCGTGGATGCTCGAGCCGACCTGACGAACGAGGATGTTGCCCGCGCGGACTTCCTGTCCGCCGTAGATCTTCGTTCCCCGATACTGGCAGTTCGAGTCGCGGCCGTTGCGCGAAGAGCCCTGTCCTTTTTTGTGCGCCATGGCGTACTCCTCAGCCGGCCACGCCGGTGATCTTGAGCTCGGTGAACGGCTGACGGTGACCGCGCTTGCGGCGGTAGTTCTTCCGCCTCCGGAACTTGAAGATGATGACCTTCTTGGCGCGGTCCTGGGCGACGATCTCGGCCGTCACCTTGGCGCCCTTCACGCGCGGCGTGCCCACGACGACCTTGTCGCCGCCGAGCATCAGCACCTCGTCGAGGGTCACCGTCGTGCCGACGTCGCCCGCCAGCTTCTCCACACGGAGCCGATCGCCCTGTGCGACGCGGTACTGCTTACCGCCGGTCTTGATCACTGCGTACATGGCCGTTCCTCTTCTCCTGCCTCGCCTGCCGCCCTTCCGCGGAAGGAGTTCTTCCGTGGAACGAGCGCAGCGCGGGGCCGCCATCTCGAGTCGAGCACCAGGCTCGGCCTCGCCCTCTTCCGTCGAGCACGTGTCGTGGTCGATCCGAAGGGGGCGGAACACTGACCGAGGGTCCGACCACGCGCAAGCATTTTGATCGCGCCTCTCTGGCGCGATCGAGATCACTCGTCGGCCTCGTCCTCCGGCCTTCGCTCGCCCGAGAACAGCGCGAGTTGCTCGTCTGGCGGCGGCCGTGTGTTGGCCGGCGAGGCCGCGGCCTCGAGGAGGGCGCGCGGCAGGGCCTCGACGAAACGAACGGAGCCGGGCCCGCCACCGCTCGGGCTCACGATCTCCAGCGCCGAGAGCCGCTCCTTGGCGATCTGCATCGCCTTGTCGGAGATGTCCGAGCCCCAGAACGAGCGGCCCATCGAGACCGCGGCGCTGCCAGCCGAGGCCGTGCCCATGAAGGGATCGACCACGATGTCGCCCGGCAGGCTCGACTGCCCGACGAGGACCCGCGAGACCGCGATGGGCTTCTCGGTGGGGTAGCCCTTGTGGATGCGGGGCTCGCGGAGGACGTCGGCGATCCCCAGGTCCGCGAGCCGTCGCTTTCCCTTCTCGAAGAAGAGGATGAGCTCGTAGCGGGATCGGTAGTGGTACCCCATCCCGATCTTCTCTTTGTCCCACACGAGCGGCTTCCAGAACTTGAAGCCCACCTTCTCGCCCACCGGTTTGGCTACGAACGCCGTCTCCTGATCGCAGAAGAGATAGAAGTGCGTGTCCTTGCGGAGGACGCGGAACACCTCGCGGAACAGCTCCTCGAAGCGCTCGTTCGGGAACACCGTGAACCAGTCGTTGCTCGAGGACTTGCTGTGCGAGAGGCGCGTGGTGGTGCCGACCGCGCGGTGCTTCTCCAAGGACTCGTAGGGCGGATCGGTGATCACGAGATCGACCGACGCGTCCGGCAGCTGCTTCAGGAACGTGACCGCGTCTGCGTGGGCCAGCCACGCGTGGAGCTCGACCGGGCCTCGCGGGACGGAGCCGCGAGTGGGCGAGGTGCTGGACGTGTGCGCTGACACGGGAGGGCTCGAGGCGAGGGGTAGCATGCACGGTCGGGACGGATGTGAGTCGCGCCGTCTGACACGAGTCCTGTATGCTCGGCGGCCTCATGGCGGGGTCCTCCCTCCTCACCTCCTCTCCTTCTCTCACCTCGCGGGCCGTCTCTCACGCGCTCGCGGGCGTTGCCGTCGTGGGCGCGCTCGCGGCGGTGGTCGGCTCCTGCACCCGCGGGCCCTCGAGCAGCGAGGAAGGACCGATCCGGATCGGCGTCGTGATGCCACAGACCGGCTCGCTCGGGCCCGATGGTCAGCTCTGGCTCAAGGGCATCCAGCTCGCGACCCAGGAGATCAACGCGGCGGGCGGTCCCCTGCCGGGCCGTCTCGTGGAGCTCGTGGTGCTCGACAGCGAGACCGACACGTCGGTCGCTGTCTCGCAGGCCCAGCGCGCGGTCGAAGCCGAAGGCGTCGTGGCGATCATCGGCGACGCAGGCAGTGGCGGGACCCTCGCGATCTACGAGGGGGTCACGCGAGACGCGAACGTGCCGCAGGTCAGCTGCTGCGCGACGAGCCCGAGCCTCACGGTGGCCTCCACGGCCTCGCCGCTCGAACAGCGCTTCTTCTTCCGCACCGCGCCCTCGGACGCGCTCCAGGGGCAGGTCGTGGCGCGCATCGCAGACGCAGAGACCTGCACGCGCATGGCGATCCTCCACATCGACGACGCCTACGGCGCGCCGTTCGCCGCCGCGATCCAGTCCGAGTTCACGCGGCTCGGGGGCACGGTGGTGGCCACCGTGCCGTTCGTCGACGAGCGACCCAGCTACACGACCGAGGTGACGCGTGTCGCGATGGCCAACCCCGGCTGCGTCGCGCTGATCGCGTACCCCGAGACGGCGGGCACGATCCTCCGCGACTACGCGCGCCTCACGATGGCCCCCAGTGTGCTGTGGATCGGCACCGATGGTCTTCGCAGCGACACGTTCGTGGACGAGGTCGGCAGCACGCTCCTCGCCACCATCGACTTCCAGGGCGCGGCCCCGATCACCCAGCCCGCAGGCCCCACCTACCAGAGCTTCGTCGAGCGACACCGCGCGGCGTGGGGCACCGAGCCCGGACCGTTCGTGAGCAACAACTACGACGCGGCGGCCCTGCTCTACCTCGCGATCGCGCGGGCCGAGAGCACCGAGGGTGGCCCGATCATGGAGTCCGTACGGGCGCTCGGGGATCCTGGCGGTGAGATCGTGCGCGTGGGCGAGCTCTCGGAGGCCGTGCAGCGCCTGCAGGCAGGCGAGCAGGTGAACTACGAGGGCGCGAGCGGCTCGGTGGACGTGAGCGATCTCGGCGACGTGCGCACGGACTACGAAGTGTGGCGCGTGACCGACGACGGCATGGGCATCCAGCAGGAGCGCATCATCCAGGCGACGGACCTCGAATGACGCGCGCCTCGCTCAGCCCCCGCGTCGCTTCGATGGTGCTGGCCTCGACGGCGCTGTCGATGATGCTCGCGTCGTGCGGGCCCCAGCAGGTGCCGCTCGACGTGCGGTTTCCCTCGTCGGAGACCTTCCTCGTCAGCCGCTCGATGCGGATCCGCGTGTACGCGCTCGAAGAGACGAGCTGTCCAGCGCTCGTCACCGCCGTGTCGAACGGTCGCGATCCAGGGCTCGATCCGCTGTGGGAGAGCGCGGCAGTGACCCCGTGCCAAGTGCGCGCGGGCATCACGATCCCCGACGTCGGCGGCGGCCGTCGAGGCTTCCTCGTCGAGGGCCTCGACAGCAACGGCAACAACACGATCCTCGCAGGCTGCGCCGACGGCGAGATCTACTCGGGCTCGCGCATCGACGTCGCGATCTACCCGACCACCCGCTACGACGCCGCGTACGACGCGGACCCGCCGACCGAAGAGATCAGCGCACGATGCGCCGCGGAGGGACTGTGATCACGCGAACGACGCTCCTCGCGGCGGCCCTCGTCCTCACGACCTCGCTCGCGCTCGGCCCCGCGATGGCCCGGGCGCAGCGCGGCGCGGCACAAGCGACCGGTGCGCTCCAGCGCGCGGAGCAGTCGTACCTCGACGTCGACTTCGAGGGCACCCTCGCCGCGGCGCAAGAGGCGCTGCGTGAAGGTCGTCACACGCCCGCGCAGCTGGTGCGCATCTACGAGCTGCTCGGCGTGAGCTCGGCCGCGGTGGGCGAGAACGAGCGCGCGCGCGACTTCTTCGTCCGCATGCTCGCGATCGATCTCAGCGCCGATCTCGACGACACCGTGCCGCCGCGCCTGCGTGCGCCGTTCCTCGAGGCGCGCGGCATCGTCACCTCGCGTCCCGAGCGCCTGGGGGCCGAGATCGGCCTCGCGCGCGTGCAGAGCGCGCTCCACGTCGCGCTCACCGATCCGTTCCAGCTCGGTCGGTCGCTGCGCGTGCACGCACGCCTCGAGGGCACGCTCGAGTTCACGACCGAAGAAGAGGCCGCGCAGCCGGTGATGTTCGCGCGCGTCGAGGGCGCCTCGACGGCCGATCGTGTGGAGTACTGGGTCGAGCTCGTCGATCCGTTCGGCAACCAGATCCTCGTGCTCGGCAGCGAGTTCGAGCCGCGCGTCGTCGGGCGCGCAGTGCCGGGCGTGGCGGGCGGCGGCGGCGGTGGTGGTGGTGGCGGCGGTGGTGGTGGTGGCGACGTGCTCTCGGAGCCTTGGTTCTGGATCGTCGTCGGCGTGGTGGTCGTCGGCGCGGGCGCCACGACGGCCGCGATCCTCGGCGATCAAGCGAGCCGCCTCGAGGTCCGCACCGGCGTGACCGTCGGCCTCGACTGATCCGCGAGGTCCGCTGTCACGAACGCGCGCGTCGTGGTCACCTGCGCTCATGCGCAGAGCCGTCCCGCTGATCACGTCGCTCCTCTCCCTGCCCTTCCTCGCCGGCGGCTGCGCTTCGTGCGAGCGACGCGTGGAGAGCGCGCCCAGCACGAGCGTCGCACCGACACCGACGCCCATCCCGCCGCCCACGTACGAGGTGCACGAGTGGGGCCTCCTGCGCGGCAACCTCGCCGATCACGTGGTGCTCTCTGGGCCGCGACGCGCGCCGACGCCGATCCCGATCGCCAAGCCCGTCCTCTACTTTCATCGCGAGGGCGAGGGCCCGCTCTCCGTCGACGTCGAGGTCACGCTCGCGAGCGGCACGATGGTCGAGCACTGGCCGCTGGTGCCCAGCGGATCACAGGGCGCGAGCCTCGCGTGGCGTGGCGTGTCGATCGTGGAGGGCTCGTGCAGCGGCACGCGCTACCCCACGCTCGGCGAGCCTCCGTGCAACACGCTGACGGGCGCCGATGGCTGCGAAGCGATCGAGCTCGCCACCGTCGAGACGCCCGATGGCGACTGCCTCGAGCTCGACGGCGCGCGCTGGGATCACCTCTTCTACCGAGGCGAGCTCACGAGCGCACCGTCGTTCCCGCTCTCGGTCGCGCCGCTCGGCAACGATCGTTTCCGCGTGACGATCGAGCGCGCGCCCACCGGTCGTCTCGTGCGCGTACGAGGCACGAGCGCGAGCGTGATCGACGCGCCCGCGATCGGCGCGAGCGTGGAGCTCGACGTGCCCACGGGCGCTCTCGGTGAGGGTAGCGACACGCTCGCGCGCGCGCTCGCGGAGGCAGGCCTGAGCGACGACGAGGTCGCGGCGTTTCGTCGTGCCTGGGACACGACGCTGTTCCCCGCGGCGGCTGCGTCGGCGGGCGAGACGATCGTCACCGCGACACCGATGGCCGGAGGCCTCTTCCTCCCGCGGACGCGCGATGCGCTCCTCTACGTGCTCTCGCAGGAGGACGCCGCGCAGCTCGCGACGCTGAGGTTCACGCCCGCCCCCGAGCACGTCGCGCGCGCGATGGTGGTGTGGCTCGATCTCACGAGCGCCCGTCCCGCCTACGAGCCGCCCTATTGAGAGAATCCCCAGGCGGGCCGCGGCGGAGGGGGGTCCGATGCTCAAACATCCTCGGCCTTCGGCCTGCGGAACTCGCCCTGGACCCCCCACCACCGCGTCCCTTAGGTCGTGAACCCATGGTGTCTCGGTCCCTGAGCTGGCCACGTCGAGGGGGTCACCAACTCATGGGGACGCAGTGGCAGATGGTGCGCCCCGAGTCGGTGTCCTCGCGGCGCGTCGCGCCCGATGGGCAGACCGCGCCACCGTCACACGGATCGAGGCAGACGAAGCCGGGCCGTCGCAGCTCTCGCGGCGCGCAGACACCAGGCGAGCACGTGGAGCCCATGCCGGTGCAGCGCTGGACGCACGCGCCGTCGACGCACTCGAGGCTCTGTCCGGGCACGCAGCTCTCGTTCGTGGTGCACACGCCGTAGCGAGGGACCGTGCCCATCGCCGCCCACGCATCGGGCGCCGGGCCAGTGTCGGGGCGAGGGCCCGTGTCCGGCGGCGCCGACGCGTAGCAGCGCTGATCGTCGGGATCGCAGTACGGGTACGCAGCTGGACAGCCGCCCGTGGCGCATGCGTAGAAGCCATCGGTGGGCGCGACGGGCGAGCAGCCCATCACCATCGACAGCGCGGCGACGCTCGAGAGCGCGAGCGTGATCGACGTGAGGGCGGTGAACGTGGGGCGCTGCATCAGAACCATCCCTCCAGCACCAACCCGGTCGGCGCGAGCCGAACGCGGGTGCGACGCTCCTCGCCCGAGCTCGAGAGCAAGCGCTCGAGCCCCCAGCCCACGCCCACCACGACCATGGCGCTGCCCGCGATCAACGCGGCCAGGCCCGTGCCCGTGAGGATCGGTGCGCTGTCGTAGACGCCCGCCACGCTCGACCACTCGGTGCCTGCAGGCGCAGCGTTCACCGCCGCGATGTCGGAGCTGCCCACGCCGAAGAGGATCGCGCCCGCGATCGCGACCGCGGCGCCGACACCCGAGACGATCCACGGCGCGGGGTCGCCCTCGTTCGACGCGCCGTCCGTGCCGACGCCGGGCGGCACGATGTCGATCGCGGTGTCCTCTCCGCCGCGCACGGTCACGCGCGTACGCGCGGTACGGCCGTCACGATCACGCAGCACGATCTCGTGCGTGCCCACGCTCAGCGCGAGCCGACCCGGGCTCGTGGGCCAGTCGCCCTCGGGTCGCGTCGAGACACCATCGACCGAGAGACGCACATCCGACGCCGCCGCCGGCAGCGTGAACCGACCGACGAGCGCACGCGCACGCTCGAGGAGCGCGGTGACCTGCGTGCGTTGCTCTTCGGTGAGCGGCCGGACTTCGCTCGCGAGCGCCGCATCGAGCGCGCCGATCGCCGCGGGAAAATCGCCCATCTCGTACGACGCCATGCCGATGCCGCGCTGCGTGCGCGCGTTGGGAAACGACGCATGCGCACGCTCGAAGAGCGCGCGAGCCTGGGGCCAGTGGCCGGCCTGGAACTCCGCGAGCGCACCATCGATGAGAGCGGCGTACTCGGGCGGCTCCGCGACGTCGGTCGCCGTCTCCTGCGCGCGCGCGTGCCCGCCGGAGGCGAAGAGCGATGCCGCGACCAGCGCGGTCGCGAGGATCACGTGCAAGGGGCTCCGCATGTCCGGGCAGTCTAGAGCACGGCGCGTGCGAGAGGGGAGCGCACGCGCGCCGCGTTCAGTCGGTCGTACCGCACGTGATCGAGTCGATGCTCCCGGTCGCGCACGGGCAGCAGCCACACTCGGTCACCGGGCCGCCGCACTCCTTGACGCAGCGGATCGGGCGGAAGCACGTGGGCAGGCACTCGACCGTCGAGTCGCACTCGCCCGCGCCGACGTTACCCACGTCACCCTCGAAGCCCCCGTCCGTCTCGATCACGACGGCGTCGGGATCGCTGGGCGAGGGCGCATCCACGAGCGCGGGGGCGTCCTCGCCCGTGCTGGGCGCGTCGTCCGCGCGGAAGGCATCGGGGCTCGCCGCGGCATCCGGCGTCGCGTTGGTGTCCGAGGTGGACGCGACGGGCGCGTCCATGCCGGGGCTCACGGCATCGGGTGTGTCGGTGCCTCCGCCGCACGCGACGAGCGACAGCGCGAGGGCCACGAGAGCGCTTCGGAGAGAGGTGGAAGTCATGCGTGCTGTGTAGCCGAGCTCCGTCGCGAGCGCCCGATCGCGTGCTCGAGGTGCGCCGGCCCGCATGCATGCCACCCTTGCGAGATGCCCTCCGCGCGCGCGGCCATCTTCGACATGGACAAGACGCTCGTGCGCGCGAACACGGGCATCCGCTACGCGCAGTGGCGCGTGCGCGAGAAGAAGATGAAGGCGCGCGAGCTCGCGCGGGTCCTCGGGTGGTCGGTGCAGTACACGCTCGGTGTCGTCGACGCAGAGGCGGTGAGCCGCTTCGCCGCCCGCACGCTGACGGGCATCGACGAGCAGGCCTTCGCCGAGGAGTGCCTGGGCTGGTTCCGCGCCGACGTGCTGCCGCTCGTCGCCGAGCGCGCGCGCGCCGAGGTCGAGAAGAAGCGACGCGAGGGCTTCGTGCTCGCGATCCTCTCGGGCTCGAGCCCCTACGCCGCCGAGCCGCTGGGCAAAGAGCTCGACATCCCGCACGTGCTCTGCACGCGCCTCGCGGTGAGCGAAGGCCGCTTCACCGGCGACGTGGTGCTCCCGCTCGCGTTCGGCCGCGGCAAGGTCGAGCTCGCGAACGTGTGGGCCAAGGACCACGACATCGATCTCGCCAAGAGCATCTTCTACTCGGACTCGATCAGCGATCTCCCGATGCTCGAGCACGTGGGCGAGGCGCGCGTGATCAACCCCGATCCGCGCCTCAGCTGGCAAGCCCGACGACGCGGCTGGCCCGTCGAGCGTTGGTGATCTTCGGGAGGAAGGCGCTCCCACTTCTCGGCATGGCCAAGCAAGCGCGTGTGCTCTGGGTCTCGCCGCGCGAGCTCAGCGTGCTGACCGATGCCTACACGGTGGCGAGCATCGATGTGAGCGCGCTATCCGAGTGCAGCGCGCCCTGAGCGGGTGGCCCTGCGCGCTCGCAAGCGCTTCGAGTCGGACCGTGAATCGATTGTTTCTCGCTCCCCGATGAGAAAGACACCGCGAGGGGCGCGCGGGCGGGGGTCGCAGCGCAGCGTCGGCGCGGAGACGACACGCGGAGCGGAGGCCCCCGCCCGCGTGACCCGTCCACTGGGTTTCATCTCGATGGCTCGC